>DATDRZ010000048.1:0-78583 GCA_035291465.1 Anaerolineales bacterium
TCCGCCCAGCCGGACAATCCTCGGGAAGCTCGATAACTACCGGCTGGTTGATGTCGGTAAGCTGGTATTCGTAAGTCAGTTGGCCTTCGCCATCCCCACCTAGGAAATCGGGGCCAGCCTGCGCGCTTAACGTATACTTCACGACCGGGCCTGTCCCCGGCACAATCCAGACCTCACCGGACGCGTCCGCAATGCCCGGCACGATCATCGACCGTTCGTCAAATGTAGCATGCAGCGTCTCAACACCATTCAAGGTTTCGCTTCCAGCCATCTCGGCGCCGATGAGTGGCAGAATCAGTTCAGCCGGGTGCTTGATTAAGAATTCAGCCTGTTCGGTATCCGCCGAAGCGAAGCAGGTTCCATCCGAGGAAATTTCATACGTAAAGGCATCGATCACCGCAATAAAGCTGGGCACGTCTTCACCCGCCTCTAAACCCTCGACCGTGTAGAGACGTACAAGGGGATCCCGACTCTGAACGAGAGCATAGGTACGTGTCCACTGTTCTGACTGGCCTTGGCGGGTGCCATTAAAAGAAACCGTTAGAGTAGCGCGATAGCTGGCGAGCTCATCCAATCCCACCATTGGATCGCCAACCACGATGTCGCCAGGCCCAAAGGTCAGCTCGACCAGCTCTCCCTCGACCTCCGTCTCGGAGTCGGAGGTGCTCGTTAGCTCTGTCTCGCCCTCTGGACCATCTGCATCCGATGTTCGACAGCCTGTGGCGGCTATCAGCATCACAAGTAGGACAGCGGTCATCCAGGCAGAGTGCGCCTTTGTGTTCATGGTTACTTTATCTCTCGGACAACCTGAAGGTAGTGCCAGGCGGTGTCTTCCTCCAGTACGCCATTCTGCAGACTAATGATGAAACGATGTCGCTATTCCCGGATGATCCGCGCATAGATGCCCAATTGAGGAATATAGGCACCGACAGGAAAATCAGCTTTTAACTGAAAGCCTGGCTTTAGCGGAACAGCCATCGTTCCGTCCGCATAGGCTGCGCCGATTGCGTTTTCCCACATTCCACTTTCACTTGCAAACGCTCCACCACAAGCCGCCTCACCATCAATACGGCCGACGCCAGCCCCAAAAGATATGCGAATGAATATATAACTCGCCCGTATTTCAGCTTTAAGCGTGACAGGACCTTTGACATCGATCCATTTCGCTTTGGAATAACAGCCAGCAGTACTATAAAGAAAGTCCCCATTATAGGTAAACTCTGAACTCCCAGTATATACTGCTTTGTTATCCGGCACGAGATCAACTGACCCAATGATGCCGAACCCAGACCCCGTAAAAGGGTCCTTCCAAAAACCGATATGATATCCCCAAACTCTGATCTTGCAGGGAATCACCTCGATCTCGATCTCTTCTTTACTTGTAATAGCCCGCCTCAGCTCAAACCTGCGCATCCGAAGGATGAAATCCGTCGAGAACGCCGCCTCTTCAATAGTCATGTCGCCCATACCCTCCACAGCACTGATATCCCGCATCGTAAGTTGAACTGTCAGGTAATGGGTTCCCACCTCGGAAAATTGGATTAAGAAGGTCGTTTTGAAAATACTATCGACGTCTTCGTCGAACGCCGGGATGGGCTTGTCTTGTCCGCTCGGAGTTCTCACTTCGGCAGTTACTGGGGCTACAAGCACATTCCCGAGATCACCTGAACGCTCGGTAACCAGCTTCGGTGTTACAGTAATCATGATAATCTCACCAGGGCAAACAGGGCCCTCAGGGGATCGCTCGATCTCGAATGAGAACGCTGCCGTTTGATCAAGCGGCGCTGCTTTGGATGGAGGAGATCCACCCAGTATCACCAGCAGCAGGGCCGTGCCTATACTGATACGCAGCCAGCGCGGGTTCAGCCTCATGCACCGCCCCAATACCGAACCAATTCTGAGAAGACCTATGACAACCAAATCGGCTTTCATATCTTCCTCGTCCGTTCAACTGAACGAACTGTATCGTGACGGCAATCATTATAGCGCTGTTTCATACTAGACATCGCGAGGCGAGAGCGTTGTGGTATGTTTAGGGTTTGGGGGGATTCTTGGGGGGCAGAATCACGGAGAAAACACACGTTACGGGGCTTAGTGTCGCTTATTGAAACAAGTTAGCGCTCACTTCCGCGTCAGCTTCCCCTCTCCCGAGGTTACGAGGGAGGTGGTCGGATGAAGTCCGGGGTGAGGTTACCTATGAAGTAAGCCTCGCCATCGAGCCGTTCTTTCCGTCTCTGGCCAGTGAAGGACACCACGATGAACAACATGAAGAACCGGAGCAGCACGATCACGCAGAGTGAAATCGTAGAATAAAAATGGGTCCCAGAGAAGACTTCTAGTTAACAGGCGCTATACGGATTCCTCGTCGCCTTCGTAGGGGCGATGCACGCGTCGCCCTCAGAAAAATCAGGGCGGGGTAACCCCGCCCCTACCAATGATACGCTGGAGAAGCGCCTTTAATGAAGATACAGCCCTACTCTCCTCAATCACTCCTGGGGAAACGCAGATGCTACTCTTTGTAAAAAGCCAAAACGCATCCATAACCAGCCGGCATAGTGGAGACGCACAGATCTCCGGCCATGTAAGGCGCAATCACCACCTGGCTCAATCTCCAATTAATCAGGGTCACACATTCGCGTGCGTTGCAAGAGCGAAAGTCGCTGACGTTGCCGATCTCCTCAAGCTTCCAAGCGCTGTCGTCTGGCAAGTTGCGATAGAAATCCAGGAAATCCTGGTTGCTGATCTCGAGGGGCACAAAATGGTCGTACCAATCAGAGTCGTCGCCTTCAACGCCTTCTTGCACGCTCCAAAGGATCGTGCCCTCTGGGAACGGGATGCCGGGGTTCAGCTCGAACACTGGGAAATCCGCGGGCAAACCGATCTCAGCCAATTGGTTGATGGTGAGCAATTCCGCGGTGAACTCGCGGCTGGCTTCGCTCCCGGTGACATTGAAATGAATGTACACCGGATAATTATCTCCCTGCGCCAGGTAAATGTCTCCCTGCCCACTTTGCAGGTCGCCAACGTAGCCCACCCCGCCCAAATCGGTTTCGTCAAAGCTGAAATGATTGGCGGGTATCCCCTGGTAATCCTCCTGGGCAACGAACTCGGCGCTCTCGATCAAGTAAATGGGGAAACTGCCCTGGCGCATATCGGCGGCATCCAGCAGCCAGTAATTCACGTCATCCGCAACCGGCTGGAACTCGGCATAGTAATAAAAAGGCGGACCATTCTGGCCATCCTTGGTAAACATAATTCCATCGATCAGGTAGTACGAATCCTCTTCGAGGTTTCCCCCGGAGCCTGCAAAGGAAAAATAGGCGGTGTGCGAGGCAGACAAAGGCTCTTTGATATAGCCGATTAAATCCGAGTGATCGCCGTCGGCGCTGCCGCCAACGATATTATCCGTAATGATCAAAATGAAACTGTCAAGTACGCGATTATCCCCAATGGCTGCGGGGTCGAACACTGGCGGCCAGACCGTGGCCGTGGGTTCAGGCAGCGGAGTTTGCGTGGAGGTGACGGCTTTTGTGGGGACGGGAGCATTGGAGAGCTCGGACACCGCGCCCTGCTCGGAGGGTGCCTGCGGAGCCACCTGCCCGCAAGCGGACAGCATCAAACCGAAGATGAGAGCAAATTTGGCGAAGTTCTGCATGTTCAAAATTCCTCCGACGAAAGGAGCATTGCGATCAGGACCCCCGCCGCCAGCATCCAGGCAACCGTTGCGAACGGCGTTTAGGGCCATTGGACAATCAAGTAGTTTTGCGCCGATCGCTTGCGTCGCCAAATAGCGACGCGTTGGAGTTCCTCGTTTGCCATATAAGTACTGGGGGTAGATCAGTGTACGGAACTCCATATCGGAGAGCTCAACCCACGGGGGCCGTTGCGAACGGCGTGTCGTCATGCGCGCCCCGCGGCCACCGGCCCATTAGCGGTTCACCGCTTGGTTGCCGGCTCGAATCCTGCCGGGCACACTTTTAGGCGGAATCGAATTCAAACGTTCCCTTGCGTCGCAAAAGAGGCGACGCGTTGGAGTTCCTCATTTGCAATTCATTGGTGGCTTTCTGGATCCTGTACGGAACTCCAGGCTAGTGCGCGCTTGCTCGGATCCGCGGCGAGCGGTTTAATTCAAACATTGCCGATTACACGCCCGTCATAAGTAGCTATACGGCCGCAGAAATTACAGATGATCTCCACTGGCATCACCTTACGACCGTCGCCAACATCAAATGCCGGCCCCGTCCTCCCGATGATCCAGTCTTCGCTGCCGCAAACCACACAGCTGGTATCGATACCCAGCCGAGTGAAATAGTCCATATGTGCTTTTCTCTGCTTATCGGTTTTCTTACGTGCTTTTCTCTGCTTATCGGTTTTCTTACGTACTTTTCTCTGCTTATCGGTTTTCTTCTTCACCATTAACCTCTCACCGCCTTCGCTATCCTATTAATCACATGGGAAATGAGGACATGCCGCTGAATCCTTAGAACAGGATACATCAATTTGTGCAATATTGGATTAGAAGGCCTAACTCGCAATCCGAATTCGAAATGCGCCCTTTGTTTTTTATCCTTTTTCCTTGATCCCTTATCCTTATTATTTCCTCCCTCATCCTCCATCCGTTTTCTTACTCCCCGTGTTCGTGCGCGGGCTCTCCGTTCTCGGCTTCCGCAAGGAAAGGAAACAGCGGCTCCACCGCCCGGCTGACCCCGTAGGTCACAACCCCGGCGGCCGCTCCAAGCAAAACCGCAGTCGCAAGCAAACGACCGAAGGATTGCTTGGCCAGCCCCAAAATTCGCCCCTGCGTGGCCAGCGCCACCAATGCCAAAATACCGACCATCTCGCCTAGTTTGGAGGCAATGCCGCCGGCGTCGATGGCGCCGACTTCGTGACCGAAGGGCGCCGGCAGGTACCGCGTAACGACCCACAGGGCCACCAGGCCGCCTGCCATGGCCAGGCCCGCATAGTAGAAGGGCCGGCTGGGCCAGCGCAGGAACCCCACCGCCCAGGCGATCTCCGCCAAACCCGCGACGGCAAAGAAGATGCCGTGCGCCGGCGCGTGAGCGTAATGCTGGGGGGCTAAATAGATATGGATGTACCCCGCAATGGCTATAGCTATACTTGCCACTACTTTCATCTGCGTACTCCTTTCAGGCGAATCCTCTTACAGACTATTCTATCGGCACCATACCCTTTAGATCAGCAATCAGCATTCAGCAATCAGAAATTCTCCGCCTTAGTTGCCCTTGGCAACACGGCTCGCCCGCAATGACAAATAAACGGCGTGGGACGCCGTTTATTTGCCTGCGGCTTGCAAGCCGCCCCTACTCTGCGGATTTGCTATATCATGTACATCACAAACAAAACACATTCGCCATCTTCCAGGAGGGCTCCATGTCACCCAACCCGATCAAACAGTCCATCGAAACCGCCATCGCCTACTTAACTTCGCATCCCGACGAAGCGCGCTACACCGACAGCGCCGCGGTGGCGACGCTGGAAAGCGGGCTGCGTTTTCGGGTCAGCGATCCGGATGGGCGAACGATCACGACTGACATGCCGAAGGGCGTGGGCGGCGAAGGCATGGAGCCGGGCCCCGGATGGCTGTTTCGGGCAGCTCTGGCCTCCTGTATCGGCAGCCTGGTCGCCATGCGAGCGGCGCAGACCGATGTGAAGCTTAGCGTGCTCGAGGTCACTGTGGACAGCGAATCGGATGATCGCGGCATATTGGGCATGGACGAAACCGTGTCTGCCGGACCGCTATCGATGCGCGTGAGCGTCAAGATGGAAGCGCAAGGCGCTGGCGAAGAGGTCTACCGCGAACTGGCGGAGTGGGCGCTGGCCCACTGCCCGGTGGCCGACGCTGTCGGCAGCGCAGTGGAGCTGAAGCTGGAGTTGCAGCGATAAAGGAAAGGGGCTCACCAATGATTAATGTTCACAACTTTCTCGCCCGTTCGAATCAAGCCTCCGTTTCGTTATATTGCGCAGATTATCATTCCTACTCAAGGAGGCAAACATGACTACTCAAAAAAGCACTGGCGGAAGCAGCAATACTGCGATCGTGGCTATCGTTGTGATCTTGATCATCGTGATCGGCGCATATTTCCTGTTCATCGCTCCAGGCGGTGGTGGAGGCGGTGGTGGCAATACCATCATTCCGACGCTACCGATCGCAACCATAGCACCCTAATCGGACTATAGGCCAAACAAATAAGACTCCCGCTGGGAGTCTTATTTGTTTTTTTCGGGCGACATGCCGTTTTTGTTTGATCTCGTACATCTCTTTTGTCAACAATCTTGATCAGCATTTCCGCATCCAACGAATCGCGCGGGAAAATACCCACGCCTACGCTGGCGGTAACGCTCATTTTCTTCTCCATCAATCTCAAAGGGCGCGCCGAAGACACCTTCGATGGCTTTGACCACGTGTCCGGCGTATTTTTCGTCCGAGAGAGTTGGCAGCTGCGCGGGCGAGCACTTCTGCCAAGCGCTCACTCCTGGGGCTTCGTGATCACGGAGAGAGCTTCCAACGGCGCCCGGAACAAACGAAATCGGTGGTTGTCCGTTTCTACCCACCAGGGCGTCGAACTGATTCTTCGGTCAACGCACCCGTATGGTAAAATTTTTTGGCCCGAGGAATAGAAACTTAAACTGGGAGGGATGGCCGAGTGGCTTAAGGCGGCGGTCTTGAAAACCGTTGTGGGTGGCAACACTCACCGGGGGTTCGAATCCCTCTCCCTCCGCTGCACCACAACCTGGGGAGGTCGCATAGCCTGGTCTAGTGCGCCCGCCTGCTAAGCGGGTTCCGGCGTTTTAGTCGGACGAGGGTTCAAATCCCTCCCTCCCCGCCTTGAATTTGGTTCATCCGCTCGTTACAATATTGAACAACCGATTGCATCAGCACTCGACAGTTTGAGAGCTTCGAAGAAGCGAGGAAACTGTAAGGTAACCGGGGCATATAGCCACTGGTTACCAACGAGGCCAATGCCCCGGTTACCAGCTCTCGTAGCTCAGTGGATAGAGCACTTGCTTGCGGAGCAAGGGGTCGCGCGTTCGAGTCGCGCCGAGAGCGCTAAATTGAAAAATGACCAGCAAAAGGGGCTGGTCATTTTTCAATTTTTAAGGAGAATGGCAATAGGCAGCCTATTAATCACAGGTTTTATTGCCATTCTCCCTCATGAAAACCAGCGCAAAACTACCGCTATAATTTCTGCCGTTGCCTCCCATTAATGAAGCAAAGTCGACAGACCCTCGTCTAATCCTCTAGAGAGCGGAAAATCGTGGATTCCGAGCTCCTCGCCAGATGTCAATCGGGCGACCCGCAGGCAATTGAAGCGCTGGTGCATGAGCACCAGGCCAAGATTTACCGATTGTGCTTGTCCATGCTGGATGATGCCGCAGAAGCCGAGGACGCCACCCAAGAAAGTTTCATTGCCGCGTTTAAAGCTTTAAAGAGCTACCGCGGCGACAGCGCTTTCCAGACCTGGCTGATCTCAATCGCCCTCAATGTATGCCGTTCGTCGCTGCGCCAGCGAAAGCGTCGCACGCGTCTGAGCGAGACGCTTGAGGATCCCTCGCTTTCGGGAGACAACATACCTACGCCCGAGCAGCACACTATGCGCTCGGAAGAATCTCGGGCCTTATGGACGGCGATCTCGAAATTGGATGAGAAGCACCGCATGCCCATCTTCCTGCGCTACTACCATGAGCTTTCCACCGCGGAGATCGCCTCCGTATTAGGCATCAACGAGGGGACCGTGCATTCACGCCTGTCCATCGCCCGGACGCAGCTAGCCGGTGCGCTGAAGCGAGCCCAGGCGAGGTCGCGCAAAGCGAGGCCTGCAAAATGAAGGCCCTTCGATGAAGGCTCTCAACCATTCTGAAGCCCGCACGCTGATCGAGCGAGCCGCCGACGGCCTGCTGACGTCCGATCAGCAGCGCGCGTTGGAAAGCCACCTGCAGGGCTGCGCAGATTGCCGCGCCTACGCCGGGGAGTTCGCCGCCTTGGAGGCCGCGCTGGGAGACACCTTCTTGGAGCGATGGGGCAAGCCGCAACTCTCTCAAGCTACAGAAAATAAGCTGGTAAAGCAGCTTCAGGAAACCTTTGGGCCAAACGGGGGATCTGGCGGGGGACCGGGAGCGAAGTCTTTCGGTAATTGGGCGCGATGGGCGGGGCCCCTGATTCTTTTGGTTTTACTTGCGGCTGCTGCGATGGCCACCCTCGAGTTTCGGGCGGCTCAACCTAAACAAGAAACCGTTGAACTAATGCTGGATCTATTCGAGTCGGAAACTCCAACCCCCACGGCGAGTCGAACTGCGACAGTCACCAGAACTGTTACCAAAACCCCTGCCGAAACCCCGAGCCCGCTGGTACTGGTTGCCATTCCAAAGCGGAATGCTAATTGCCGCGAAGGAAACGGAAATTCATTTGATATTGCGGATACGTTGTTCGAAGGAGTTCCATACACTCCAATTGCGCGTGGATTTGACAACCTTTGGGTTCAGTTCCGGGGACCGGTCACCAACGTCAAATGTTGGGCATTTATAGAAAACATCGATCTATTGATCGATGAGGTCGTGACTCCGATTGAGGAAATCCCGGAAAGCCTGCTCCCCTTTGTCGGCTACCCGCCGAGCCCCACCCCGACCTTTACGGCCACGCCAACCTCGGCCACCCAGCCGCAATGCAGCGATGGCATTGACAATGACAAGGACGGAGCCATTGACATGCAAGATAAAGATTGCAAAGACCGGCTGGATAACAACGAATTTGACTAACCCAGGCCAGGGATCCTGGCGTGGAAAAATGAAGGTTTATGTCCTAAAATGCATCTAATTTGTTAGGCTTCCTCCAAGGAGGACGGCGAGGCTGCGTTTTTGAGGAGAACAAAGCCAATTGAAAAGGGTTACTTTGCAAGATTCGAATTTGGCCTTAAACTGATCTTCGGTACCACAAGCAGTGAGGAGAATTCGCCATGGAAACCAAATCTCATCTGTTCATTAGTCTTGCCGGTCTGCTGGTTTTACTGCTGGCGGCCTGCGCTCCCGCAGGCGGAACACCGACAGTAGAACACGGTGCGCAACCAGGAGATCCGCTATACCAGCAACTAGTCTGGGACTGCAACACCGGCGAGAACTTGCCGGCCGACTACAGCACCGATGGGCCGATCCAGCCTGATGCAGGTTGTGATAACTGGCAGATCAACCGCTACGAACGCCCCTTTAACCCAGAGACCCAGGATATTTTCTTACCCGATCTGGACATTCTTTCCGCCGAATTGGGAACCGATGGGACCTGGTTTTATTTCCGGCTTTCTGTTTTTGATGTGAACCAGGAAACCCAGGGATTGGACGGAACCTACGCTATTGAAATCGACATTGACATCGATGGTCGCGGGGACGTACTTGTCTTAGCTCGCAATCCTGGGGAAGAAGCCACTGAAGATTGGACGGTCCTCGGCGTTCAATTCCTCGGTGATGATGACAATGACGTCGGTGACCAGCAGCCCTTGGCCCCGGACCCACCCAATGCCGGAGATGGATACGACATCCTTGCCTTCGATCAAGGCCAGGGTGAAGACCCCGACCTTGCCTGGGCGCGTTACAAGCCTGGCAAACCGGCCATACTTGAAATAGCCTTTAAGGCCTCCGGCATCTACAACGATCCCACATTCAAATGGTGGGCCTGGACCGATGAAGGCGTAGATAACCCGGCCGGTTTTGATTACCACGACTTATATGATCACCCCGAAGCTGGAGATCCTAATGAAAGCCAGCCCTTCTTCCCCTCTCAAGCCATCAACGAGATGGACAACACCTGTGCGGCTATTTGGGGAACGGAACCTGGAGACGATCCGGATCTTTGTGTAAACGACGACTCGGTACCGCCTCCGGTAACACATCCCTCGCCAACGCCGACTCAGACCCCGGAAGACGAAACGCCAACTGCAACTCCTACCGCACCCTCAGAAACTCCCTGTGTGTTGGCGGATTTGGTCGTTGGCGCTACACCGGAAACGTGTACACCAACTCCCTCGCCCAGCCCCACCATGACGGCAACGCCTTGCGCGGCCTTTAACGCCAATAACACTGCAGGAATACCAAACACCTGCACACCAACACCCACTGAGTGCGTTCCCGAAATACCGGAAGACCTAATCGGCCCGGTCCAGACTATTCAGGCGAGCGGCGGTTTTGGCGGTCTAATTCGCGGCGGAGAAGAGACCATAACCCCTGGTCCCGCGGCCGAAGCTTGGGCAACCATACAGGCCTATTTCACCCAAACCCCAGGTGCAGGCCAGTTGATACGTGGCGGCTACGATTGCACGCCCACGCCAACACCCACACCAACTGCAAGTTACACGCCGACGGTCACAGCCACTCCCTGTGTGCCGTTCGCGGCCACGGCCAACATCCCTAACACCTGCACTCCCACGCCTACGCTGTCGCCGACGCCCACACTGACTACCACGGATTGCTACAGCCTTTCTACTTACCTAGCTGCCAATTTGGTTGCCACTTGCACTCCCACCATCACATACACTCCTACCGATACACCCACGACCTGCGCCACACTGAATCCGTTTACCGGGCAGCTTGAGGAATGCACACCAACTCCTACCGATTGTTATGTGCCGGTTGTCGGTGCGGTTGCCAACGTGGCCGTTACCTGCACACCTACCCCTACGCCGACGCCGACTGACTGCTATGTAGACTTCCCCTTTGCAAAGGTGGATTGCACCCCAACGCCTACGCCGACGCCCAGTCTCACTCCAACCCAGTGCACGGGTTTGAGCCCCGATACAACGGCGCCGTTGCCAATGCCCTGCACGCCCACTCCTACCGACTGCATCACGGTTGACTTCGCGGCAGCTTCAGTTTCCAACTGCACACCTACACCGACGCCCACTGAGTGTCTCGTCGGCGTCCAGATCGGAGTTGATGAAGCCGGCGCTCCGATCTACGCGTACGAACGCTGCACGCCGACACCAACACCGACAGAGTGCATTGGATCCGATGCAGCAGGCGTGGTCGTTCCTTGCACGCCCACTCCCGAGACGGCAGCCTTGATGGTCTTCCCAGAACAGGACACCAACTGCCGGCAAAGCAACGCGCAAGGGGCGCCGATCCTTAGAACATTGTTGATGGGCCAAGGATATATACCGCTCGGGCGTGGTCCAGATAACTTATGGATGCTTTTCCTGGTGGACGGTGCACACTGTTGGGCGCTGGCTTCCCTGTTCGTCATCCCGTTCGGTCCGCTGCCAGATGTTCCGGGAGACGTGCTGCCGTACATTAACTATCCAACAGCGACGCCTACATCAATCCCGCCAACGTTCACACGCACTCCCACTCCCACAGCCACAAGGCCGCAAACCATACCGTGATTTGGTCGTGTGAATGACGCGAGGGACCGCGACTAGAAGAATATGATCTGAGGGCAACAGTTGCGATAAGAAAACTGGACGGGTCATGCGACCCGTCCAGTTTTTTCCAAGTCTGATTAACTACATACCAGTCATGCGATAAGCAATTCCGGTCCAAACACAGTAAAATCTCGTCAATTCCCTCCCATGTTTAGGAAACAAAGCGCCACCACACCTCATCGGTTCAGTCCGGATGATAGGCAAATCACGCGGCCGTCTGCCGCCGTGCCGCGCCGACCGAACCGGGCTGGTTCCGGCGGCAAGGACAATGATCCACCGTCAAGTGATCGGCCCGGATGCTTAGCCGGTCTTTTCAAATCCCCATTTATTACTGCGGTTGCGGTTCTGGTAGCAGCCTTGTTCCTGGTCTCCGCCGCCAGCGCCGCGGTTGGTTGGTCACTGGGTTCCATCGAATACTCCGCCACGGCAACGATGGAAGCCGGAATTTATATGCTAGATCAATATAACCTGGCGCTAGCAGATTTAGAGGCTGGCAGCCTTTCCCTGGCCCGCCAGCGCTTGGAATTTATCTTCGCACAAAATCCAAATTTCCTGGACGTCCAGCAGCAGCTGTTGCAGGTGCTGGTAGCACTGGGCAACAACCCTGAGCCGATCAGCGGATTGCCCACGGAAACCCCAACCCCGACGCCTGACCCGCGGCCAAAAGAGGAGCTTTTCAACGCGGCTCAAGCGTTGTTCATTGCGCGCGACTGGACGGGGACCATCGACACGCTGTTATCGCTGCGCAAAGCGGATCCGAATTTTCGTACTGCCGACGTGGATGGCATGTTCTACGCATCTCTGCGCAACCGGGGAGCACAAAACATTTTGGAGCTGGGTCTGTTCGAGCCCGGTCTTTATGATTTCTCACTGGCAGAAAAATTCGGACCTTTGGACGCGGACGCCCAAAAATACCGCACCTGGGCAAGACTATATTTGTGGGGCAATGCATTTTGGCTGGCCTACCCGCAAGATGCCGCCTACTACTATGGACAGGTTGCTTCACTGGCGCCCAACCTTACTGATGCTTCGGGAATATCGGCTTTCTCACGCTACTGGCATTCACTCATTCACTGGGGAGACCAGCTCGTTACGGATGAAGACTGGTGCGGCGCGTATGAACAATATCAAGTAGCACTGACCGTTCGCAACGAAGCCGACCTGCAGGGAAAGTCCGATCAGGCCTACAGCCTGTGCTTCGTAGCTACCAACACGCCTGCGTTTACAGCAACTTTTACGCCGACAATCACTTTTCTCCCTTTTACTGAAACGCCGGGTTTAACCGCAACGCCGACATTTACCCCGGGAGCCATTACGGCAACACCCAGTCCCACGCCCACATCCAGTCCCACCCCCACACCTACGGAAACACCGACCCCCTAAGCATGGCTCGATCAAAGATCCGCGAATTTTTACAGCGAAATCGGAGGCTCTCGATACTGGCCATCGCAGCCTTCTTTGTAATCGCCATCCTGCTGATCCCACTTAGCTACACATTCGCACACTGGGTGGCTGCTGCCCCCCGGGGTGCCTTTGGTCTGCCTGTCCCCTTACAGGGAGGAGCAGGCACACTAAGCCCAGATATCCTCGAGACCCCAGGAGGGTTCACGCTGCCCGAACCCTGGAGTGGCGCTGACCGGGTAACGATCCTCCTCATGGGTCTGGATTATCGCGACTGGAGCGCCGGAGAGGGGCCGTCGCGAACCGACACCATGATCCTGCTCAGTGTCGATCCGGTGACCAAGACGGCCAGTATTCTTTCCATTCCCCGTGATTTGTGGGCAGTGATACCCGGTTTCTCCCCCAATAAGATCAATACCGCCCACTATTATGGCGAGCTATATAAGGTCCCTGGCGGGGGACCGGAACTGGCCATGCGCACCGTTGAGCAGACCATTGGAATACCAATCGATTACTATGCCCGTATTGATTTCAACGCGTTCATCAAATTCATTGATTTGATCGGCGGTGTGAAGATCGACGTTCCGGAACCGATCACAGTGGATCCACTCGGGGCGGACACGCAGCCTAAGAATCTCAAACCGGGGATACAAACGCTCCCCGGTGCTGTGGCGCTGGCCTACGCCCGCGAACGCCACGTGAAAGGCGGCGATTTTTCGCGCGCAGAACGCCAGCAGCAGATCATCTTGGGAATCCGAAACCGCATTCTTGAGTTCAATCTGTTACCTGGACTGATCGCAAACGCACCGCAAATCTATGCTGAACTGTCCGCGGGCATTTCATCTAATCTGTCGCTTGAAGACGCAATCCAATTGGCGGTGCTTGCCAGCCAAATCGATTCGGCCAATATCAAACGGGGAGTCATCAATGAGAAATACGTGATTTTTGGACGTTCACCGGATGATCTTTCCATCTTGATCCCTATCCCTGACAAAATCCGCGAACTGCGCGATGAAATCTTCACCGGTAACGCAGGCCTGGGTCCACTCACCCCAGGCAGCCCCGAAGAGCGTCTCGCCGCCGAAGCTCCGCGCATCTCCATCCAAAACGGAACATCGGATGGCAGCCTGGGTGGGCGGACACAGGCGTTCCTTGCCGGCCTTGGAGCCAACATTGTTGAAGTTCGCGCTACCGGCAGCGCGCTAAGCCAAACCATTTTAGTCGACCATACCGGCAACCCTTACACGCTTGCCTATCTGTCCCAACTGATGGGCGTGGAAAGTTCGCGCATCATCCACGAGTTCGATCCGACGAATTCGATCGATGTAGAAATCCGCTTAGGCAACGACTGGCTAGCGAGCAATTCATTGCCCTAGCGGGGACTAACCGTTGTCCGTTTTTTAGTTTGGTTTCAAGGGATTTAAGAGACAAGTAGCTGGGCAATTGGGCTACTTAAAGCGCTAGGATACATGGGAAGACAATAACGAGGGAAACACAAGAATGGCCTAGTAAACCGCCGCACTCCACAATAAGTTAAACGAATCCGGGCAACTGGCACAGACAACCGATAACTAACACTATAATTCCACGCCCATGGCCAAAAACAAAAGACCACAAATCCTGCTTACCAACGACGACGGAATCAACTCCCCCGGGCTCTGGGTGGCTGCAGAAGCCCTCTCAGGACTTGGCTATGTGTGGGTGGCGGCACCGCGCGAGCAATCCTCAGGCATGGGGCGCAGCATGCCGCCTACTTCCGACGGCATCATCACCGCGCAGACAATCACCATCCACGAAAAAGAATGGACGATCTATGCGGTGGGTGGCACTCCTGCACAAACTGTGCAGCACGCCATCCTCGAAATCATGCCCACCCCACCAGACCTGGTGGTGGCCGGCATCAACTACGGCACGAACTTTGGCACGGGGGTCACTATTTCGGGCACAGTTGGCGCTGCAATGGAAGGGGCATCGCACAACATCCCATCCCTAGCGGTCTCGCTCGAGACGGAACACAAATACCATCTAAGCCATTCCAAAGAGGTAGATTTCAAGCCCTCAGCGTACTTCACCACTTTATTCGCGCGGCAACTGTTAACGAAGAGATTTCCACCGGATGTCCAGGTTTTAAAAGTGGAAGTGCCTTCGGATGCAACCATAGAAACTCCGTGGGCACTCACCCGGCTTTCAAAGCTACGCTTTTATCTGCCAACAGCCCCTAACCGCAACTCATGGAGCGAACCGGGTTCCACGGGCTATGAACAAGTGCCGGAGGCCAGTGCTTTTGCAAAGGATACGGATGTTTATACGGTCATCGTCAAGCGCCAGGTGGCAGTAACGCCCCTCACGTTGGACATGACCTCTAATGTTTCTTTTGAGGAATTGAAAAAGGAGCTCAAACAAACTTGATCTTCAACAGCTGCCCTCAAAAGGTTGTAACGAAATTTGCGATTTCCCCGGCCAATAGCAACTTCGGCATTAACTATCCTTGCCACCGGCACAATTCTGCGGTGCATCGGTACTTTATTTAATTTGGTTAATTGTTTATCGGCAACGATTGCTTTTCCGACAATTTGCCGGCTCTAATCATCCAAAGCAATGCGGCCCAGGTAAGCAATAGAACGCCGGTCCAATAGGTGTATTCCCATTCAGCCCGGATTGATGTTTGTCCTAAAAACAGATAAGGGAGGTAATAAAGAGCCAAGAGAACATAGCCGACGAACGATCCGCTTTGAAGGACAGGGAATACGCCAATCACAAAAGGAACCAGAAAGCTGCTCCCAGAATACGGAGCCAACAACATACTGGCTGTGATCAGCATGGCGACTTCGTGATTTCTTAATTTGCTCCAACCCTTTTGTAATCCCCAAAGCGTTGCAAGCAGCACAACAATCCAAGAGCCGAAGATCACCGGCTCCGGTAATTCAAACCTGGATAACGCACCCCAAATACTACTATCAATATCGGATCCGATAGGGAAGCGGCGTAAAGCTTCAAACCAAGCGGGCCACTTCCAAATCAAAAAGGGCACTACATATATAACGCTCAAGGCTGCGACTTTCGCGATTTTTTCCCTTGGCCATTTCAGCAAAACCCATAAGGCAGCCGAAAGGAGCAGTAACCAACTCTCCTGCGGTTTGCTGGAAAGCAATATCAGGGATGCTGCCGCTGCCCAAGGGGTTTCCGTTTCGAGAGCCCAAAGGAACAGCAGCACACCAAGGATGATTAAAAATTCCATGTTGCCATCCACCAGCTGGCGTGCAGCGGGGTAAGAAAGAGAGAGCAGCAACAGGTAAGACCCCCACTTGAAGAGGTTGGACTTACGAGGAACACTTAGCGCCAACGTAACTAGGGTGGAAAAAACGAAAAACCCCCCACTAACTGCAAATGGCCAGATCGTAATCGGCCATAGCAGGGCCAGCGTCCAGGGGGGATTAAAAATCCGAACGCCTTCATAGTTAATGGAGAAATTATGAGTAGCTTTCCAATACATTTCCCAATCCAAGATAAAGCCGGGGATGGTTACGAAATACTCTCCTAACCTTCCAAAGGTGTAAGTCAAGATAATGAACAACAAAAACATACTCGCTATTTTTTTAACTCGATCAACGCCAAGCATTTGCAATTCAGCCATATCTCCATTTCACCTGCCACACACGCCAGGCGGCTTCCAGCTGGACGCGGATATTCATTTTCGATTCCCCCCACTTCCGGTCGGCGAAGTAAATAGGCACTTCGCCGAAGCGGCAGCCTTGCAACTGCGCCAGGTAGAGCAGCTCTACCAGAAATACATAGCCATTGGATATCACGTACCGGTAAGGTATACGTTGCAGCATTTCGCGGCGCCACAATCGGAAACCCCCGGTTACATCCCGCACCGGCAGCCCCAGGATGCTGCGCGCGTAAAAGTTCGCCCAGCGCGAGAGCGCCTTGCGCCATAGGGGCCAGCGTTCATCCACCCCGCCGCCGGGAATATACCGGGAACCCAAAGCCAGGTCGCAGGTTTCAAGCCTGGCTGCCAGAGCTGGCAACTTCTCTGGTGGATGTGAAAAGTCGCAGTCCATCTGCCCTATGGCCTCGGCATCGCCTTGCAAAGCGTGTTCAAAGGCAAATACATAGGCGCGACCCAGCCCGCGAGGACCTTTGCGATGCAAGACCTCTATTCGGCCGGGAAACTGTTTTGCCAAGCCCTCGGCCACATCTCCCGTACCATCCGGGCTCAGGTCGTCAACGATCAGTAAACGAAGATCAGGAAGCCCCAGGTTGAAGAGCGCTGGAACCAGCCGCGGGAGGTTTTCGGCTTCGTTATAGGTGGGCAAAACCAGGGTTATTTTCATGCAAACCTATCAGGCAATCGGCTCTTTTGGGATCACGAAGCGGCATAGTTCTCCGCCAGCCGCCAGGCATTCGGCTTCATCGACCCGGAACTCGCGGCCGCCCGAAATCCTGTTTAGCGCTTCTTGCAGAATGCCAACCATCATGAAACAGACCGGCTTCTCTTCCCCACTGCGTCCCCAACACACGGAATTGCGGTGAACGAGGTAATGGAATTCGGGCGATTTTTCCTGCACACGGCTAGGCTGATCGCTGAAATCGCTGAAGATTCTGGCGAGCGCGCCAAGCCCCACCTTCAGTTTAAGATTCATTGATAACATCCTGAATGCGGCGGCCTCTACGCCTTCCAGCGCACCGAAATGGCTGAGTGCGTTATTGAAGACCATGCGCCCAGCCCGCAAGGCCAACCCGCGGCCTCCGCGCGGCCCATAATATTCCTCCAAGCCGAGGTTCAAAGCTCCCATTTCTGAGAAATCGAAACCGCGCTCAAGATTCGCCAGCGGATAATTCTGGATAAGGTGTTGCAAATGGGCGAGGGTAAGCAATGTCTCCATCCCCTTAGGCGTAAGCAATTCCTCGATAGTCTGTAAAGTGATACGGGCTAATCTGTTGGGCAGCTTGTACCCACTTGGTGGGATCGCGTCCATTTCTCGCCCGCTGTGATTTAGAGCAATGATTGCAAATCTGCAATTACATGGCGTATTTCGAGTAACAGCAGACCTAGGCGAGCGTCATTTTTGGCCATCACCGTAAGCACGGCTTGATGACCTGCAGCGGTCAACACCGCGAAGCCCTCTGCCCCGCGAATGTATACCTGCTGCATTTTGCCGCGCCCAAGCTCCGCGGCAATGCGTTCGCCGAGAGACAACAAAGCAGCGGACATGGCTGCCACGCGGTCCTCCGAAATGGGCGGGTTGAGCACCGCAGCGATGCTCAACCCGTCGTTGCTTACGACCGCCGAGCCTTCGACCTCGGGCGTCGAATCTTGGAACGCGCGCAGGCGCTCTACCAGATGCTGGGTTCGCGTTGGATTCACAGATTCTCTAGTCAACACGGTGGGAAATGAAACTAACTGTAGCATAGCGGATTAGGGGTGTCAAGAAACTTGATTTCGGAGCCATTTTTGCAACGTGAAAAGGAAATATAATGCCGCTTATGCTCATCCATTCAGCGGGGCAACTGTTGACGCTGGCCGGTGGCCCGCAGCGCGGTCGTGCACTGGGAATGTTAGGAATTATCGAAGACGGCGCGGTATTAATCCGTGAAGGCCGGATTGTTGCGACGGGCTCAAGCGCCGATCTGCGCCGCAAAAATCCCGATGAAGTGGAGTTGGATGCCGGCGGCCGAGTGGTGATGCCCGGCTTCGTCGATGCACATTCGCATCCGATTTGGGCCGGCGACCGCGCCGCAGAATTCGAACAGCGGCTGCGGGGCAAGACCTACTTGGAAATTCTCAATGCGGGTGGTGGAATACTTTCCACTGTAAGGGCAACCCGCGGCGCATCCATGGGGGACTTGCTCAGCCAAACTCGCCCGCGGCTCCAGCGCATGTTCAATCATGGTTCTACCACCGTCGAGGCCAAGACCGGCTACGGATTGGACTTCGATACGGAGCTACATTTGATGGAAGCGCTACTTCAGCTGGACGCCGAAGGGCCCTGGGAACTGACCGTCACTTATCTTGCCGCCCATGCCATCCCGCCCGAATTCAAAGGAAGAGCCGAAGATTACACTAACGAATTGTGCAGGAATTGGCTCCCTGGAGTGAAAGATTGGTGGACACAAAACGTGCCGGAAAAGACTTTGCCTTTCGTCGACGTATTTTGCGAGACCGGCGCATTCGACTTACGTCAGTCACGACGAATTCTGGAAACGGCTAAAGGGCTTGGTTTCCCTCTTAAAATCCATTCCGACGAGTTCGACAACCTCGGCGGCACGCGCATGGCTGTCGAATTAGGCTCGGTCAGCGCAGACCACCTCATTAGCGTTTCGCCTGAAGAGATTGCTGTGTTGGCCGACAGCGATACGGTGGCCGTAGCCTTGCCGGCTACGCCATTCGGCCTGGCTGAGCTGCACAGCATGCCCGCAAGGGCCATCCTCGAAGCGGACGGACTACTGGCAGTGGGAAGTGACCTGAATCCGGGCACGGCTTGGGGCGAAAGCCTTCAATTTGCCATAGCCCTGGCTTGCCGCAGCCTAGGGCTCACTCCAGCACAGGCTATTGCCGCAACCACCATCAATGGTGCCGCAGCCATCCAGCGCCAGAATGTAATTGGATCGATTGAAGCCGGAAAACAGGCCGACCTGCTTATTCTGGATGCAATAGACTACCGCCATCTTGGTTACCGTTTTGGCACTAATCTTGTACGTACAGTGATCAAGAAAGGGACACCTTATCCGGTGGCACGCCATTGAATGCCAATACTTGAAACCCTTATCAACTCTCTCCCCGGCCAATGGGTGGTCATCACGCTGATCGCCGGCATTGGACTAGCCGTGGTTTTCCTACGCGGTCTGATCCGCACTGCCATAAGAGTTTTTCTGATCGGGAGTGTCGGGTTTATACTGCTGGCCGTTGTGTACTACGTCCTTAAATACTTAAACTTTTCATCCTAGATGCCCACCGTAGAGCAGGCCCGAGCCTGGTACCCGGATTACGATCCGGTGCACGGCTTCGACCATATTCTGCGCGTGCTGCGGTTGGCTGAACGTCTGGCGAAAGCCGAAGGCGCGGACATTGACATCGTGCGCGCCGCGGTGCTGCTGCATGATGCCAGCGGCGCGGAAACCGGGGGTGAAAAGCGCCCCGAACACCAGCACCACTCCGCCGAATTTGCCAAGCAGATCCTGGAGGCCGAGGGTTGGCCGCCTGAACGCATTGCGGCAGTGCAGCACTGCATTCGCGCTCACCGCTTCCGCGGCGACGAAGCGCCGCAGACCCTGGAGGCCAAAATCCTCTTTGATGCCGACAAGTTGGATGTGATCGGCGCGTTTGGAGTAGCGCGCACCCTGGCTTACGACGTGATGATGCATTGGCCGTTTTACGCGGAAGTTTCAGACGAATTCAAGCGAAGAGGCGCGAAGGTTGAAGGTGAACTACACAGCTCTTACCATGAATTCGTTTTCAAGCTTGGCAAAATAAAGGACAGGCTACACACGGAGTCCGCGCGGCAACTGGCCGAACCGCGACAAAAATTCCTAAACGAATTTTTTACTCAATTAGACGCAGAAAGTAAAGGAGAGAGATAACGATAGCACGCTCGCCAACACTAAATGACTTGATCGAAATCGCGCAACAAGCCGGCGAAATCTTGCGAGTGGGATTTGGTCAGCACCACCAGGTGGAATTCAAAGGAGAGATCGACCTGGTTACCGAAATCGACCACCGATCCGAGGAATTAATTCTCGGCGAAATCGGCAAGCGATTCCCCGACCACGCGGCATTTAGCGAAGAGAGCGGCGAACGCAGCGGATCAGCGGAAGACATCTGGTATGTAGATCCGCTGGACGGCACGCTGAATTACTCGCACGGCCTTCCGTTTTTTTGTGTCTCAATTGCTTATGCACACAAAGGCAGGTTCACCTTTGGCGCGGTGTACGACCCGATCGCCGAAGAAATGTACATCGCCGAAAATGGCAAGGGAGCGCGGCTAAACGGTAAGCCCATTCACGCTTCTGCCGTCGCCGAACTCAAGAGCAGCCTGCTGGTCACCGGTTTCCCTTACGATGCGTGGACCAACCCAATCAACAATTTCGCAGAGTTTCAACGCTTTTCCATGCGAACGCAGGGCGTGCGGCGGCTGGGCTCGGCGGCCCTAGACCTGTGCTATGTGGCTGCGGGGCGCCTGGATGGATTCTGGGAGATCCGCCTCAACCCCTGGGACGTGGCTGCCGGGGCGCTGATCGCGCAGGAGGCTGGCGCCCTGGTGACGAACGTACGCGGCGACCCGGATTTCATCGGCAAGCCACAATCCGTGTTGGCAGCCAACCCGGCGCTGCACGCTAAGATGTTGGAGATTCTGAAAGAAAGCAATCTTTCGCTTTAGTCAGGCGAGGGCCTGGCTAAAGGTTTAGCAGCCGCCCCCACTCCTCAAGACTTAGAGTCTGCGGCCTCCGCATAGGATCAATGCCTGCGGCATCCAGGCGCGCGGCAGCGTGCTCCTTGGTCCAATCCGGCAGAGAGGCCAGCGAATTCGCGAGTGTCTTGCGTTTTTGGGAGAAAGCGGCCTTGGCAAGGTTGAAGATCGCATCGATCTTCTCCGCTGGCAGCCGGGGTTCGGCATAGAGATCGACCACCAGAAGTGCCGAATCGACCTTGGGGATGGGATAAAACGCCCCGGCGGGAATGTGATGAGCGATTCGGGGCGAGCCATAAAGCTGCACGCTTAGCGCCAACAGCGACATCTCTGGCGGCGAAGCGCAGGCACGCTCGGCCACTTCGCGTTGAATGGTGAGCGTCAGCCGCTGGGGCCGTGGGTCATGTTCCAACAAATGGCGGATAAGGCTGGACGTTAAATAATAAGGGATGTTGGCGACAACCAGATATCCCGGCGACTGGAAGAAATCGGCCAGGCGCAACTGGAGGATGTCAGCATGCACCACTTCAACGTTAGGATAACCGCGAACTGTTTCGCGCAAAAGGGGCAGCAGTTTGCCATCCAATTCCACCGCCACCACACGTTTGGCCGCGGCTGCCAGGTGGCGGGTGAGCGACCCGAGGCCTGCGCCAACCTCGAGGACTTCGTCGGTTGAGGCGACTCGCGCGAACTCCACAATGCGCACCAGGTGGCCTTCATCGACCAGGAAATTCTGGCCCATGGCCTTCTCTGGGCGCAGCCCATGGAGGCGAAGGAGTGCAGGGACGTTGATAGCTTGGATGGCCGGCATTTTAGGGCGGCCAGATAAGCGGAACGTATGAAGGAACGGGGGTGGTGAAATAAATAGTTACATATTGGTTTACCCACGGAGCGCCGCTACTGGCGGCGACTTCCGCTTCACTGAATGCTAGGTCGATCCATGGCTCTCCCGTCGGCCAGCTACCCACATCACCAAAAGCGGCGTTCCCATAACCAGGAACATAAACGGTTGTCCCCTTTAGAGCCCTGTACCAATTTAGGTAGGTGGCAATGGTTCCTTTTTGAACGGGCATCCCGGAGGAGGTGCCGTTGAGGCAGCCGTCCGTCCCGGAATTACATGGGGAATACCAGGTAGTAAACACAGTCACGGCTCGATAATATTCAATGGTCACACCATCCACCACCGCGGTTTTCAGAACTAATTGAGCGCCATATCCATTGATCTGGTCCTTGGCTTCAACCAGTACACGTTCCCCCTCTTCCATTCTAGAAACCTCCTGGCCATCTTCGTAGCGCACGCGGATGCGGGAAGCGGAAACGCCGTCTTGTCCGGCTTGAACGACCGAAATGGTATCCAGTTCGGCCTGCAGGTCTTCCTGCCATTCTGTCTTATGGGGAATTGTTTGCTGTTCCAGCAACAAAGTTTCATTGACACGAATAACCCGAATGAGTCGGTCCGTTGGAATGGGTTGACCCTCATCGGGCTGGCTACGGTCCAAACCCTGCAGCGAAATGCCCGCATCGGCGAGGGCTTCGCCAACTGTAGCAACCGCTGTGCGAACTTCGAATTCGGAACCGCCCATGACAACCAGCACCGGCTTCGCACGAATAATGGTGACGATTATCGTAGTATCCAGGGGAGTCTCGAGGTCAGGCTCAATCAGATCTGCGGCAAATATATCGATGCCCTTCTCGGCGAGGGCTTCGCCAAGCGTTGGAGCAGAACTCTGGAATTCGGCAAAGTCGTCGCCGTCTCTAACGCTCACATCCACCGGGCGCCGCAATTCAAGACTCAGGAATGCAGCCTGAGGCAGCAACTCGCCTTCTGACAATGTTCTGCCTGCAAGCAATAAGCGATCACCATCGTCGAGCTTGAGGCCCCAGCGGTCGAGCAGTGAGGCAGGGTCGCGCTCGGCAGTATTCGCCGAGTAGGTTTTACCATCAGCAATGAGTTGGATACGGGCGGCGCGTAGGACATTGATCACCAAACCATTGCTGATCGGTGACCAATTCGACGGCTCGACCATGTCCTCAGGGTTAAGGTTCACCCCAGCATCTTTGAGCGCACCACCGACGGTCAGCGCGCGCGTAGCAATGGTGGCGACATCCCCATCTGCCATAATGGTCACTGTTCTGGTGAGCGAAGCATAACCGAGCACCAGCACAAACGCCCCGGCGGCTAATGCAATCCAACGTATTCGAGCGACCTGCATTGGAGAGAATTCTACCCAGGGGTTTCTAAAAATAAGGCGGAAATGTTTACTTATTTACTTTTTGGGCGCCTGGTCATTGGCCAGCTTAGCCTTCCGTTGAAGGTAAATATCCCAGGCAAGGCTGATGGCTACAAGGAACACAATAGTCAAGGCTGCATAGATAATTGGCTCGATTTGCGCCTGGCCTCCCGCATCGATGCCCTGCCCTGTTCCTATAACAACAAATCCAGGATTGCCTCGCGGCAGGGTCTGTGAATAGGCCAGGACGTCCGCCATCAGACTTAAGGACCAACCTTTATCCTCGTAAGCGGGCATGCGACTGCCGACCGGGGATCCAAAACGAATCTTATGCAAGCTCAGCCAGGGATCAGCAACGGCCAGATCGCCAAGGTACAGTGGGCTAAGCGCATTGCCAAAGTTGATCGCGTCGCCATTTTCCCCGTGGCAGGCGACACAGGTATTCATGTAGAGTCTCCTGCCTTCACCGCGATCACCGAAGACAATACCCGTTTCCGGATCAATGAGCAAATCGGTATCGATTTGACGCGTGCGTAGGAAGACAGCCAAATCATTCATTGCACTCGCATTTGTATACTGCAGGAAATTGTGCTCGGGATTCACCGTGCCGTCGAGCCAAGAAAGAACCTGCTCCTGGCTGGCCCCCACCGCATCTTCAAGCCCTGTGAAACCTGTGTAATGGGTGGAATAGGGGCCGTACGCGCCATCCACGCCCTTATAATCCCAGCCGTGACATTCAGTGCAGCGCCATGTTATTTCACCGCTGCGCGCGTTTGTGTCCTGATTGTCCCAAAGTGGATGGTTGCCTTGCGGCGGCAACAGGTCGAGTGCCAGGACCCAATTGTCATAAATGCGCGCGCCAGCAATGGGATCCCCAGGTAAGCCACCTTGCGCAGACGACAAGCCTCGGGATGCCGCCAGCAACAAAGTAGACACCACCAAAGCAAAAAAGATGGTTCCTACTGTGCGTTGCATCATTTGGGGGATCAAATTGGGATGAAATACCAGAAAAGTATAACATCGGCAATAAAGGAACAAAAAAAACGCCCCCTTCAAGAGGGGCGTTCGTGTCTCGTTGCGTCTCTATTGCAAGGTGAGCAAGAAAGCCACCAAATCGTTGATCTGCTCTTCAGTCAGCGTTGTGCCGAATGTCTGCGGCATGAGGCCGTCGGCAAAGCCTTCAACCACGTAGGCGCTCGGTTCTACGATCGACTGTCGAATATACTCTTCAGCCGTCAAACCGCTTACCGTGTCGCCAGCCCGGCTCGCCAAACCATCTAATACAGGGCCGATGTTGCCGGTACTGAGCCCGCTGATGGTATGGCAGGCGTTACAACCGGCCTGAACGAACACCGCCTGGCCGCGACCCTCTGGCGTGGATTCGTCCGCAAGTGGAACGAGTGGTTCCACGGTTGGGATCTGTCCTAAGGCATACGGCTCAAAGTTCATGATGAAGGCAGCCACAGCGCGGATTTGATCATCCCTAAGCGGGCCGCCAAATCGCTCCGACCAAGTAGGCATGACCGGACTTGTCCCAGTAGCGCCAGCATACTGATCGGGGCGCGTGGAAACCTGGCGACCGGTGGTCACCACCGAAACGATGTAATTCTCCAAGCCACCCTGCCAACCCACCTCTTCCAACCGCTGAGTGAAGAAATATTCGTCGCGCAAGCTTGGGGCTATACCTGTAATGCCCTGCGCCTGGGATCCGTGACACCGTGTGCAATTGATGGTGAAAACGGAGGCCCCGAACTCGATAAGTTCGGCGCGCTGCTGCACTTCGAAATCAGCCATGCGCTGCGGCTCTTGGATGCCAAGGATAACCACAATGGCGGTGCTGAGCAGCACCAGGATGGTGCCGAAGACGATTTCTAGTTGAACGCGTTTCATGCGCTGGGGGTCTCCTGGTAGCCTTGCCTACTCTTCATGAGGGCGATCTTGATGCAAGTAGTAGGTATGCTCATATGTCTTAGTTTCCCCAGATTCCGGGTCCGTCCATTCCACCTGTGGGGTAACACGTTTCAAGTTATATTGCACCTGTTCAACAGTGATGTTGGCATTCAGGTCGGGTAGCTCGCCTTCGGCTTCCGCGGCAAGCAATTTTTCACTAAATTCGCGGAAGACAGCGGTTAGATTAGGGCAGCCAACGACGACATTGTTCACGTCGCCTTCAGGATCAGGTTGATAAGAGAGCGTTGGGCAAAGGTCAGGGCCATACTCTTCCCCTACCACGTAGATTCCTTGCTGCAATTCTTGATAAGGGATCAAGCGCAAAGCGCCCTCCCCTTCTTCCGGCGCCAAATCCTGGATGATACGGGTGGCCGGCGGAGTTTCAATACCAAATTGGGGAGTGCCCATGAAGCTTAATGCGATAACAATGAATACCCAGGCGATGCCCCACATGATGGCAAAGGGTCGCTTCCGCGCCAGGCGCGAGGGGTTGCGATCGATGTAAGGGATAGCCAGTAGGATAATGATCAATGTTGGCGGAACGATCAGACCCATGATGAACTTACTGTTGAGCAGCTTGCTCAATTCGAGGCGGAATCCTAGCCTAAAAGTCTCAAAGATCGGATTTACCATGCCCTCGATAATGGCAGCCGGGTCGATCTTCAGCAACCCCTGAAGCCACCAGAAATACCAGGGCGCTTTTGTATCCAGTGGTGTTTGCTGCGGGTTGGCGTGGGTCTCCAGCGGAGATGCAAACCAGCGGAAATAAAGGATGACCAGCATTATGAAGATGCCCAGGCTAACCAAGAAGACTTCATGGGAGAGCAGGTCTGGGATCAAGTCGATGCGGCGGTTGTCTTCCTTTTTCTGGTCCGGTGTGCGTTCAGTCTCTTCAACCACCGCGGGAAGCGAGATGCTGTGCTCGCGCGATACCTTGTAATAGTGAATACTGATTAAGGCGATCGCCAACAGAGGGAAAAGGATTACGTGCTGCAGGTAGAAACGGAGTAACCCACCCGTGCCAATGTCGGGCGCACCGCGCATCAGCAGGTTGAGTGCCGGTCCAACCACCGGACCAGATTCGGTGATGCTCGTGCCCACCGTAACCGCCCAGTAAGCTAACTGGTCCCAAGGCAGCAGATAGCCAGTGAAGCTAAGCCACGCGGTAATTAGCAACAAGATAACGCCAGTAAGCCATGTGAAGGTACGCGGTCCCTTGTACGAGCCGGTGAAATACGTGCGCAGCAGGTGCAGCCAGCTGAAGATCACCATAGCCTCTGCACCCAGGCGGTGCAGGTCGCGCAGCAGTTCGCCAAAGAAGACGTTACTTTCGATTACGAGGATGGATTCGTAGGCTTGATCCGGGAAGGGGATGTAGTACACCATCAAGATCACGCCGGTGATTACTTCGACAATGAAGAAGAAGGTGGTAAAGAATCCCAGGCGGTAGGTATGCGTAAACCAGGTGGAAGCCTGCGGGTAATAGCGCGGGCGCAGATGGGCCACAAAGCTGGTGGTGATAACCTTGTATCGTGGATTCGGTTTTTCGGTCGGCGGATCGCCGCGCATCACGGCGCGCAGCTCGCGAATGCTGAGACCGGCCGTGATGATGCGCACCCGGTCATCGATGATCTTAGCGATCGCGGCGCGCCACTGATCGCGCGGCGGGATATTCAAGCGTCGTCTCAGGGCGTTGAGCATCAGTTACTCCGCAAAGGTGAGGTCTTGGTTTCGGTCAGGCTCTCCGTATGGTTGCTTCCAACCATATCAATCGTGAGCCTCTCCAATGAATTTATCGCCGGTGTCGATGCGAACTATGGCGCCTTCGTCTGCCGGAACGGGCGTCGGGCCGCCTTGCGCGGGCGTTTCAGCTAGCACATTCCCATTCTCATCTTCGAAACGGATTGAGAAATAGTCTAGGCTTCGGGGCGCGGGACCATAGATCCACGTGCCATTGTGTTCGTACTGCGAACCGTGGCAAGGGCAAATGAATTTAAATTCCTGATCGTTCCAGCCATACAAACAACCCAGATGCGGGCAAACTTTGTAGAGCGCCATCAGCCCTTCCGGAGTATGGGATAACCACAATTTGACTTTGGGGAAATTGGCGGGCGCTGTGTCTACGGCGGGCAAATCCGCGACCGTTCCGGTAGTGAACACGCCTCCGAACTCGCCTTCGCGAAAGCGGGGCAGGCCGAATAATATGGTCATGCCACTGACGCTCAGGGTCAGGAATCCCAGGGAGGCAAGCCAAGCAATATTAAGAAACTCGCGGCGATTCAGTTTGAGTTGTTCTTGCTCTACGGCACGGCTGGTTTCAGCTTGGCCGGCGGGTACGGCAGCTTCGGTCATGAGGCGCTTCCTCCAAATAGTCCGGGAATTACCTTGCGCATTTTATCACTACTGAAAACGCCTTACAAGCAGATTCTAATATTCAAGAAAAAATCATGGTAGCAAGCTTACAAGGCGACTTGAGCCGTATAGATGGCCCTAAGCACAAGTCCGGCGGTGATAAGGGTCACTGTCCCATAAACTAGAATATCGCGGCGGTCTGTGCGACCGCGTGTGTAGAAGTAAGCGAGCGGAATCATCGCAGGGATCAATGAGCCATATAACACATGTAGCCAGCCGCGCGCAGGTTGGTGGCCCGAAACCCAGAGGAAGACCCCCAGCAATGCTTGGGCTAGGACCAGGATTTCTCCGATAGCCAACATTCCCCAGTAGCTGGAATCGATCCCCTGCTTACGGAAAAAACGGAAATAGCCCCATAGTGCCACAATCAAAAAGTAGTAAAGCGCAGCGGTTGCCAAACGTCCATGGATCAAGCTCAAAAAATCAGACATAACACCTCACACGTGTATTGGAAAAACAAAACGGTTGAATTCTAACAGAGGTGACCATAACGGTGAAATTTCACACATGTATAATCACGCATCACTGATGAAAACCATCTTTTTCAACAAACACGGCAATTTGGATGTTTTGCAATACGGCGAATTACCCGTGCCACAACCGCAGCCCGGTTGGGTGCTGGTGGGCCTACGCACGGCAGCGCTCAATCACGTCGACATTTTCGTGCGCCGAGGGTGGCCGGGACTCAATTTGAAGATGCCCCACGTTCCCGGCTGTGATGGCGCCGGAGAGGTGAGCACGCTAGGTGATGGCGTCACCGATTGGAAGATCGGCCAACGCGTGGTGATCGATGCCAGCATTTGCCTGGAGGAGGATGAATTTACTCGCTCTGGGCAAGACAACCTATGCAAGAAATGGGAACTGCTCGGCGAGACTATGGCAGGAACCTATGCCGAATACGTTGCGGTGCCGGCGACCAACCTTCTCGAAATCCCCACAGAATTTCCGTATGACAAAGCCGCTGCCGCCGCACTCGTGTACCTCACAGCCTGGCATTCATTAGTGACGCGTGGAAAGGTGCAAAGCGGCGAATCGGTTTTGGTGATCGGCGCTTCTGGCGGGGTCAACACCGCTGCCATCCAGATTGCTAAATACCTGGGAGCAGAAGTTTTTGTCGTGGGCTCGGATGCGGAAAAATTGAAGCTGGCAGAATCTTTGGGCGCCGATCATGTAATCGATCGCTCCAAGGATGAGGATTGGTCGAAAGCCGCTTACCTGCTGACTAATAAGCGCGGCCTGGACGTCGTGGTCGATAACGTGGGAGTTACCGTTCCTCAAAGTTTGCGCGCCCTGCGCAAAGGCGGGCGCCTGCTGACGGTGGGCGCCACTGGCGGCGCCAAATTTGAGTTAGACAACCGCTATGTTTTCCATAAACACCTCAGCATCCTGGGTTCGACAATGGGCACCCGCAAAGATTTCACAGAGGTCATGGGTCTGGTTTTCGCGGGGAAGCTGGTCCCCGTCATTGATCGCATCTACCCTCTCCAAGAGGCAAGAGCAGCGCAGGAACGGCTGGAGGCGGGCGGGCAAATGGGAAAGATCGTATTGGAAATTCAGAGGTGAACCCCTCGCCATTGCCAGACAAGGAGCGGGCTCCATCTCTAAAACGCCCGTTTGCCGTAACCACCCTATTTGAGCTAGTGTTAATGTTCACAGGATTGCAGGCGCTGAGATTGTGGGGAGTCCTGACCTCGTGGGACTTCCTTTACAGCCTGCCCCTAAGCATTTCCCCAGTGCTATTGGGACTGAGCGCCGCCTTTTGGGTGGCGCTCGGTCTCCCACTCGCCTGGGGCATCTGGAGCGCAAGAGGCTGGGCGCCGCGAGCCACCCGCTGGGCGGGCATCGCTTTTGTGACTGTGCATTGGCTGGACCGGCTCATTTTGCAGATCAAGGGACCGCAGAGCGTCAACTGGCCTTTCGATTTATTGATGAGTGCAATGCTGCTGATTTCAGTGATAGCTATCCTTGCCCTCCCCAAGGCGCGAGTCTACTTCGGAGAAAAACCATGAGTGAACGTTCGGACAACCGCTCTAAGATCGAAGAATTAAAGAAACTGCGCGCCCAAAGCAAGGAGGGCGGCGGGCCGGAACGCATCAAAGCGCAGCATGCCCAGGGCAGACTGACGGCGCGCGAAAGGCTGGATCTGCTGCTGGACAAAGGCTCCTTCCGCGAGCTGGGCGCTTTCGTCAAACATCGCACCCATGCCTTCGGCCTGGAACAGCAACAAATCCTCAGCGACTCCGCGGTGACCGGCTGGGGGACCATTGACGGCCGCTTGATCTACGTTTATTCCCAAGACTTCACCGTCTTTGGCGGCAGTCTGGGCGAAGTGCATGCCGAAAAAATCGTTAAAGTAATGGAGATGGCGCTCAAAAACGGCGCGCCCATCATCGGCTTGAACGATTCGGGGGGCGCGCGCATCCAAGAGGGAGTTGTTTCGCTGGGGGGTTACGCTGATATCTTCTTGCGCAATACGCTGGCCTCCGGTGTGATCCCGCAGATCAGCGCCATCATGGGACCCTGCGCGGGCGGGGCGGTATATTCCCCTGCGCTTACAGATTTCATCTTCATGGTGCGCAATTCCTCGTACATGTTCGTCACCGGCCCTGAGGTGGTAAAGAGTGTGACCCACGAGGAAGTCTCATTTGAGGAACTGGGTGGCGCAAGCATCCATTCGGCGCAATCCGGAGTATGCCACGTGGTTGCCGACAGCGAAGCCGATACCTTATTTCTGATTCGCAAGCTGCTTTCCTACTTGCCGCAGAACAACCTTGAGGACCCTCCTTTCCGGCCGACGAAAGACGACCCGTTGCGCCGCGAGGATGAATTGGACGGCTTGATCCCCGATGAACCCAACAAACCTTACGACATTAAGCGCGTGATCCAACTCGTTGTTGATGAAAGTGCATTCTTCGAGATCCACGAGCAGTTCGCACAGAACATTGTCGTGGGCTTTGCCCGGCTCGGCGGGCATGTAGTGGGCATCATCGCCAACCAACCCATGGTGCTGGCAGGCGTGCTTGACATCGACGCCTCGGAGAAAGCGGCGCGCTTCGTGCGCTTCTGTGACGCGTTCAATGTCCCGCTGGTCACTCTGGTGGATGTTCCCGGCTTTATGCCAGGCACTACGCAGGAACACAATGGCATCATCCGCGCAGGTGCGAAGCTGCTGTATGCCTATTGCGAAGCCACCGTGCCTAAGCTCACTGTTGTGACGCGCAAGGCTTATGGCGGGGCATATGACGTGATGAGCAGTAAGCACATCCGCGGCGACCTGAACTTGGCCTGGCCAACTGCCGAATTGGCCGTCATGGGCCCCGAGGGCGCGGTAAATATCATCTTCCGCAAGGAGTTGGCAAAATCGAAGAATCCCGACAAACGGAGGGCGCAACTGGTTGCCGAATACCGCGAGCAATTTGCTAATCCCTATGTGGCCGCAGCCCGCGGTTACATTGATCACGTTATCCGCCCGCGGGAAACGCGCCCGCGCCTGATCAACGCGCTGGAGATGCTAACCAACAAGCGCGATAACAATCCTGCCAAGAAGCACGGAAATATCCCACTTTAGTCAGGTACTTAACTAGAAAGAAAAGGCCATGTTCAACAAAGTGTTGATCGCTAATCGGGGAGAGATCGCAGTTCGCATTATTCGCGCCTGCCGCGAATTAGGGTTGCACACAGTAGCTGTGTTCTCTGACGCAGATAGGCAGGCATTACATGTGCGCCTTTCCGACGAGGCTTATCCTATCGGTCCGGCTCCTTCGCGCGAATCTTATTTGCGCATGGACAAGATCATCGATGTGGCCAAGAAATCCAAGGCAGGCGCTATCCATCCAGGATACGGTTTCCTTGCAGAACGAGCTGATTTTGCCCAGGCCTGCGAAGACGAAGGCATTACATTCATAGGGCCTCGTCCGTCGGCGATTGCCGCCATGGGCGACAAGGCCATCGCGCGCGCCACTGTATTGGCTGCGGGAGTGCCAGTGGTGCCGGGCACTGAGGGAGAAGGAAACCTCAGCGATGAGGAACTATTGAGACTTGCGCCTCAGATCGGATTCCCGCTCTTGATAAAGGCCACAGCGGGTGGAGGCGGCAAAGGAATGCGCGAGGTTCGCAATCTGGAGGAGATGCCAGGCCTGCTCAATGCAGCCCGCAGCGAGGCCCAATCGGCTTTCGGCGATGGAAATGTGTATTTGGAGAAACTGGTCGAAGGCGCCCGGCATATTGAATTTCAGATCATGGCCGACCTTGAAGGCAACACAGTCCATCTAGGCGAACGCGAGTGCTCTTTGCAACGACGGCACCAAAAGTTACTGGAAGAATCCCCCTCCCCCTTCATCGATGATGACGAAGGATTCAGGCAAGTCATGGGCGAGGTTGCAGTTAAGGCTGCCAAAGCCGTGCATTATGCCAATGCGGGCACGATCGAATTCCTTGTTGACAAGGACAACAATTTTTACTTCCTGGAGATGAACACCCGCCTTCAAGTTGAGCATCCCATCACCGAAGAAGTAACCGGATTTGACATCGTCACAGAACAGCTCCGGGTAGCCCGCGGCCGCCAGCTCAGCATCACGCAGGATCAGGTGAAGCTAAAGGGGTGGGCGATTGAGTGCCGCATTAACGCCGAGGACCCCTACAATAATTTCTTGCCTTCCACGGGGCTCATCTCGCATCTCTCGGTACCCACTGGCCCGGGCGTTCGCGTCGATACGGGCGTGTATGCCGGTTTCCAGGTCTCGCCTTACTACGATTCGCTGATCTCCAAGCTGGTGGTACATGGAGAGTCACGCGCTCAGGCAATCCTGCGCATGCGTCGAGCCCTGGAGGAATATCGCATCTTGGGCGTGAAGACCAATATTCCCTTCCACCAGAGATTACTGGAACAGGCTCGCTTCATCGCCGGCAATTTCGATACACGTTTTATCGAAGAGCGTTTCTCGCTGGAGAAGGCGGAAGAAGGCAAGGAAGAGCATCCGGAGATCGCCGCGATCGTGGCAACCTTGGTCACGCACCAGCAGACAGAGCGATCTGCCCACATTATCGCCCGCGGCAAGCGCGACACCAGTAACTGGAAATGGGTATCGCGCTGGGAGCGAATGCACCGCTAGCCGATAGCCATGAAATACATCACTGCCATTGGCGACCAGGAATACACCATCGAAATCCTTGGGCCGCGCCACGTAAGCGTGAACGGCAAACTGTATGACGTGGACTTTCAGTCCATCTCAGGACAGCCCGTCTTTAGTCTTCTCGTAGATGGAAGGTCCTATCAGCCGGCTGTTTTCCCTGGGGAGGAGGACACATTGCAGGTCTTAATGCGCGGCACTTTGTATATTGCGACTGTGGAGGACGAGCGCGAGAGGCGGCTGAAATCTGCGGGCGGCACTGGGGCGCCGGTCAGCGGTGAGTTTGTACTCCGCGCGCCGATGCCGGGGTTGATCGTAAACGTGCCGGTGTCGGAAGGCCAGGATGTCAAAAAAGGTGATGTCCTCGTTATCCTAGAGTCTATGAAGATGCAGAACGAGTTGAAATCCCCGCGCGATGGCAAAGTGACACGCGTCCAGGCGAAGCCCGGTGATAGCGTGGAGCAGCGCCAAACGATATTGAGCGTGGAATAATAGATCTATGGTTATCTCTGTGAGCGACAAAGAACTTGAAGTTAAATTCTTTGTCAACGATCTGGCTGAAATCGAAAAACAGCTGGTGAAGCTGGGCGCCACATTGGTGCAGCCGCGCACTCACGAGTACAACCTGCGCTTTGACACGCCTAGCGGCGATTTAGGGCAGGCGGAGAGCATGCTGCGGCTGCGGCGAGACGCCGGCAGCCATGTGACCTTCAAGGGCCCCAGCAGCACCCTAGGCGGAGTTCTGGCGCGGCAAGAGATCGAATTCGAGGTCAGCAATTTTTCTGCAGCGCAAAAATTGATCGAGGCATTGGGATATCGATCGAAATTTGTATATGAAAAATTCCGTACGACTTACGCCCTGGACGGGTTAAAGATCACTTTGGACGAAATGCCCTATGGCCCATTTGTCGAGATCGAAGGTCGGGAAGCCGCAGCCATCCAGACTGCGGCGAAAAAGCTCGATCTGGACTGGCAGCAACGTTTGCCGGAAACCTATGTCAGTATTTTCCGCAGACTGAAAGAATTGTTTAGTCTGCACTTTACGGATCTCACCTTCACAAACTTCGAGGGTGCGAATATCAATATGGCGCGCGTAGGAATCAATTTAGCGGACAAGATAAGCGCGGAAAAATAACTCCATCCCTTCCTACGCTTGAGGCAATTGGCGGAACTATCTAAACAGTTATTTCTTGCTCTCTCCAACGTATTGATTCAACTTCAGCGGATTCTCCGAGCAATTCATTTAAACGGGCTTTCATTGCTGCAGGATCTCCGCTAGTCAGATAACGGGTTGTCCCACCGCCAGTCTGCGGACTCCGAATGGCTCCCTCATCGAGCAACTGCTCAACCCGCCGTGCAATTGCCGGTGCTGGGTCGATCAGGCGTACGCCATCGCCAACTATGTCGCGGATGGCAGCGAACGCAAACGCGTAATGCGTACAACCCAGGACAACGGTGTCAAGTCCTTTAGCCAACATGGGTTCAAGGGCTGCCTTCAATATTCGGTGAGCTTCGGGGCCATTGGCGCGGCCCGCCTCGATCTCAGCGACCAAACCGGGGCAAGCGTCCTGCAAAATTGTGACGCCCTGCCCAAAGCGCTCGACCACCGAGGAATAGAGCTCCCCTTCGAATGTAGTAGGCGTCGCGAGAACGCCGACGACTCCACTCGCTGTGCGCTCTGCGGCTGGTTTGACCGCCGGTTCCATGCCCACAAATGGAAAACCCGGATATTGATCACGCAACGAATGGAGAGCAGCCGCGGATGCTGTATTGCAGGGAATCACGATCAGTTTTGCACCCTGATCCATCAAAAAGCGCACAATAACTTCCGAAAGGCGGCGCACTTCCGCCAGGCCGCGCGGGCCGTAGGGCACGTGGGCCTGGTCAGCGAAGTAGATGAGATCTTCTCCTGGCAGGCGAGCGCGGATGGTGCGCAAGACGCTAAGCCCGCCAACCCCGGAATCAAACGCGCCGATGGGCGCCGATCTTTGAGCCATCTTTCTCCGAATAAAAACGGGTGCACTGCTAAACAATGCACCCGCGGTTATACCAGATAGATCTGGTGATTAATCTTCGAACTTCTGCTTCAAGCGGCCGCTTTTGCCGCTGAGGCCCTTTAAGTATGTCAGGTGGGCGCGCCGAACTTTTGCACTCCTCTCAACCACCACTTTTTCGATCAGGGGTGAGCGCAGCAGGAAGGTACGCTCGACGCCGATGCCGTTGGCCGCTATACGGCGTACTGTGAAATTGCGGCTATTCCCCGCTTTGCCTACGCGCATCACGGTGCCCTTGAACTCCTGGATACGCTCGCGGTCACCTTCTTTGATCTTGACGTGCACGCTAACCTGATCGCCCGAGCGCAGGGCAGGGATATTTTCATTGACCTTGGCCTCGACGGCCTGTAGCAAATTCGACATTTCAACAATCCTTTACCTTGTTTCGAAAACGGCGCAGGATTGTACCACACCGAGTCGCGGCTGAACCCCTCGAAATCGCCATCGCGCTCAAGCAGAGCACATCAGCCATATCTATAAGCCGTTGACTTCTTACGCAAACAGATCTGTCGACCGATATTGGTCCGGAACCGGAGGGAAGGCCCTGGTGAAAGTATCGCGCCTGCCTGTCAGCCGCCAATAGAGTTCCAACAGCGAAAAGCGGCTGAAGCGGCCATCCAGCTGGCTGGCGTGGCAAGCGTCTGCCTGGTGTTTGCGCTTTTCTACACTGCGGTAGTTGATGCTCACATGGGGTGGTGTGTCCTGGTCGCGGGCCAGTGCCGTTAGGTCAATATCCTTGTTGCGCCCCACCCGGCTCGGATCCTTGCCGGCGAGTCGCATCATGCGCACCAACCAGCGCAGTCGGCGACGATTTAGCGCGTTGTAATAAAGCCTCTCCGGTTGGAAGGGGTTGCCCGCATGTGGGAACTGACTGCCATCACCCGCCGCATGGAACGCTTGCACGGTGGCATTGTGGATGGCGATATGGTCCGGGTGGTGATAGCCGCCGACGGGATCGAAAGTGAGAACCACTTGTGGGCGCAGCCGCCGAATCCCGTGGACAACCTTTTCGGCGACTTGCTCAAGCGGCGCCGAGACCAGCGAATTCGGATGCCGGTTATCCTCACTGCCGGGCATTCCCGAGTCCCTATAATCGAGAAAGATTACAGACGCCAACCCCAGCGTCTTGGCCGCGCAACGCAATTCCTCTTCGCGCAATGCGGCGATGTCCTTATGATTCTCGAGGAATTCCGGATCAACTGTGCCCGCCTCGCCACGAGTTGCGCAGATCAGGTGGACGTCCACACCTTGGGTGGAGTAATAAGCCAGGGTACCACCCATGCCAAATGACTCATCATCTGGGTGAGCTAAAACGGCGAGGATAACCTTATGATCGGACATTTCCAAAGACGAAAACCGAATTATAGCCCCGAGGTCAGGATCAACCACAAAAGGCCAAAGATCAAAAAACTTTAAGCTTTTGTGTTCTTCGTGCCTTCGTGGTTATTTTCTAATAAACAGGCTGGGTGGGATCGACCTGCCGCGCCCAGGCATTGATGCCGCCCACGAGATTCTTCACCTTTCTGAATCCGGCCAAGCGCATTAACTGCACGGCTCGACCGGAACGAGAGCCCGTGCGGCAAAAGACTACGAAATCGTCAGCCGTATCCAGTTCGGAGAGGTGGGCGGGCAGTTGGCCCAAGGGCATTAACTCTGCCCCGGCGATCTGGGAAATATTGAGCTCGTGAGGTTCGCGCACGTCCAGCAGCCTCGGTTTATTTCCATTCCTCATTTGCTCAGCAAGCTCATTAGGCGAAATCTCATACTGCGACTCCATGGACACCTCTTCGTGGTCATGCGCGGGAACCCCACAGAAGGCTTCGTAATCGATCAGTTCAATTTCCTCGGCCGGCAGGCTGCAAACGGCGCAATTTGGATTCTTGCGCAGCTTCACAAAATCGAAGTGCATATCCAGGGCGTTGTAAAGAAGGAGTTTCCCAACCAACGGCTCGCCGATACCCAGCAACAGTTTCAACCCCTCACTCGCCTGCAGCGAACCGATAATCCCGGGAAGCACACCCAGCACTCCGCCTTCCGCGCAGGAGGGCACCGTGCCGGGAGGCGGCGGCTCTGGGAACAGGCAGCGGTAGCAGGGTCCTCGCCTGGCATCGAAAACAGAGACCTGGCCATCAAAGCGAAAAATGGATCCGTAGACGTTGGGAATGCCCAGCTTCACACACACATCGTTGACCAGGTAGCGCGTCGGAAAATTATCCGTGCCGTCGATGATCAAGTCGTATCCTTCGGCGATACGCAGCGCATTCGAGGAGGTAAACGGTTCGTTATAGATATCCACCTGGATATCAGGATTGATATCCAGGACTCTGTCGCGCGCCGACTCAACCTTAAAAGTATTCAGCCGCGAGCTGCCATGGATAATCTGACGCTGGAGGTTGGAAAACTCCACCACGTCGTAATCGACAAGACCGATTCGCCCCACTCCAGCAGCGGCCAGATACATGGCCACCGGCGATCCCAGGCCCCCAGTGCCAATGACAAGTACCGAGGAGGCCTTCAGCTTGCGCTGACCTTCAAGGCCGACTTCGGGAATCAGCAGGTGGCGCGAATATCGCAGAACCTCATCATGCGTGAGATCGGTGGGGCTTGGCATAGGATTCAAGATCATATCAAACTCCGATTATTTTTCTTTTCGGTAATTGGCGAATGGATTTGTTCGAGTTCCAAATTTCTTGCCAGGCGCCTGCCTTCGGCAGTTTCCAATTGGCCGCGCAGTTTCTCCGCCGAGGCAACCCCGTGATTCACACCGCGCGGCCGTCCTTTGGAATCGATGATGAAAGTCGTCGGCACGCTAAGTACGCCCCAGTAATTTGCCAGGTCAGGTCGCTGGGCCGCATCCACTTGTATAACCTGTACCTGGTCGCGCAGTTCCTCGCTCAGGCGCTTCAGCGCCGGCTGCTGCTGGGCCTTGCAAGGTTGGCAATTGGGTGCGGTGAAGTACAAGATTGCAGGCGTTCCGGGGAGCCGGTTTTCGAGGCCATGGGTTGCCTTGCGGACCCGCCTTAACATGAGAACGTTGAATGCCCAATAGGCGCTGATCGCGATCAAAGCAATCCCTGCCGCCCAGACAGCCCGAATAAAGAGCTCAGCCATCAACCCGCCTTAGGTCTAAGGCCGGGAAAAGTTCCGTCGGGAGGAGCTTTCACGAAACCTGGAACATGCAATCGATTCAACCAGTAATACACCATGCAGCCGGCGCAAAAACCGACGAACAGGTTGATCGCCGCCAGGAATATAACCAGCCATACCAAGGCCCAGCCCGCAACAGGAGCGCCGCCGGCCAATAAGGCTAAACCAAGCAGTTGAACGACGGCCCCGAACCCTTGTGCAAACCGGTGCGGTTCCATATTGTCCGTCAGAACATCAGGTTTCAGCCAGCCGCGCAGCCAACGGCGGTAAACGAAGGCAAAGGCAGGAACTTTGAGCAATGTTCCAACCAGCATCGCCAGGCCCGCTATTCCGGCGAGCCAGGGTGCGTCGGAAACATAAGCCGCAATGCTGATGCCGATTATGAAGGCCTGATTGGTGCGCAGGGCGGCATGGTCCACGGTTTGCAGCGGAGTACCCCCCGCGATGCTGGGCAAGATCATCAGGCTGTCTCCCGGTTTTAATTGGGTATCGGGCCCGTACAGGTCGCGCACATTCTCGTCGTTCACGAAGAGATTGACGAAGGCGCGCAGCTCTCCCGACTCGGTGAAGAGGTGCGTTTTCAGTTGTGGGAAAGCAGCCACGAGTTCGTCCAGAGCACCTGACACGGTTCCTGATCTCACTTCCAATTGGGCTTTTCCATCTGTAAAGGGACGCAGAGGACTCGGGATTTTTAGCGTGGTCATTTCATCGACTCCTTGACTCGGTTATTTCTGTTTCCATTCGAATTTCCTCCTCCACAAACCCGGCGCGATCATCACTGAGTCGCCAGGATCGGGTTTCCCCAGCCTTCCCATCTTGCACGCTGGTGATTAGGTAGCTAAACCAGGGCATGGCCCATTCGCGGTCGAATTCCGAGGCTTGCGCGGGATGGTCGGGGTGGGAATGGAAAATACCAACCAAATCCAAGCCTAGGCGCTGGGCGGATTCTTCAGCGCGCAACACCTCCCGCGGCAAAAGGAGGTAGCGATTACCTCGCGCGGCCTCCTCCCGGCTGTTTTCGGCCGGCAGGATTGACATCAGGAAGCGGCGTTCGCCTTCCACGCGACCAAGCAGGAAACCTGCACCCTCTTCAGGATAAGCCGCCTCTCCATGAGCACGAATCCGGTTCATGAGGTCAATAGGTATGTGCAGCTTCATTTTTCAAACCCCCAAAAAGTCTGGCTGAGATATTTATAACCCGTATCAGGGAACACAGTCACCACGATCCCTACTTCCAAGTCCTTCGCCACGCGCTGTGCGGCCACTGCCGCCGCACCCGAGGACACGCCTACGAACAAACCCTCTTCGCGAGCGATGCGCTTTGTCATCTCGTATGCCTCTTCGCTGCTGATCCCCAGCACTTCGTCCGCCAGTTCTGAATCGTAGATGCCCGGCAATATCGAGGTGCGCAAGTGCTTTAGGCCTTCCAGTCCATGGAAGGGGCCGTCAGGCTGGACACCGATCAGTTGGATCGCCGGATTATGCTCGCGCAGATATCGTCCTGCACCCATCATGGTTCCAGTGGTGCCAAGACCAGCCACAAAATGCGTGACCGCACCGGCTGTCTGCCGCCAGATCTCAGGACCTGTGCTTTGGTAGTGCGCCTGCCAATTGGCCGGATTGTTGTACTGATCAGCAAAGAAATACCTCTCGGGGTTTTGTTCCAACAACCTTCTCGCCAACAACAAAGCTCCGTCCGTCCCTTCAAGCGCATCGCTCCGGTGCAGCTCCGCTCCTAATGCGGCAAGTATCTTCAGTCTTTCCGGGCTGGCGGACGCGGGAATGGCCAATGCCACGCGGATGCCCAACGAGGCTCCCAAAGTCGCGTAGCTGATGCCCATATTGCCGGATGTCGAATCCAGCAGGATCTTGCCATTGCCGAGCTGGCCATCAGCCAGCGCTCGGCGAATGATATTGGCCGCCGGCCGATCCTTCACCGATCCGCCGGGGTTGAACCATTCCGCTTTGGCGAAGAGCCGGACGCCGGCCGGCGGCTCTGCGCCTAGCCTGGCGAGTGGCAGCAGGGGTGTGTTGCCCACCGCATCCAACAAACCGGAGCTGAGCGTCTTGCGATTGAGGCGAAGTTTCGTTTGTGTAGTTACCATTTCAAACCAAAACAAAAGCGGCCAACAGGAAACAAAAAACGGGCTTGCCGACTGGCATGCAACCTAGACATGCATGCGGGGGTGGCAACCGCCCGTTCTTCTGTTGGCCGCTTAGCGGGTCAGATGGTCTGGGCGGTTAGCTTCCCCGCCCCAAACACAAGCAAGTGTTTTGAGTACGCATATTCTAGAATTAAGTCTTACAAATTATAAGGGCGGATTTCCAAGTGTCAAGGGGCAATGCTTAAGAGTGTGGCCCGACTTGTCTACTAAGCCATGGAATTGTTCCCACACACGCGTGCCGATCCAGTCCCTGCACGATTCACCACGGCACCTACGGTCTGCGCCCGGATCTGGCGCCTGGCGCCGTCCCTTCGCTATCCTTTCGATAAAGGATAGTTCAGGGCAGGCTCCGAACCGGCTCAGCCTGATCGAGAAGGCGGAGTCCACCCTTTAAATCAGGTCCACCTGGAACGGGATGCGCGCATCCCCAGCGGCAAAGAGGCGATGCCGCTGGGAATTCCTCCTGAAATCTCCGCAAAAGAAGAGGCGGCTTTCGCCGCCTCCTTGGTTCGTTCCGCGATCAGACGTTTTACGAGTTCACGACCATTTTCTCGTAGACCGCCTGGTTCCAGTGGCGGTATTTCTTGAGTTTGCCTCGCACCGCATCACTGTAAAGCTCGCGCAGCTTGGCTGTGAGCGGGCCCATCTTGCCGTCGGCGATCTGCCTATGATCGACCCTGGTGATGGCAGTCACCTGGGCTGCCGTTCCAGTGAGGAAAAGCTCGTCGCTAATGTACACCTCGGTGCGATCAATCGAACGCTCGCGAACTTCGAGGTTCAATTCGTTGCGAGCCAGTTCGATGACCGAGCGGCGCGTGATGCCCTCGAGAATGTTATCGGTGATAGGCGGGGTAATCAGCACGCCGTCGCGCACCATAAAGAAGTTTTCAGCGCTGCCTTCGGAGATATGGCCGTCCTGGTTCAATACCAGGGCCTCATCAAAGCCGGAGCGGACTGCATCGGACTTGATAAAGGCCGTATTCACATAGGCGCCGGCGATCTTGCCGCGGGCGGGGATGGAGTTATCGTCCACACGGCGCCAGGAAGAAACCGTAACATGTGCGCCGGTATCGTTGGATACGTATTTGTCGAATGGCACGGAGAATATGGTGATCTCCGTCTTTAAGTCATGCAATTTCACCCCAATGATCTCATCCGCAAAATAAATCAACGGGCGGACGTAGACGTCTTGCCGGTACCCTTCCTTCTGTAACAATTCGATGGTGATATGAACCAGTTCGTCTGGTGAATACCCCACATCCATATTCATTAGTTTGGCGGAATTCAACAATCGCTTATAGTGGTCCTGGGGACGAAAGATGAACAGCTCTTCCTCTGCCTCGCTCCAGTACCCGCGGACTCCCCCAAATGCCGCAGTACCATAATTCAAGGCATGGGTCATGACTCCGATTTTGGCATCGGAGTAAGGCACGATCTTGCCGCGAAAAAAGGCATAGTTCGGGACGGCCAAGAAACACCTCCAGCTAGGTTAGTCGCCTATAAGCCAGGCGGGCCATGATTCAGGGGCCATTTCATTATAACGTATGGCGTCAACCGGTTTTCATTAATATGAAGCTTGGTGATTAATGACGCGGAAAAATGAGGACAAAAGACGGCCCTTGGTTATCTCATAAACGTTATTGGTCCGCAACGCGTCGAATGAGCAGGTTTCCGGCATTGTCCTGCAATGTATGGGCGGGTCTGGTTCCTTGCACTCATCCCGATACCCAAAACGCGACTAGACCCGCCCGTTCAATCGCACCTGTCCTATCCGGGCCTATTGATGAAACAGCTTCTAGAAATCGGGGCATCAACGCATCAGAACCTTGCGAAGGTCATGGAAAGCTTTGCTTTCCGCAGTTGCGAGAGCCTGTCCCGAGCGAGCCACCTTGGTGGCGACAAGGGAAGGCCGAAGGCCGACGAAGCAATCCGCGACCTTCGCAAGGCTGAACTCTATTGGGAGTACAATGCAAATTCTCTGAGGAGGATCTCCCATGAAGCGAGCCGTCAGCATCAGCATAGGATCGTCGAAACGCGACAAAGCGGTGGAAGTTGAATTATTGGGGGAAAGAGTGCGTATCGAACGCATCGGCACCGATGGTGATATGGGGAGGGCCGCGGAAAAATTCAAGGAATTGGACGGAAAAGTGGACGCCTTCGGACTTGGCGGAGCCGATCTCGGTATCTTGGTGGCAGACAAGTTCTACCCCCTCTATTCCGTTCGCCCGATGGTACGCCATGTCCATATGACGCCTTTGGTAGATGGCGAAGGTTTGAAAAACACGCTGGAAAATCGCGCGGTCAAAGCTATGCATTCTAAGATTGGCGATTACATCAAGGAGAAAAAGGCGCTTATCACCAGCGGAGCCGATCGCTGGGGAATGACCACCTCCTTCGAAGATGCCGGCTACGAATGCGTTTTCGGCGACCTGATGTTTGGCCTGGGACTCCCGATCCCGCTGCATTCATCGAAAACCATCAAGTGGATTGCCCCAATCATCATGCCCATCGCCGGGAGGCTCCCATTCAAATGGATATACCCCACCGGCGAGAAGCAGGAGGTGCGCGAGCCAAAATGGGAAAAATATTATCAATGGGCAACCGTGATCGCCGGCGACATGCACTATGTGCGGCGCCACATCCCCGAGAGCCTGCCGGGCAAAATCGTGGTCACGAACACCACCACGACAAGCGATGTTGATTTGCTTCGCAAGATCGGCATCAAATATCTGGTTACCACCACCCCTGTGATGGATGGCCGCTCCTTCGGAACGAATATGTTGGAGGCCGCATTAATCGCTGCATCCGGCAAAGGCCGGAAACTTTCGCACGCTGAACTTAACGAACTGATCGATCAACTCAAGCTCGAGCCTCAGATCCAGGAGTTAAATTGATATTTGATGCGCTGGTAACCGCCGGCGGGGTCCCTGAACCCGGCGAGAGTCTATACGAATTCAGCAGGGGCCGTTCGAAGGCGCTGATCGACGTCGCCGGAAAGCCCATGGTGCAATGGGTGCTGGACGCGCTCAGCAACGCCAAAACCATAGGCCGTGTGGTTGTCGTAGGCCTGGAGGAATCCAGTGGTCTGAGTTGTAGGAAGCCGCTCAGCTACCTGCCCAACCAGGGCGGCATGTTGGACAATATTCGCGGCGGGGCGCGCGAGATCGCCAGGTTAAATCCGAGAACGGAATATGTACAAATTGTTTCTTCTGACATCCCGACTGTCACCAGTGAAATGGTGGACTGGGTCAGTGAGCAGGTGCGTCCCGGTGAAGATGAAGCGCTCTACAATGTAATTGAGCGAGCGGTGATGGAAAAACGTTTCCCCGATTCGCGGCGGACATTTACCAAGCTCAAAGGGTTCGATCTTTGCGGCGGTGACCTGAATCCTGTGGCGCTACCTCTCATCCTTTCCCATACCGGTCCCTGGGAAAAAATATCCGACGCTCGCAAAAGCTCATTGAAAATGGCGACGCTCATCGGCATCGACACCTTGATTCTTTTCCTTTTCCGCGCCATGACCCTTGAACAGGCTGCCGCCAGGGCCAGTAAGAATCTCGGTTTGCGCGCCCGCGCCGTTGTCTGCCCATACGCCGAACTCGGGATGGATGTGGATAAGGTCCATCACTTGGAGGTCGTACGCGCTGATCTGGAGGGCAAGCGAATCTGATGAGGAAATTATTCGAACTCGATGCGCGCCTTTCGGCGCGCTTGCGCGTGGCGGAGAAACCCGGAAAGCGCCGCCGGCTGGCCATCATCTTCGGCCATTCCGGCGACTCCTGGTTCTGGCTACTGGGTTTATTGCTGCTCACCGGGCTGGGCGCTGAACCCTGGCGCCAATTTGCCATCTTGTTGATCTCTGGAATCCTGCTGACAGCCGCGGTCGTTCTACTCCTCAAATTCAGCGTGCGGCGCCAGCGCCCAGAAGGCGAGTGGGGCCAGATTTATAGGCGCGCTGACCCGCATTCTTTTCCATCCGGGCATGCAGCCCGTGCCCTAATGCTCGCGGTGGTGGCTCTTGCACTGGCGCCGGCCGCCTGGGCGGGTTGGCTACTCATCATTTGGGCGCCGCTTGTAGGGCTTGCCAGGGTCGCGACGGGTCTCCACTACGTATCAGATGTCCTGGCCGGCTGGATTTTGGGGCTAATAATGGGCTTAGCCATGATTCAATTGTCACCCTTGATCCCCGCGTTCTGAGCATTAATCTGAAACTTGTCGATTTCGATTTTCAAGTTTCGAATTTCAAATTCGCAATTCTCCATTCGAAACTCGACATTGGTTTTAGTCGGTAGCGGAGAGGGAGGGATTCGAACCCTCGATACCTTGCGGTATACGCGCTTTCCAAGCGCGCGCACTAGGCCAGACTATGCGACCTCTCCAAATTGGCAAAGGAAAAATTATAGCATGCAGAGCTACGGGCAATACCGTTACAATCTCGATGCGATGGCGCACACAATCTATCTCGGACTTGGTAGCAATCTCGGTGATCGTAAAGCCTATCTTGACGGAGCTGTCAGTGCCATGGCGCCAGCGATCTGCGTCCGGCGCCGCTCACTGATTTACGAAACTGCGCCCTGGGGTTACACCGAGCAAGACGACTTCCTAAACATGGTAATCGAAGCTGAGACCGAGCTCGGCCCAAAGCAATTGCTAATTCTGATAAAAGGCATTGAAGTCAAGCTTGGCCGCCAGCTGCGCTTCCGTAACGGCCCGCGCGAGATCGACATCGATATTCTGCTTTACGATGATCTCATCTTCGAGGATGCCGGGCTGCGCCTCCCGCATCCCAGGCTACATGAGCGCGCTTTCATCCTTGCGCCGCTGGCTGACCTGGCGCCCGATCTATTAATCCCCGGCGAGGGTAAAACCGTCGCCGAATGCCTGGCGGTCGCAGATGCCGTTGGTATCCACAAATTCAATGCAGATGACTCCCACGACTAGACAAAAACTCCTTTTCTGGCTGCTGTTGGCGGCTGCTTCCAGCTTCTTCGCCGAGGTGATCAGTGGCTCTGAGCTCTTCCCATTTTCCACGCCAAATGGATTGCTTTTGGTCGTGCCCCTTTACGGATTGCACATCCTCCTCTTATCCGGGATGGTGTATTCAAAAGGGATTCCCCGCTTCCACACGCTTTTCTTCGCTGGCATGCTTTTCGGACTATATGAGGCCTACATCACCAAGGTTCTTTGGAACCCATTCTGGGAAGGTCCTTTCTTCCACATTCTAGAGATCGAGATCCCAGCCGCCACAACTTTGGTCCTTTGGTGGCATCCCTTCATGTCCTTCATTGTTCCACTCATGCTGGTTGAAATCTTTGCTACCACATCAAGCACGGTATTTGAAAGCCTGCCGGGTCGCCTGCGCGGTTGGCTGGGCAGCCCGCGCATTCAGGTCGGCCTCGCCATGGCCGCGGGTTTGCTGCAGACAGCAGGCAAGCCACCGCTGCTCAGTTTCATCGCTGGCATTGTCGGGCTGTTGGTGCTCTGGCTGCTCCTCGCCTGGTGGCGTCGCACGAATCGCAACAAACTGCCTCTGACGCAACTGCTCCCCGCTAACCGTCAACTGCGCTGGGTCTTGGCATTTCTGATCCTGCTCTATCTGCTCACCGGCTTCAACATTCGCCCCGAAGCACTCCCGGGGGTAACTGGCCATGTCGTCATTCTAGCGATCTATATACTCACCGGCTTACTCCTCTGGCGCGGGCTGCGCCAATCGTCCGCCAAAGAGCCAGCCGCATCGGCAATTGATCTCCCCGCCCGACGCGTCTTCACGCTCGTTTCTGTTTACCTGCTCGCCACTTTACTCAGCTCATTCTTCCCGGACAACATCAAGCTAATCATCTTTGTTGCCGAAACAATTTTCGGATGGATTTTCGGCATCTCAATATTCATCTACTGTCTACGCCAGGTATTCAAGAGATCATGAAAGACCTCCATATCGCTAACCGTACTTTCGCCTGGGGCGCCCGCACTTACATAATGGGCATTCTCAATGTCACTCCAGATAGCTTTTCCGGGGATGGGTTGATCTCCGAAACAGATACGGTCTACCGCGCCCTGGCGCAGGCCGATCGCTTTGCCAAAGCCGGCGTGGATATCCTGGATGTAGGTGGGGAAAGCACACGGCCTGGAGCCGAACCTGTCAGCGCGGTCCAAGAGCAAGACCGAGTGATTCCAGTCATCCAGGCACTGGCTTCCGAAGTGAATATCCCCGTCTCAATAGATACGTACAAGGCCGAAGTGGCCGCGGCCGCCCTGGATGCTGGCGCCCATCTTGTAAATGATGTTTGGGCTTTGCGCGCGGATCCGGATCTTGCCACCCTGGTCGGCGAGCGCGGAGCGCCGGTCATTTTGATGCATAACCGCAGCAATCCCGCCAACGCCGACCTGCGCGAACACCTTGGTGGGCGCTATATTGGTGTGGAATACGAGAATCTGATCGAGGATATCAAACGGGAACTGATGGAAAGTGTAGCCATTGCAAAGGAAGGTGGCGTCCCAGATGAACACATCATCCTGGATCCGGGCATCGGTTTCGGGAAAACGGTGGAGCAAAACCTGGAGTTGGTAAATCGTTGTGGCGAGGTCCGTGAACTCGGCTACTCCTTACTTGTTGGCCCCTCGCGCAAATCGTTCATTGGCTACACGCTGGACCTTCCGCCGGACCAGCGCGTCGAAGGCACCGCTGCGGCGGTGGCAATTGCTATTGCCCGCGGCGCGGACATCGTGCGCGTCCACGACGTGGAAGTTATCGCGCGCGTCGTAAAGATGACAGACGCGATAGTTAGAAGAGGTGCTTAAAAAGGAGCTCCAAATGGAATCTCAACCGAAGCCAGCAATTCTGCAAAATTCATCAGCCCGTATTCTTCCCAGCGATCATATTCAGCAGTCACATATCCAAACCCAAAAGCCAGGAAGGAAACTTCTTCCCCTAGATCGATGACCACATAGTTCCCTGAGATAACAGATCCACTCAAAACGCCCGAAAAATCAGCCCGTGTTCCCGTCATGCCCGAAACCTTAGTTTTAGTATCTGCTTGGACTTCAACGCCTTCGAAAATTGCAAAAATGTCCTCCAACAGGCTCTGGGCTGTGCGTTCATCCTCATCTGCGCCGATTACGGCAAGCGAAAGGAACACTTCCTGACCCACATCGCTTATAAAAACTGCCTTTTCTTCCAGATCGGCATGATAATTCAACGGGGTGATAAAAGAAAAGAATCCCCCCACATGCTTCCGCTCGCCAATTGGGGTTCTCGCCGCCGCTGTTTCGGTTGGCGGGAAGGTCGGCTCCGGAGTAGAACTTGCCAGTGAAACAACGGTGACCGCCGCGGCCGGTTCACCAGCCGCTGGCTGGCAGGCAATCAAAAACACACCAATCACTAATGGGAAGAAGCCAGTTCTTCTCATTTTCAATCCCTGGGCACCCCTCTCTCGCCTGCGGGAGAGGGACTGGGGGTGAGGGTCAGGTTCTTTTCCATCACAATGGCATCTTCGTCGCCTTGATAGTATTGGGGCCACACATCGATCTGCTCGTAACCCCGGCCTTGGTAAAGCTTTTGCGCGGCTTTATTACCGGCGCGCACGCTGAGGCGCATACGTGGCATCCCGGCACGCTCCTCGGCTACCTGCATCAGCTGCCCGCCAATCCCGCGGCCGCGATAATCGGGATGCACGGCAATGGTGGCGATCCAGGCCACCTGCTGTCTCCGTCGGATGTCGGCGGCGACAAAGCCTACCAACTTCTCGCCGATCATCGCCTTCCAGCGCTCGATGCTGGGCAGGCTGAGCACTCCGATCATCTCGATCAGCGGCCAAGCGTCCAGCGGGAAGCTGAGGTGCTCCAGCTCACGCACCGCGTTGAGGTCCCACAGATTGGCGGGCAGGATTTCGATTGATTGCGCACGTTTGGGCATAACTAGGGCCGAAAGATTATACATGTCCCGAGCGAGCCGCTTGCGGCGACGAGGGATACCTCGTGCATGGTATTATTCGCCAGAAGGGTTAATGAAGCATGCCACATTCGTTTTGGAGAACGAAGAAAATGCCCATGCAAAAAAACCAGACCAACCTCGTTCTCCAAAAGATCGGCGATAAAAGGCCGCTAATGAAAAATCAACCTCAAACGCCGACCGTATGAAACTCAAGCTGGCGCTGGTGCAAATGGACACTCGCCTTGGCGTGATGAGCGCCAATCTCGAAAAGCACCTCGATTACATTAAAAAGGCCAAAGGGGCAGACCTGGTTATCTTCCCCGAACTCTCTCTAACAGGTTACATCCTTCAAGATTTGGTTCCCACCGTGGTCTCTCGCCCCACCAGCCACGACCCAACTTTCAAGACCTTGCTGCAGGCAAGCAAAGACACTGACCTATTAGTGGGGTTCGTCGAAGAAGACGACCGCCATCGCTATTTCAATTCCGCCGCATACTTGTCAAAAGGCGAAGTCGTCCACATCCACCGCAAAGTTTATCTGCCGACCTACAGCATGTTCGACGAAGGTCGCTTCTGGGCCTGGGGCGATTCGGTGCGCGCCTTCGACACGCGCTTTGGCCGTGCCGGAGTTTTGATCTGCGAGGATTTCTGGCACGCCTCTAACCCTTATTTACTTTGGATGGACGGCGCCGACTTGTTCTATTTCATTTCCGTATCCCCCAGCCGCGGCTTGACCACCGACGAGAATTTCGATTCTGCTGCCTTTGTCGAGCACGTAGGCCAGGCTTACGCCAGCCTGTTCACCAGCTTCGTGGCCCAGACCAATCGTGTGGGCTACGAAGATGGCATCAATTTCTGGGGCGGCGCCAGCGTTTATGACCCCAATGGCGAGCAGATCGCCAAGGGCCTGTATCACGAAGAATCGCTTACCCTCGCCGAGCTGGATCTGGACGAATTGGAGCGCGCGCGCAAGCGACTGCCCCTTCTGCGCGATGAGCGCAGTGCGCTGGTGCAACGCGAACTGAACCGCATCCTGCAGCAACGCGGGAGGACATTCTGAACGTCAAATCCGACGCTGCCACTGAAATCCTGGAAAACCTGCGCATCAACACGGACGTCGCCCGCCGCGTGCTCACCGGCTTCATCCGTTCGGAAGTGACCCGCGTGGCCTTCAAGCGCGTTGTCCTGGGTCTTTCCGGCGGTATCGATTCAGCGGTCGCCTGCTACCTGGCGGCCGAAGCCCTGGGTCCAGAAAACGTACTGGCTCTGCGCCTTCCCTACAAAACTTCGTCGCCGGACTCACTCCCCCATGCCCAATTAGTGATCGATGCTCTTGGCATACAGAGCAAGACCATTGACATCACCCCCATGGTGGACCCCTATCTCGATGCCAACCCGGACATGGACAAGATCCGCCGGGGTAACGTGATGGCACGGGAGCGCATGATCATTTGGTACGACCATTCCGTCGCCTTCAACGCCCTGGTGCTGGGTACCAGCAACAAGACTGAGCTCCTGCTAGGCTACACCACACATTACGGGGACAACGCCTCGGCCATCAATCCCAATGGCGACCTTTACAAGACACAATTACGCCAACTCGCCAAAGCCCTCGGGGTCCCGCAGGTCATTCAAGACAAGAACCCATCGGCCGACCTCTGGGCAGGGCAAACCACCGAGGGCGAGCTCGGCTTTACTTACGAAGAAGTGGATAGCCTGCTTTACTTGCTGGTAGATCGGCGCTACAATCCCGAGCAGTGCGTGACCTCCGGTTTCAAACGCGACTTCGTGGACACTGTGTTGGAGCGCGTGCGTCGCAACCAGTTCAAGCGTATGACGCCACTGGTGGCCAAAGTCAGCAACCGCACGGTGGGTTACGATTTCTTGTATTTGCGCGACTGGGGAACCTGAATTAGTAGACAAGTAAACCGATAAACAAGTACACAAGGATCTTGCGAACTTAATGTGGAAATCGCCTATCGGGGTTTTTGCTTATCACTATTTACTTTTCTACTCGCGTACTTAACTGGCATCGATTATGCATCTTGGGTGATAACTAAAGGCTCATTAATGCTATTCGCGTTCCTACTTGCTATAATCTCGGCCGATTTATGACCACCCTAAACGCTTCAAAACCATCGATATTTCGCCGTCTGGCAACAAACTTTGGCCGCCTGGACCGCCTTACCAAGGGATTCCTCCTCGCGTTCGTAGTCGCCGGCATTGCCACGGGGGCAACAGCCTTCGGGTTTGTTCGCCAATTTGTGGAAAGCTCGCCCTCCTTCACGCTTCCTGGTCTGGCTATTCACGAGGAAGGCACTTCTACCAGCGGCGAAGCCATCACGCCTGAATCGGAAACAGTCTACGGTTACCAAGAGCCAGTGCCGTGGGATGGGTCGAGCCGGGTGAATATCCTGATCATGGGCTTGGACGCCCGCGATTGGGAGGCGGGAGACAACGCGCCGCGCACCGACACCATGATGGTGCTGACCTACGACCCGGTCACCCACACGGCGGGAATGCTCTCCGTACCGCGTGACTTGTGGGTGGACATCCCCGGTTTCGGCCACGACAAGATCAATAACGCATATTCACTGGGTGAAGCCAACAGGCTGCCAGGCGGGGGAGCGGGCTTGGCGGTGAAAACGGTGGAGCAATTCCTTGGCATCACCATCAACTATTACGCCCAAATCGATTTCTCCGCCTTTGAAAGATTTATCGACATCATTGGAGGAGTGAAAATCTATGTAGAGGAAACAGTTGAAGTTTCCATTATTGGGAAAGATGGTACGCGAAAGATTAGGCCTGGTTGGCAAACCCTGGATGGGGCTTATGCTCTTGCCTATGCGCGTACCCGGTATACCGGGAACGGAGATTTCGATCGCGCCCAACGGCAGCAGGAAGTCATCCTAGCCATGCGCAATCAATTAGCACGTGAAGACATCCGCGCTCTTGTCCTCAACAGCGCCCTGGAGATCTACGACACGCTGGCCAGCGGGATCAACACCAACATGTCAGTGCAGGAGGCCCTTAGCCTAGCCTGGTCCGCAAAAGATATCAAGGTGGAAGAGATTACGCAGGCGATTATTGCCCCACCGGAACACGTAACGATCCAAACCAGTCCGGAAGGACTTTCCATACTGAAACCGATCACGGAAAAAATACGCTTACTGCGCGATCAGGTGTTCGCCAGCGGCAGCGCTCGGAGCCAGTTGGCGCTAACCAGTCAGGCGGTGGACCTGATGAAGATGGAAGCGGCCAATGTAGTGGTGAACAACGGCTCAGGGAATTCCGGGATCGCCGACGCTACTCGCGCTTACCTCGAAGGTCAGGGCATGATCATCGTCAGCACCGGCAACGCCGACGCAGCAAATGGCACTACGCTGATCGATTACACGGGCAACCCGTACACCCTGCAATACCTGGCGGCCCTCATGGGTGTGAACGCCAGCCACATCTTTAACCGCTACGACCCCAATAGCACTGTGGATGTGGAAATCATCATCGGTCCCGAGTGGGTGATCCCTCAATAAAAACAATTCTAAACGCAACGCCCAGCCAATGGCTGGGCGTTTTTATTTTAAGTCAGGGGCTCTAACGGATTAGGAGTCGTGCCAAGGAACTCGGCTATTCTGCTTCGTTGAATAAGAGCAACCAGGTGCCCCAGGCAGGCTCCCCGGCATCAGTTTCACAAGCGGCTGCCTGGATGCCGCCCATTGCTTCGACGCCATTGATAGACAGCGAATATACGAGGCGCGGCGTTAAAATGAATTCAGCATAGCCGGGACTCATTTCGGGGTGCAGACCTGTGGAAAGTTCGGCAACACCGTCTTGAGACCCAAGGGATAATTGCACACCCGCCTGCGGGTTGGCATTCGCATCAAATACAAAGAGCTGCAAATAGGGAGGAGTGTCCACTGCATCGCAAACCAATTCTTGATCCTGCAACTCGTAACGAGCCGATTCAGATCCCGATTCGAACGGCGTGGAAAATTGGTTCAGATCCTCTTCCCTCGGTGTACTGATAACTTCTGCGGTCCCAGACTGGCTGGCTGCGAACTCCTGCATCACCGAGGCCAGGGCAGCCAGTGCTCGCGCTTCACGCTGCGTGGCGCTGTTGGCTAGTGCCAATTGCGCCTGTGTGGTCAAGGCCCGAACCGGGTCGCCGTCTTGCAGAAGGGCGATGCGAGCCTGGGCGCGGCCAAGATCGCCGGAGGCCGCAAACGCCAAGGCGGTCATTAAGCGATATTGATCCTTATAAGTATCTTCAAGGCTTGCGGGGCTCACGTCTGCGCCGCGCGCCGGCCAAAGGATCCCGGCAAGGATCAGGCCCGTCAGCAGCCCAAGCATGACCCCAGTGATCAAATATAGAGGAGGACGCTGCTGTCGATCGTTGATCATGGTGTTGGAGAAGCTGCGAAGCTGGGATCGAAGGTCTGGATGGCCGCCGCAAGATCTTGCAGCAGTTCAATGTCGTCAGCAGAATAGCCGGCATCGATTGCGAATTCGATAGCCCCACTGACGAAAACCAACGGGTTGTAGCCTTCCTGGTTTTTGCTCAGGAAGCCCAGCGCGCCTATGGCGCGCTCGACCTCATGGTCTGCGCCGTACACCTCGGCCGCCATGAGAACATAGTCCGCTCGGAAATCCTCGCGGAGCAACGAGGGAGACGCATCCCGAACGGTTATTGGGCGCAACCCCCAGCCATAATAAACTGCCGCCAGGAACCCAAGCAGGATAGTCAACCCAAAAAGGGTATAGCGATTGGAGAAAATCAGGTTCACGAACTAAATAGGTGCAAGATTCTAGCCAAAGAAATCGGCTGGCAATTCACCACTGCAATGGTTGCAACCGGTTTACTCGATTTCGCGCTGCAGGATGATGGAAAAGTTGGTCTCGCTGCTATCGGACGCCTTGATCTCCCAACCCTCCATGCCCATCTTGTTCAAATAATCGACCAACGGCTGCCTAAGCACCTGCCGATCATCGTGCTCGATGACGTCGCAGTCGTAGAGGGCGCCTGTGTTTTTCGACAGTTTCACGCGCCGGACAGCAACCAAACGGGTGAACTCGTACCTCGACATAAGCGCCAATATTACCCTGAAGACAGAATTTCGCGCAGCGCGGCCAACACCAAACTTACGTACTTTCGCTGGCTGCTATGGCCCATCAATCCGATCCGCCAGATCTGGCCCTTGAGTTGGCCCAAACCAGCGCCAACCTCGATGCCATATTCCTCGAGCAAGCGCTTCTTGACCGCGTCGTGGCTGGCTGATGGAGGAACCTTTACCGAAGTGACCGTGGCCATGCGGTGTTCGCGCTTGACCAGCAGCTCCATATCCAATTCTTCAAGTCCTTTCCAGAGCTGTTCAGCGTTCCTCTGGTGGCGTGCCCAACGCGCCTCCAGGCCTTCGGCGGCCACCAAGCGCAATGCCTCGTGCAGGGCGTAGTTGAGTTGAATTGGCGCGGTGTGGTGATAGGTGCGTTCCTTGCCCCAATATTTCTGCACTTCGCTGAGTGACAGATACCAGCTGCCGACCGGTGTTCTGCGCTTTCTTAGAATCTCTTCGCCGCGCGGGCCGACGGTGATTGGAGCCAGACCCGGAGAAGCCGATATGGCTTTCTGCGAACCACTAAATGCTACATCCACGTCCCAAGCGTCGACTTCCACCGGACCGCCGCCCAGGGTGGCGACTGTATCCAAAACAAAGAGTGCGCCGTGCTCATGGGCGATGGCAGCCAGTTCCTTGATGTCGGGCTGCTGGGCGCCGGATGACGTCTCGCCGTGAACAACAGCTAGCAGCTTATACTGGTTTTGACTGACCTTTTTCCTCACCTCCGCCAAATCGAGCACTTGGCCCCAGGGTACTTCGATCCGATCTACGAATGCGCCATATCGACCAGCCATGTCAAACATACGCTCACCGAAATATCCCATTACGCCGATGAGTACGTGATCGCCGGGCTCGATGAAATTCGCCAAGGCGGCCTCCATGCCAGCGCTGCCTGTGCCCGAAACAGGGATGGTCAATTTGTTGTCGGTTCGGAATGTAAAGCGAAGCATTTCCTGAACTTCGTCCATAATTTGCAGAAAGGCTGGGTCCAAATGGCCGATGACGGGCAGAGCCAATGCTTGAGAAACGCTGGCAGGCATATTGCTGGGTCCCGGCCCGAGCAAAATACGTTCCGGGGGCCTAACGGCCATGAAAGATTTGGGTTCCACGTTGATTACTCCTCGGGCTGCGGGTAAATTAAGTGTACCATTGGCTTAGTTTTGAACTTCCAAACAATGCGCTCCAACAGACTCGTTTATGTTGTTGAATTGGTTAAGACTCGGCATGCTCGCTTAGACGGCTGCAAGCAAACCGGCAGCCGACGAACCCTGCACCTCAGCGCACTATCCCTGGGAGTCGTTAGTTTGGTTGCAGCCGTGTTGGCCTTAGCGGCCTTGCCGTTCTCCTTTCTTTTGACCACAGGGCTTCCAGCAGTTGGCCGTTTGGAGGAACTTCTAAATCCAACCTCGGGGGTGCTTTTGCAGCCTGTGCGATTTTACGATCGGAGCGGCGAAACCCTGATCCTGACCCTTGCCCCCGAGGGCATTGAGCGAAAATTTGTATCAGTGGGCGATGTGCCCTGGCTGGCCAAAGCCTACGTAGCGAGCAACCAGCCTGATTTCTGGCAAGCCGGTATTTTTGAATGGAGCGAAGCAACTCGGTCATCAGACACAATTGCTGAACGCATGGTGGCAACACTGCTGCTGCCGAATGAGCCTGAGGGTTGGTTGAAAAATCTTCGCGTTAACTTGCTGGCCGCTGATGCGTTGAAAAAGTATGGCCAAGAACAGATTCTTACTTGGGCGATCAACAGCACCGATTTCGGCCACTGGGCGTTCGGCGCCGAGAGCGCGGCCCAACTGTATTTGGGCAAGCCGGCTGCGGAACTAACGCTGGCGGAATCAGCCCTGCTGGTCGCCGTCGCCCAGGCGCCAGCGCTGAATCCCATTGATGCGCCCGAGCTGGCAATCCGCTTCCAGCGACTGGTGCTTACCTCTATGTGGGAACAGGGGGTTATTACCGATAGCGAGCTTGCCGAAGCCGTTTCCCAGCTGTTGGTATTTGCACCTGCCAGAAAATCAGTCAACCTGGCACCCGATTTTACTGACCTGGCCATCGAGCAGCTTGAGGCCGAGCTTGGGCATGAGCGCGTAATCAGTGGCGGTTTGGACGTGATAACCACATTGGACTACGAGTTGCATCAAGAAGCAGCCAGCTTGATCGGCGAGGATGGGTCAAATCTTGTTATCGCAGATCCAGTCAATAATCGACTGCTGGCCGTTTTGGGAGATGCAGCAACTGAACACCAGGCTGGTTCTGTGTTCAGCCCCTTTGTTTACCTCGGCGCCTTTGCCCAAGGAAAAGCGCCGGCGAGCCTGGTTTGGGTTTTCGACCAACGGACTGCCGCCTCGATAAACCAGGGTCCCCTGACCTTGCGAAAGGCCTTTGCAGGGCGCCTCTCGACAGTGGAAGCCTCACTCTCAATCGACCCGGCAATCGAGCGGAGATTTGCGGAGCTAATGCAGTTATTGGATATCCGCTTTCCGGATCAAGAGGCGGAACTCAGTCTTGCCGACGCCGCCCGGGTTTATGGACTGCTCAGTCAAAATGGATTGGCGGCTAACATCGAGTCACCCTCGCTAAACACGTTGTTATTTGCTGCAGGACCAAGCAGTAGTGTAGAGCTTGATCTCACGCGCACAGTGTGGCACTCCGTCCTGAGCCCTGACCTTTCTTATCTGGTGACGGATGTTTTGAGCGACACGACTTACTGGCAGCAAGCAATAGATCGCCCCGCAGCCTTTACGTTTGACACCGGTCAACACTGGCTGGTGGCTTATTCACCACAAAGGGTTCTAGTACTGTGGAAAGAAACCGCATTTGGCGACGAATCACAAATATGGTTACCTCTTTTTGAAACCGCGCATCGTGGCCTGCCGACGATAGATTGGGAGGTTCCTGCAGGGTTGATCTCGGTCATCGTCTGCGTGCCCTCGGGGCAACTCCCCGACGAAGATTGTCCTGAAACTCGCCGCGAATGGTTCCTGCGTGACAACAGGCCGCGGGAAACGGACGGTTTGTACCAGCGAATTGCAATCAACAGCTTAAACGGCAAGTTGGCAACAGTGTTCACTCCAGAGGAATTCGTCGAGGAGCGCGTTTACTTGATGGTGCCGCCGGAGGGAGAAGCCTGGGCCCAAGCTGCCCGCATCCCGATACCGTCACAGGATTACGATCCAGTGCCTGGGCTCAAGATAGGTAATTCATTGCCTGAAATAGCGCGACCGGCGCCATTCACTGAAGTCAGCGGCCTGGTCAAAGTCATTGGCAGCTTGGGAGCGGATGCTGTACGCTACGATGTGCAAATCGGTCAGGGATTGCGTCCCAGCGAATGGCTGCTGTTGGCTGAGGGCCGCGCCTCGCCCTGGAAAAGAGACTTGGCACAATGGGACACAGAAGGACTGGGCGGCATTTGGGCGATCCAGCTGCAAACCTGGAACGCTGAAGGCAAGATGACGCGGGTATATACAGTTGTCACGATCGAATCTGAAAAATAAAAGGACGAGCTTGCGCTCGTCCTTTTCAGTTTACTTTCCAGGCTAAGGGGTACTGATAGTGACGTAATCAACCTCCACCATGACAGGGATGCCATCGAATGAGGCAACAGATATACCTATTAAGCCTTCATCATAGCGGCTGTCTTTAACCATTCGGATTTCCGTCCCGTTGACTCCAAGCGTCAGCCGTTCCCCCTGGCAAATAATAGTGTAGTCGTTGGTATCTTTGCCGGTCTTTAGATTCGCCACCCCGCCGCTATACAACTCAAAATACTCCCCGGTTGAACTTTCATAACGGAGGATATTGTACAAACCGTTATTAGCCACATTGAATTCATACCACCCGCGATCATTGGCGCGGCAAATCAAACTTACGCTGTTGTTATTGTTTCCCAGATTCTCGGCCCGGGCGTCCACACGGACATCGTCGTAAGTGTAAGCATCATAGGTGTAGTAAGGCCAAACATTTTCGCCCGTGATATCAAAAATCAGCTTGCCACGATCTGCATACAGCTCTAAATCTAAATCATCACCACTGACCAAGAAGTAGGACCAGTTCGTTGGAATTTGATCGAATTCCTCAGTGTAATATGGCTCGTCCTCCGCAGCCGGCGGTTCAGTGGCCGCAGGTGGTTCGGTAACTGCCGGCTCGGTAGTTGGTGCGATGGTTGCCGGCTGTTGCGGCTGGGCGTTGAGCGCCTGCTGGGTCGCTTCCAGGGATTGTTGGGTGGCCGCCAAGTCCGCGGCGCTCGGGCCGCCGGATGCTCCCCCGCAGGCGGCCAAAATCATCGAGAAAACAAAAACTGCTGCAATTCGGTAAAACAACTGGCTGCGCATAAAAAACACTCCTAACAAGTCAGAAAGATACGCGCAGTATAACAGGGATTTGGGAGCGATTTCTAAGGATTGCGACGGCGCCACCAGGCAAACAAGCCGGCGCCGATCGCCAATATCGCCAGGCTAAATTCCAGAGGCCTGGCGTAATCGGCCAGAAACAGTCGCAGATCGAATGGCCCCGCCTCTTTCGTATTGCGGTCCCCTTGATCTTGCTCCGCATGGAGTTCGATTTCCCCAGCGCCTTCAGTCGCAGAATCCGTCGGGGTCGGCGTAACCGTCAGGTCTTCGGCGGACTCTTGTGCCATCATTGCCTGGGGGGCCTCTTCGGCTGCGGGCGCAGCCACCCCAAACAGCGGCATTCCGCTGGCCCAGATCTCCCCGGCGAAGACAAGCACCAGCACCAGGGTCGTCGCAGCAGAAACCAAGTTCCACGAGTTCCAACCACCTGCAGCGGCTTTGCGCGGCGCAGCCACCATATCGGCGCGGAGAGCAAAGGAGCGCGGAACGCGTCGTTGCGGCGCGCGACGCAACAGGGCGCGCGTGCGCTCAAGTTGCTTCAGCGCGTCCGATAGATCCGGCTCTGCCTCCAGACGCTGCTCGAATGCAGCGCGTTCCTGCGAGGGCAGGGCATTATCCAGGTAGGCTGAAACCCACTCCAGGTCGCGGGTGGAAAGTCCATTGCTCATTGCGTTCCCTCAGTACTTAGACGGAAACGGTCTGGCAACAGTTCCACGAAACCCTGCAGGCAGAGCTGCAATCGGCTGCGCGCCCGGGCCAGCCTGCTCTTCACTGTCCCTAATGGGCGACGCATCACCTGCGCCGCCTCGGCGTAGTCCATACCCTGCACATCGACCAGCACGACCGCCGCGCGGAATTCGGCCTCTAGTTGATCCAGGCAGCGCTGGATAGCGGCGTTCAACTCAACGCGTTCAGCCAGTTCCTGTGGGCTTTCGCCAGGGTCGGCCAGCCAAGCCGGGTCGGGGACCTCATCGCCGTCCTGCGTTTCTGGCTCCAAGGGAGTCTGCGGGCGACGTTGGCGGCGGCGCAATTCGTCATAGGAACCATTGGTCACAATGCGCAGCAACCAGGCTTTGAAGGAACCGCCGCGATAGCTGCGCAGATTTTTGTAAGCGGAGATGAATGCTTCTTGAGTGATATCTTCTGCAGCAGAGTCGTCACTGAGTAAACGATAGGCGAGGTTGAAAACCAATCCCTGGTAGCTGGTCACCAGGCGATTGAAAGCATCCAAATCACCTTGCTGGGCCGCTTGGATTAATTGTTCTTCTTCCATTTTTCCGTCTTCGACCAGTTGCTTGCGAAAGCCAAAATAAACGCTCCGCGCGAAATGAGAATCCCTGCAGAAATGGCAGCTCCCATAACCAACACAAAAATTGGGATCAGGGGAGTTCCCAACCACAGGGCTCGAGCGGCGGCGCCGATGGGTGCGGTTAAGAAAGCCGCAACGGGTATGCGCCATACCTGGCTCAAGGCCGATGCAGTCGCTGAATCGTAAAGTCTCAAAACTGCGGCGAACGATAGCCAGGCAACGAGAAATGGAAGAAAGGTGTAAGGCAACCGCGAAAAAAAGGCTAGATCAGTTTGGTGGAAACGAATACCCAGCAAGGTAACTAAGAAGATAACCAGAGAATCATCAATCAACAAGAGAAACTGAACCAGCTTCATTTCGCTGTTTTACCACAACCGTGAGAATGGTGTGCACAAGATTCGGCAGAAAAAACGCTCGCGCAAATAGCGAATAGCTCTGACGGCGAGAGTAAAATGACAGGGTTGAGAACATCCCCTTTTCTTAACGTATAGAACCCAAGCTATTTGTTTAGACGCTCCAGAAACTGCTGGTAAGTTTGCGCGTTAGGCGGATTCAAGGCCAGGATTGCACGCACGGCTGCCTTGGCGCCTTCGCGGTCCCCGAGTTCGACCAGCAATTCACCTACCCGGTCCCATTCACGAATCGCGTCTCCCTTTTGGTTGTTTCGCTGGTAATACTCAGCCAACCGGCGATGAGCCAGGATATAGCGAGGGTTTTCCTCAACAAGGTTTGTCAGGAAGGTCCCGGCATCGGATTCGAGGTCAACGCCATCGGAAATGGAGAGGTAGTCATCGAGTTCGAGGCTGGCCTTCGCTTCTTGGCTCAAACGAAGATTCAATTGCACCAGGTTTTGGCGCGCAACTCTATCCGTTGGCGCCAGAGTCCGAATCTGCTCGTAGACGCTTAGGGCCCTTCGCGAATCCAATCGCTGCAAATCTATATCGGCCATCTGGTGCAGGATCTTTACAGTCCAGGTCGGATCTGCCCCGTTCTCTTGCACCAGACCCAAGGCTTTTTCATAAGTATCACGGGCCATGTCGAGTTGGGCCAGGCGATAATACACGTCCGCAAGTTCCAGGTATTGGCGTGCCGCCTCTTCCAACTGTTGGTGAGAAGTTAGTTGCTCGATTAGACGATTACGGGCTTCTACATCCAGCGGAGATATGGATACGATACGTTCATACATTTCAGCGGCGCTGCGGATGTCAGCGCGGGCTTCATATACGCGTGCCACAATCGAAAGCTTCTCGATAGCCTGCTGCGGCCGATCGTTCATCAACAGCAATTCGCCCATATGGATGTGCAAAGGCAAATACCCAGGCGAGTATTGCAAAGCGGTGAAGGCTTCCTCCATGGCCGCGCGCAAGTAGCCATCACGCGAGATCTCATTGATGCGCGCCAGGGCATCGACCAGGCGCCCGCTGTTCGGATCCGTGAGCACTTCAGCGACGGGAACAGGCCCTTCCGCCTCCAGGGCGCTGGGCAGTTGCCCGCGGGCTTCGGCAATAGCCGTTCGCCAGTTCGATCGCTGAAGCAAATTACCAATGTTTCGAGAAAGCAATTTGATTTCGTTATCATTGGTTGTTTTCAGAAACGATTCGATCCATGGATCGTAGGCTCCGCCAAGGGCTGTTTTATCTTCCTCGGGCACAACTTCCACATCCGCAACCTTTAATGCCTGCAAATAATCGGCGACCGCATCCTTCGGGCGGCTCAAGGCGCGAAGCTGGTCGGCCATAAGCAGCCAGGAAACCATGGCAAAATCAGCATGCCTGGCCGATTCCTGGAAACTGCCATAAGCCTCTTCATGAAGGCCATGCTGAGATCGAAGCAGTCCCAGATTGAAATGCGCGGCGGGATGATTCAATCCGGCATCGATGGCGGATTCTAGTTCTTCAGCGGCCTCTTTGTGTTTTTTCAATGTCTGCATGTCGATGCCCCGGCTAAGATGTTGGATGATAGCCTTTTCATCAAAACCGCGGGCCAGGAAACCTTGAGCGACAACTTGGCCTATTGAACGAAGACCGCTTGTCTTCCGTGTGGGTTTCGTTTCGGTAGGAGTTAAATCGAAGAGCAAATTGGCCAGGGCTTGCACCGCGTTTTGCGCTGCCGCTTTCACGGGTTCCGGCCCCTCATCGGATTCGGGCCCCGCCCCTCTGCGAATCAATTTTCCAGTGGCGACAGGCAGCCGCAATGGTCCGCTCATTCCGCGCTGGCGGATCGGCTTAGGGAGCGGCGAGAAAGCTTTGAGCAAAGCGATGGCTTCTTGGGCCTCTTTATTCTCTGGATCCAAACTCAAGGCATATTCGGCGCTCCTTAGAGCTTCCGCCTGTTGGCCTTCACGTTGCTGGAGCGCAGCGAGAGCGATATGCTCCGCAATCGCTTGAGGAATTCTGCCGAGTTTCTCATACACGTGGGCAAGCCTGGTGTGCGCATCGATATTCTCAGGCACCACCAAGGTCACGCGCGTCCAATTGTTGATGGCTTTATCTGTATCGCGTAACTTGATATGCAATTCGGCGGCGCGCATAGAATGACTAACCGCTTCATGCAATTTTCCGCTTTCTTTGTAAATCTGAGCAATTTTTTCAACCGGCAACGGATCATCCGGGGTGAGACGAGCTGCTTGGTTGTAGTAATCCAGTGCTTTGTCTTGTTGGCCAAGTTGCAAATGGGCAAATGCCAGACTGTTTATTGTTGCCGCATTATCGGGGAATTGTTCCAAGGCGCGGCGGTAATACTCGAGGGCCTCTTGCCACCTGCCCTCCCAGGCTGCAGAGTGCCCCTGGTTCACCGAACGGCGGAATATATCTTCGTTGCCTGTCAAAGCCGCCATGGCGGTTAATTCTCCACCAGGAAGTCTAGCACAAACTGATTGAACTCTTCGGGCTTTTCCATAGGCGGCAAGTGAGCGGGGCCGGTCATATCCACGCGTGTGAAGTTGGGGATTCCTTTTTCAAGTTGGTCAGCGATGTCGTGCATGCCTTGCAGGTCTTCATCGCCAAGGATCAACAGTGTTGGTGATTTGATGTCTCCCAAGCGCCGGCGGCCAAAGGTTTTGCATTGGCTCCCTCACCCACGCCGATTCCAAGGTCAATGGTATGGCGGATCAATGCCACCGCTTGCTTGCGGAAAACGGGATCAATCTGTTCCGGCTTCCTTCTCGGACCATCAACCCACATCTGCGCGTTGAGTTCAGCCGCCAAGGCGTTATCACCGGTTTTTATGGCGGCTTCGTACTTCGCAGACAGCTCCTGGTCGAATTTGTCTTCTGGCTGACGGTACCCCGGCAGGCCAGGAGCAACCAGGGCGAGCTTGTCGACCATTGCCGGGAATGTCAGCGCGAACTCTATGGCAATGCGGCCGCCATTGGAGATGCCCAATACATGAGTTCGTTTGATTTGCAAAAAGTCCAGCAATGTGTTCAGGTCGTCATAATCGGTGTACCTGCCGGCCGGGTCCGGCGTTTCGCCGAATCCGCGCACATCGTGGCGAATTACGCGGAAGTGCTTGGTGAGGGCTGGCATCTGGGCATCCCACATGTTCAAATTGGCAATGCCGGCGTGGATGAGCACCAGCGGATAGCCATCACCTTGCACGTCATAGTGCATCCTGACACCATTGGTGTTGGCGAATTTGTAGGAAATGGATATCCTCCGGCTAGACTTCGAACCCTGTCATCTCACCCCAATTTTTTCCAACCTTCACTTCTGTCTGGAGTGGGACCTTTAGCTGGTAGGCAGTACTCATCTCCTGGCTGACGAGCCTGGCGGTCTTTTCCAATTCAGTCTCGGGAACCTCGAGCACCAGCTCATCGTGCACCTGCAGCAGCATCTGGCCATTCAGCTTTGCGTTCCGGAGCGCCGCGGCTATGCGCAACATAGCGACTTTCATAATATCGGCTGCAGAGCCCTGGATAGGGCTGTTGATGCATTCGCGCTCCAAGCGGGAGCGCAAAATATAGTTTGTACCATCCTTGAGGCCAGGGAAGTAGCGACGGCGACCGAGCAACGTCTCAACGTAACCCATTTTCCTGGCTTGCTGTTTTGTGTTTTCAATGTAAGCGCGGACGCCAGGGAATTGAGCAAAGTAAGCCTTGACGAAATTTTCCGCCTCGGCCAGAGTTAAATCTGTGCCGCGACTAAGGCCGAAAGGGCTCATACCGTAGATCAGGCCGAAGTTCACAGCCTTGGCATTGCGGCGCTGCTCGCTGGTCACCTGGTTGAGCGGGATTCCCAAAATACTGGCTGCTGTGGTCGCGTGAATATCCTGGCCGTCGCGAAATGCCTGGAGCATGGCTTCATCGTTGGCAATGTGGGCCACGATGCGAAGTTCAACTTGGGAATAATCCACACCCAAAAGCATATGACCCGGTGAAGATGTGAAGGCCCGGCGCACCTTTCGTCCCAACTCAGTTCGGATGGGGATGTTTTGCAGGTTGGGTTCACTTGATGCAATCCGCCCGGTTACGGTGCCGGCCTGGTTGTATGAAGTATGCACGCGCCCGGTTTGCGGGTTCACATCGAGAGGCAGAGCATCGACGTAGGTGGATTTCAGTTTTGCGAGTTCGCGGTAGTCGAGTATCCATGCAACTACGGGATGAGAATCGCGCATCGAATCGAGGATATCGGCGGCGGTCGAAAAAGAACCGCTGGCTGTCTTGCGCCTCAAACCGTCGGGTGGCGGGATCTTGAGGCGATCGAATAAGGCATGGGAAAGTTGCTGCGGTGAGTTGAGGTTGAATTCTTCGCCTACCTGCTGATACACCTGTTGAGCTATATTCGCCAGATCACGGTCCAATTCCGCTGCCATCGCATGCAAGAACTCCGTGTCCAGTGAGATGCCGGTCATCTCCATTTTGGCGAGAACCGGCACCAGGGGCATTTCTATTTCGGTAAAGACTTCGTCGGCTTTTTCTTCATGAATTCGCTCTTCGAGAATCGGCTTGAGCCGTAGCACCACTTCGGCATCGGCGGCGGCATAGGCGCCCGCTTTTTCAATGGGTACCTGCGCCATAGTGAGCTGCTTGCGGCCCTTACCGAGCAGATCTTCGATTTCAATCATTTGCTGGTTCAGCCGCACCCAAACGAGGCCTTTGAGGCCCAAGTTGCGCGAAGAAGAATCCCCTACCCACTCGGCGATCATACTGTCAAAAGTCAATGGCGTCGTTTCCAAACCGTGGCGCGCCAGAACCACGTAATCGAAGCTGAGGTTGTGGCCCAACTTGGGAATCTTGGGGTCTGTAAATGGCCCGCGCAACGCTTTGATCACATCGACCAGAGGCAGCTGGCGGCCATGCTTTGGATCGTGACCAACCGGAATGTAGTAAGCCTTGCCTGGCTCGATGGAAATCGAGATGCCCACAACCTCAGAGCGCATGTGGCTGGTGCCGGTCGTCTCTAGGTCGAACGAAATCTCCTCTGCCGCCGCTAGGCTTTCAGTCACGGCAGCTAAAGTTTGCAAAGTATCGACGATAGTCACATCGATGTCGATACCGGGCGGCGGTAATTGGTCGACACTTTCAACCGGGAAGAGGCCAAGTTGAGCGCCGGTGGAAGGTTCGTGCGCCACGCCGAGCAGGTCGATCACGGTGTAAAGTCGCTTCATCAACGAACGAAATTCCAGTTGGCGGAACAGTTCTTCAACAGCAGCGGGTTTGAAAGCGTTGGTCCGCGCGGACTGGACATCGAATTCGACGTCCAGGTCAGAGACGATGCGAGACAGCTTTTTGCTGAGCTCAGCTTTGGCGCGTCCATCCTGGAATTTCTGCTTCTGAGCCGGCTTCAGCTCATCCAGGTGCTCATAAATGTCATCCAGGGTCTTGTATTTTTCCAGTAAGGAGACAGCGGTCTTTTCGCCGATGCCGGCGATCCCGGGGATATTGTCTGATTTATCACCGGTCATGGCTTTGTAATCTACGACCTGTTCGGGGTAAACACCCAGGAAATCGTGCACATCCTTTGGCAGATAATCCTTAGAATCGGCTAATTGTTTACCAGGCAAGCTAACAATGATGCGTTTATCGACCAGTTGCAGCAGGTCCTTGTCGCCGGTAATAATTTTTACCCCCATGCCGTCTTGCGAAATCTTTTTGGCCACGCTGCCCAAAACGTCATCGGCTTCATAGCCTTCAACTTCCAAGCGCGGGATGCCAAAGGCATCCACCAATTCACGAATGCGTTCCATTTGGGCGCGAAGGTCGTCGGGCATCTTTTCGCGGGTGCCTTTGTAATCGGGAAACAGGTCATCGCGAAAGGTGCGCCCGCGGTCAAAGGCTACCGCCATGTAATCGGGACGTTCTTGTTCAAGCAGGCGCAAGAGAACCGATGTGAAACCGAAAATTCCTGCAGTGGGTTCGCCGGCGGTGGTCACCCAGCGGCTGGTGCCCGCTCCCGCACCCGTAAGCGCAAAGTATGTGCGATAAGCGAGGGCATGCCCGTCGATTAAATACAGAGTTGGAGGCATCAAAAAGATTTTACTCGGTTTGACGGCTGCGCTCGAAAAGGTGGACTATTTTTCTTTGTTTTTTTTACGCAAGTACGCGAAAAACGAATTAGCCTTTTCTGCCCATTGTTGCAGTATCTTAGAAAATGGCACTACTTCCGGCTCCCGCATTTTTTCCACTTGCGGCCATGGATCCAAATCCATCATCTTTCGCAATGCATAGGTGACAAACAGCTGGAAGCTGGCGAGCAAAGGAGCGGCCAACAGCAAGCCGGCCAATCCGAATAGACTAGCCACGATCAAAATCGTAACGAGAACTGCTGCGGGGTGCACACCAAGGGCGCGGGCATACACACGTGGTGTAATGATGTTGTCGAATGTCCAATCCAAAACTATCGCGGCAATGGTCACGACTAAGGCATAGGTACCGGATGGGCCGATGTTCAGGTAGTTGCCGTGTTGAAATAGGACAACCAGATAGGTTGTGATGTACATTGCCAGTGAGCCCACATAGGGAACGAATTTGGCCAACCCCGCCACAAGGGCCAAGGCCAGCGCATAACGAACACCAAATAGACTCATCAATATGAAGGTAGAAACAATAATCAGTGTCACCAGCAGGAGCTGGCCGCGTAAAAACGCGTTCCAAGTGCGACCCAGCTCCCGACCTAGCCTGCGGAGCTCGGCATCGTATCCAGGCAAATCGGCGTTCCTGAAAAATTCCGGGGCCCCGCCCATTTCCGTCAATATCAGATACGAAATTACGAAAATGAACATAATCCAACCAATGGTTGTGATCGTTGAAGTGGCCAGGGCGGTGATCAGCGAGCCAGCTTGGCCCAGTGCGGGTTGGATTGCAGAAAGCAGTTGCTGGCCGATCTGAGTGAAATCCAAGTTAAATTCCGCCACCAATAGGCGTTCCAGGCCTGCAAAATCCACTTCAAAAGGACCGACCTGAATCGCTTGGGCTGACAACGCTTCGGCAAACTCCGGCAATCCGGATAAAAACGTTTGCAATATGCGAACCAGGTTATCCAATTGATCCACAATGGCAAACCCGGCTATAGTACCCAGCAAAACAATGACAAGAATTAGCCCAATGAAAATAAGGCTGACAGAAGCGCGCCAAGGAAGCTGCATGTTTTTGCTCAAGCGCCGCGCTAGAGGATGAAGGAGATAGGTGAGGATAGACGCCCAGAGGAGGGGAACGATGAAACTGCTAAAGCGAACCAAAAGAGCCGCAAAAATAGCGACAAGGGTAAAACCCGCAATCAGCTTGGCGGTATTAGACCAACGTGGGGAAGCAGCGGGTTCAATCATGGGTCCCCTGAACTTTGCTCTGCATTCTATCCCAGTTAACACCTGCACACCGATGCAGGTTTCCTAGCGACGGCTAGGTTTTTTCTTTGTTTTCTTTGTTCTTCTCGACCGCATCTGGGTCTTTTCCAACACCTCTAGATCGCGTTGGAGGTTTTGCTTTCGCCAATATAAACTCCCCAGGTGCAAGAGTAAGACGCCGAAAATAACTGCAAATCCCAGAATCATATAGTTGGCTGTTTCCATAGTTCCTCTACATTTCCATGGACTTAAGGCGAAACTCCTCCACCCTTTCGCTCAACCACCCCAAACGCACGCGATGCCAGAGCAGAGTGACTCCAAAGACTGTGAATGCCAATAGGCTGAACATCAACGTAGTGACCATAGGCTGGGTCATGGAAAAGTCACCTTTAGCTCCCGGGTCGCCGCTACCGATCACCACGGGGTGGATGGTGCGCCAGATACGAATAGACATATAAGTGAGCGGGACTGTCAGCGAACCTAAAATGGAGTAAATGGCGCCGAATCGCGCCCTCCGTTCCGGGTCTTCCATGCTTTGGCGCAGAAGCAAGTATGCAAGGAAAGTCAGCTCCATCACGGAGGCTGTAACCAGGCGCGGGTCCCAGGTCCACCACGTATTCCAGGTTGGCCGCGCCCAGATCGAACCGCTAACGATATTCACAAAGGAATAAACGAGCCCAATTTCCACAGCCGCGACAGCGAAAACATCCCATTTTTTATCGGGCCGTATCAAATAAATGATGCCAGCTATCGCAGCGGAGAGAAAAGCCACCATGCCTACCCAGCCAGTCGATACATGGAAATAGAACACTCGCTGCACTTCCCCCATCACCGCTTCGCGCGGTGCGAAGAAGAACACCATCCAAGTGGCGGCCAGTATGAGCAGCGCAGACAGGGTACTTAAGAGTGTCAAGAAACGCGGCCGTGCGGCAATTGATTTCGAAGACATTATTCCTCCACAATGAGGTCGAAGAACATAAAACCCATGGCGGGTATGATAAGGCCGTAAGCAATTAACAAGTTAAGGCTGGGCCAAATATAGATAAGTTCCAGGTCTTGCAAAAAAAATGAGGAGGCGCGTACTGCCGCCACCAACACCGGAATCACTAAAGGGAAAAGTAAGACCGGCAGAAGCAGTTCGCGACTGCGCGCCTGAATTGCCATCGCACTGAGAATCGTGCCAATGGCAGAGTAGCCCCAAGAGCCGAGCAATAACACCAGTAAAAAACCGCCGTTGAGCAAATCGACATTATAAAGAACACTGTATATGGGCAGCGTGAAAAGGGCTACGGCTAGCATAAATGACAAATTCGCCAGAGTCTTGCCCATATAGATGACGCTACGGTCAACTGGTGCCAGCAATAAGCCGTCCAACGCCTTGCCTTCCTTCTCGATGGCCATCGAGCGATTGAGGCCAAGGGTTCCTGCGAAGGCAAACGTCGCCCACAGCACACCGGCGCTCACCTCGCTGCGCACGCGTGCATCCAGCTCGAGGGCAAAGTTGAAAATGAGAATGACCAGCAAGGTGAAAATCAGCATAGCTGCCAGGAGTTGCCTGCTGCGCCATTCCACGGCCAGGTCTTTGCGTAGGATGGCAATCACGGTTGCCAGATAAGGAACCATTAAGCCTTTCTGTTTGCTATTCGCAAGGCACGACGGTATACAGAAGATGGGGAAACAGATTTACCTGTGGAGGCGGCCACCAGCTTGCCGTTTGCCAAGACAACGACTTTTCGCGCCAAACTTTGAGCGCGCTCCAATTCGTGCGTGGCGAAAAGAATTGTGGTTCGCTTTTTCGCAAGGCCGCGCAGCACTTCGTCGAGAATGACCACACCTGCAAGGTCCAACCCGCTGTGGGGTTCATCCAAAAGAAGGACGCGCGGTTTGTGCAGCAAAACGCGCGCAAGGGCCAGTCTTTGCTGCATGCCGCGTGAGAACGTACGCACGGGTTCATGGCGGCGCAGGTACAAATCGAAGTTTTTCAGCAATCCAGCGATGCGCTCTGAGGGGCGCTTGATGCGATACAGGTGAGCGTAGAATGCCAGGTTCTGCTCAGCAGATAGGTCTTCATAAAACAGGGGTTGATGCGCCAGGAAGCCAAGGTGGGCTCGAGCGGCGGCGGCTTGTTGGGGCAGCTGGAAATTGGCCATTTGACAGTCGCCAATAGTCGGCTTTGACAAAGTCGCCAGAATGCGCAACAGCGTACTTTTCCCTGCGCCGTTGGGCCCAAGCAGCGCCGTGATCTCGCCCGGCCCGACATTCAGTGTTACATCCTGCAATGCCCAGCGGTAGCCGTAGCGCTTACCGAGTCCGCGAGTGGAGATCATCGCTGGATCTTTCTTTCTAGAAATCTTTTTTCTAGAAATCTTATTTCTAGCTCACGACGCAGACGCGCCTTGAGTGACCTTCGTTTTTTAGTGTAGGCAACCTTCGTCATTTGCCCACGTTGATAGCGTTCGTCCAATGCAACAATCTCGGCCAATATGCGTTCCTTTGCTTGCAGGGAAGGTACAGGCAGACGGCGCAGCCACAGCCAGACAAATCCAATAGCAGCCGTGAGGGCAACCAGTCCAACTAACAGTCTATCATCCTGCAGCAACCCGCTACCTCCTCCGAGTGGATGCGACCCCTTAATTTCCAAAGGAATTTCATCGCCTGAAAAATAACCTTCATTGCCGGCATAAAGCAGATAGGCGGCGCCATTTACTTCTTGCATTCCTTGAAGTTCAAGGCTTTCCCTGCGCAATGAGAAACCTTCCGGCAGCAACACCACTATCTCCTTTGCGGCAAGATCAAACTGCATTGGGAAGGTCAGTTCATTCGTGTAGGGTAACTCATAAGCAAAATACAGTTCCCGGTTATGGATACCTGGAATAACTGCCCACGTATCGCCAAAACCCGTCTCGTCCCGAACATAGCGCTCGCCAAGCTCGCCGTCGTCAAATGACAAGTTGACTGCCTGGGGAGGCAAACTGAAATGCAGCACGGGCTTTCCCGACTCATCAGGGACAACGGCTCGGTCGCCGAGATTGGAGATGACCACCGACTCGACAACTCGGATCACACCCAGTCGAGGAAAATCAAAAAATAGCTGGAGGCGCTCAATAACCAGTTGGTCGGTTTCGCTGGTGATATCGTAAATAGGGACGTTGAGATCGTAGATGCCTTCTTGTTCATCTACTTGGATGAACTCCGAAAAAAAGGCTACACCTTGATAGTCCACTTGAACAAAGAAAATACGACCGGTTGCCAGGGGAACGTCCTCAAAGGCATAGCTGCCACCCGCGGGGAATTGCGTGACCTCCAAAACAATCTGCCTTGTATGATCGAAACCATATAACCTTGCTTCCATCCGCTCAGGCAGCTGGTCGCGATTTGTGTAAATAACATGCCCGCGAATCCTGGCAAAGGATGTTGGAGCCGTGGCATCCGCTACAGAGTCAACTGTCTGCACATCTGGTTGCTCGATGCCGAGGCCGCGGGACTGCAGGTAGGCCGTGAGGGCATGGGCATCTTCGGTGGTTATACCGAGGTTGGCAACAAGATCCAGGTTCACCTCCATAGGAGGGATAACTTCCAGCAGTTCTTCAACTTCCTCTTCATGCTCCAGGTACAGTTGTTCACCACGAGCCAGGATTTCCTGATCCCAGCCGAGGCTGAAAACATAAGCTAGTACATCCCAGCGTTGTTGAATGGTCAAAGCCGATTCAAACGGTGGCATATAGCGAGGGAGCCGGCCATCCCTAAGCACTCGGAACCAGTCCGCCGGGCTGGCTGCCCGAGCTAGATCCGGGTCGGCGAGAGCAGTGGGGAAAAATGGGAGTTGATCAGCTTGCCCGCCGTCACCCAGGCCACTGGCTCCATGACAGGGGGCGCAGCTGTTTGCATAGATCTCGGCGCCTGCGGCCAAATCGGGCGCGGAGAACGGCGCCTGCACGGGCGCCAGAGACACTTCGCCCGAGATGATCGAATCAGGTGGTGGCGTGATGTCACCGGCAAGGGAGAATTCACAGCCGGTAAGCAACAAGGCTAGCACAGAAAAGCCAAGGTAAGCCTGTTTCACTTGCCAACCTCGCGTTTGTACGCAGCGATTAATTCTTCCATGTCGTCCCCGGCTTTGACCTTCGTCCTGCTTACTGGCTTGATTGTCTTCTCTATCTCCTCAATCGCCTGCGCGCCTTTGGCGACCAGTTGCTCGCGCTGTTTGGCATATATTTCTTCAGGAACCTTGCCCAACTGCCAATCAGCGTCCAGTTCTGCCAACGCATCCAACACTCGTTCGCGTTCGGCAAGCCATTTTGAACCGCTAGCGCCGATTTCGGCCTCCCCTTCCGACATCTCGAAAAGCGGATGGGCCACGATGAGCCCAACGATGATTAGCAACGCGAGAAAAAGAAGCAGCGAGCCAAGTGCCATATCAGGGTTCCAGCAGGAGGTCGATTTGGCTGGTAATTTCGGCTAGCCCTTCGAAGGGACCGATCTTGACGAAGGCTACCTCGCCAAGTTTGTTGATGATGAATGTTTCTGGCACGCCACGCGCACGAAAGGCGTAGTAAATGGCGCTGCCGATATCTGGTCCATTTGGATAGGTGATGCCAAAACGCTCCAAGTAAGCCAGGGCCTCTTTTTCGGTATCGACGTAATCGACTCCCAAGAACAATACATCACCGCGATCAGTGTACATCTCCCAGGCGGTCTGCAAAGCTTCCGCCTCCTGTTCGCAAGGCTTGCACCAAGACGCCCAGAAATTCACCAACACCACCTTGCCGGTCATGTCCTCGGTATCGATAGTTTCACCCTCGAAAGTGATGAGAGTAAACTCGGGCGCGGGCTCGCCCCGAGTGAGTACACCGCGCTGGGCCGATCTGAGTTGGGCGGCAACCAGCGCCAGTAAAACAATAAGAAACCCCCAGGCTAACAATGAACCCCTCATGGATGATTCGGATTGGTTGGACATCAGCGGCGGGCTTTCAATTCATTTTCCAGGCGCTGCCGGTATTTATTGCTGGACTTCTTTGTTGCCCGGTGGCCTTTCACGGGTTCAGACTTCCAATTCAACAATCCGCGTCCCAGAAAAAAAGCTGCCAGCAGCAAGACCGCCGGAGGAAGTGCATAAATCAGCCAATTGAACCCGCTTGCCGGCGGTGCAGCCAGCACGGAGGGACCGTATTGCTGAACGAAATAATCATAGATCTGCTGCTCGGTGTAACCTTCCGTGAGCAAATCTGCGATTTGCTGGCGCCATTGCGCGCAGGCAGCCGTTCCGCAGACGTCGAGGGGCACATTGGCGCAGACCGGGCAATAGAGGTTCTTGGCAATTGCGTTCACTTCGTCCGGACTGGGGGTTGGCCCACCTTCCTGTGCTGACGCCGTTCCAACTGAACCCACGAGAGCCAGGAGCAGAAACCCAATAGCAAACACAATTCGCATCTGGTCGCTTTTTCCATCGTAGGGGCGGGTTTGGTTCCTTGTCCTCATCATAGAATCCCAGACGGGACTAAACCCGCCCGTTCAATCACCATTTCCCACGCTACCCACGGTCTGCATCCAGCCTCGAGCGAATTTAATCTTCATCCACGCGCCTCTGCGGCCCGCTCACGGAACCGTGCAGGCTCTGCGACCTCGATCAGTTCCCGTTCAGGCCAGGCGGCCACTAACGTGCCTAGGATGAAAACAAGGCCGCCAATCCATACCCAATTCACTAGCGGATTCAAATAGACTTTGAATGTGGCGCTCTGCGCGGACACAGGTTCCCAATCGACCAGGCGCAAATACACATCCGATTCGATCGTACTGTACAGACCGGGGATATTCATCGGTTGCCGAGATTCGAAGTAATAATCCCGGCGGGGATAAAGTGGGCGCAGGAATTGATCGCCCTGATAAAGATTCACCACCGCTCTGTCAACCAGTCGGCCGTCCGCGGTCTGGAATTCGGCCAGCGATTCGTACTCCAGGCTGTACCCGCCCAGGTCGAGGCGCTCGCCAACCGCAAGGCTGCCCTGGGTTTCCTGTTGGAAGAATTCAATGCCAATAATGCCGATAGCGATCAGCACCACTCCAAGATGGATGATGTATCCACCATAGCGGCGGCGATTGCGGGCGATAAGCCCCCAGAAAGCAACCGCGAGATTCTCTTTGCGAGTCCTGCTGCGTGCCCGAGCGCCCCGCCAGAATTCGTAAGCGGTGACAAGAAAAACGAAGGCGCAAAGCCACAATCCCAACAGGGCGCCGGGATTCCCAATACCGGTAGATACGAGGAGCAATAAAAGGACCAAGGAAATTGCCAGTGGCTTCCATATGGAACGCCCTAATGTGCGCGCTGTGGAGGCGCGCCATGCGGAAAGAGGCGCCACGCCCATCAACAGCAACAACGCCGCCCACAGTGGGCCGGTGGCTTTCTCGTAGTAGATTGGACCCACGGTTACTTGCTGCCCGGTGATGATCTCGCTGGCCAATGGAAAAATCACGCCAAGGAAACAAATAACCAGAATACTGACGAAGATAAAGTTATTTAACAGAAATAAGGCCTCGCGGGAGAGCAATGAGGTCATCTGGGTTTCGGATCTCAATTGTCGCCAGCGGCGACTCAGCAGAAACAGCGATATCGCCAGCGTCGCTGAGATAAAAATGAAGAACATAGGACCAATCGCAGACTGTGCAAACGCGTGAACTGAAGACAGCACCCCTGAACGCGTGAGGAAGGTTCCAAAAATCACCAGGTCATAAGTCAAGATAATCAGCAGCATATTCCATTGCTTGAAAAGACCGCGCTTCTCCTGGATCATCACAGAGTGTAAAAAGGCGGTTCCGCTGAGCCACGGCATAAACGCCGCGATCTCCACCGGATCCCAGCCCCAATACCCTCCCCAGCCCAACACATCGTAAGCCCAGCGGCTGCCCAGCAACAAACCTAACGAGAGGAACAGCCAGGCAACCAGCGTCCAGCGCCGGGTAACTCGGATCCAACGGTCATCGCTGCGGCCGGTTACCAATGCAGCGATGGCGAAGGCGAAAGGGATCACGAAAGAAACAAAGCCGAGATAAAGCATGGGCGGATGGATCACCATGCCCGGGTGGCGCAATAGCGGATTGAGTCCGTTGCCGTCTATGGGGAAATAAGGCTGCGCTGCGTTGGGTTGCCAGAGCGCGGACCAGACAGTCCCGGTGACCCCCTGCCAAAGTCGGGTGAAGGGGTTTTCGAAGAAAAGAATCAACGAGAGGAAGAAGCCAAGGGTTACCAGGCAGACGATGATGACCCAAGGCTGTAGATCACGGTCGCGGCGCCAATCGCGCAGCATAACCGCCGAGGCAAAGGCCGACATGAGCCAAGACCAAAAAAGCAGCGAACCCGCCTGCCCTCCCCAGAGCGCCGTAGCACGCAAATAAAGCGGCATGCTGCGGCTGGTGGCCGATGCAACATATTCAAGGTTGAAATCCAAGTTGACCAGGGAATAAACCAGGGTGAGAGCCGAGATAGTCAATAGCGGGAAACTAAGAAGCATCGCCATCCGGGCGCTGGAAACCCAGGCGGTTTCCTTGCGCCAAAGCCCCATTGCAACCGCAGCGCAGCCATACACTGCGAGCAGGAAGGCCGTCAATAGGGCAAAGAAACCAAGATCAGCAATCATTGATTGACCTGCTTTTTTGTGTGGGTTGCCGGCGAACCACGGCTATGGAGAACGGGTTCAAGGTGCCCGTGACTCGCGCCAAGCCAGCACCCGTTCTCCAAACGGTCGGCGGCAGCATCCTCTACTCGCCAAAGAATCGTTAACCGCCGACCGTACCCGCCTGGCCGGGCAACGCCTCTTCATAACGAGTCGGACAGCGCAACAACAGTTCGTTGGCGTAAAAGACTCCGTCCTCTCCTAATTTGCCGGTCAGAATCGCTTCGGCGGCATTTTGAAGCAAATCTGGCTTTACGCCCACGTAGACGACGTCAAGACGGCTACGGCTTGTATCTGCGACAGCGGCGTCAAGAGCGGCAGCCAGGCCGCCGTCATCGTTGATGAGTTGCGCGTCGGCCGGCATGTGAACAATGGTGAAGCTGAGCGTGAGCGTCTCGGCCTCATATTGGATAGTGTCGCCGAGGACAGCGCCGGCTATGCGCACAGGTTTGCCCACCGCATCGGAACCACGCGACTTGAGTTCATCAACTGTGAAAAAAAATTGGGCGCCCGCCCCTACGGAAGTAATGATCAGGTAGAGAACTGCCGCCAAAATGACGAGGCCGCCAATGAGGAATCTGCTGCTACCAGGGTTGTTCGTGTTCGGGCGAATACGGCTCATGTGCGATATTTCACTTTCTGCCCGAAATTATACCTGCGCCAAATTCCCGTTTCCATTTGCCGGCTCGCTTTCTATGGCCTCTCGAAGTTGAGCGGCCAGCCTGCCGAATTTACTTGTGTAGCGAATGGAGGATTGTCGCGGGCGAGGCAATGGAATCTTTAGATCCAACTTGAGCGTAGCCGGGCGAGCGCTGAGCACCAAGACGCGGTCTGCCAGATAGATGGCTTCGCTGATATCGTGGGTCACCAAGATCACCGTTTTGTGATCTGTTTCCCAGATGCGCAGCAATTCCTCCGCCATGCGTTGGCGCGTGATCGCGTCCAACGAGCCGAAAGGTTCATCCATCAACAAGATGGCGGGGTCCTGAACCAGAGCCCGGGCGATTGCCACGCGCTGGGCCATGCCTCCGGATAGGTCGCGTGGCAGCGCGTGCTCAAATCCGGTCAGCCCCACCAGGGTTATCAGTCGTTTTGCGCGCCTGGAAATTCCATCTGAGTGGTTGCGGACCTCCAAAGGCAGCGTGATGTTTTCCAATACGGTGCGCCAGGGCATGAGGTTTGCATCCTGGAACACTAGAGCGATGCCAGCTTGTGAGCCATACAGAGACTTTTGATTGATAGTCACAGTCCCGGAATTCGATCGCACCAAGCCCGCGAGAATACGCAGCAATGTGGATTTGCCACTACCGGATGGACCCAGCACGCAAAGGAATTCGCCCTGCTTGACCTCGAAAGACAACTTATCCAGGACCCGCAAACTTCCCTGGGGATCGGTGAAAGTTGCGCTTAGTTTCTGCACTTGCACTAGGGGCCGTTGCATATCAGCCAACCGGTCTAGGGTAAAAACGCATTGGTGTATGCCTTGCTGAGATCAAGCTCCGAGTTCAGCAACCCCATCTCCAAAAGGATCGTTTGCATGTTCTCCCAGGCTCGCGGCTGCGAGGACCCCGGCTGATCGGCCCTCCAGAATTCGATGGACAGGGCCAGGACTTCTCGCTGTACATCCGCGTTAGATTCGGATAACGAGTCGACGTAAAGCTTGCAGATTTCGTATGCCGCGTCCGGGTCGGCGATCGTATCCTCCAGGCCGTGCAGGAACGCGCCGACAAAAGCGCGCACTCGGTCTGGATGTTGAGCGATCATTTCCTCGTTGGTGAGGATGCCATTTGAGGCCAGATCTACGAAGTCAGCAACGCGAATGACATTTACCGAGTAACCCTGGGCTTCTAACTGGACCGGTTCATTGTTGACATAGCCCACTACCGCATCTTCCTGATCGGCTGCCAATGCCTGCACCTGATTGAAGCCGATGGAATCCAGAATCACGTCGCTTTCAGCAACGCCAGCCTCCGCGAGCAGCGCGCGCAGGCCGATGTAATTCGCGCCAAATAAACCGGGCAGCCCGATGCGCTTGCCCACCAAGTCATCAGGAGTTGCTATACCGCTCTCCGCTTTTGCGACTACCGCCACCGGGTAATCCTGCCACCAGGCGGCAACATAAACCACGGGCAGTCCCTGTTCGCGAGCCAACAAGACCTGTTCGCCAGAAACAAGAGCAAACGGCAATTCGCCCGCCCCAACTAAGGCAACGCCGTCCGTCTCGAAGCTGTAATCAAACTCGATTTCAAATCCTGCCTCCTCAAAGTAACCACTCTCTACGGCCACATAAAGCGGCGCAAACTGCACGTTGGGAATGTAGCCCATAGGCAGGCGAATGCGTTGGGCCGCGGCCGGCCCCTGGGCTGCGGGTTGGCAGCCGGCTGCCATTAATAACAGTGTGAGGTATACCAGTTTCTTGACCATCTACTCTCCAATCAGATTCGTTTGACGAGGTTTGCGCTGCCACCAAAGAAGGCGCGTTTCCAACCACACGACTACGCCATAGAGCAGCAATGCCATGGCGATCAAGGTGAACACAGCAACGAAGACCAGGGCGGTGTCATACTCACCGCGGCCAACGTTGATGAGGAATCCCAGTCCGCGATCGGCGCCAACGAATTCGCCCACAACGGCGCCGATCACTGAAAGGGTTGCGCCAATGCGAAGGCCACCCATGAAGACAGGCATAGAAGCGGGCAATTCAAGCAGGCGAAATGTTTGCCAGCGGCTGGCGCGCAGCGAGCGCATAAGGTCTCGCAAATCATGCGACACGCCGTGCAGCCCTACCACTGTGTTGATCAGCACCGGAAAGAAAACAATGAGCGCACAGATCAAGATTTTGGAAACCAGGCCGGGCCCAAACCAAATGACCAACAACGGAGCAATCGCCACCACTGGGACCGATTGGCTGGCTACCACATACGGAGCTAAAGCGCGTTCCAGGCGACGGGACTTTGCCAACAGGTACCCGAGAGTTGACGCCGCCAGCACGCCAAAGAGCAGACCGAGCAACACTTCCTGCAAGGTAACCCAGATATGTCGCAGAAGACTGCCGTCGGCCACCGCTTGGAGGAATCGCTCCCAGACAAGGCTGGGCGCCGGCAGGATGAAGGCAGGCAAGCCACTTAGTTTCACCAAGGCAGCCCAGAGCAGGATGCCGATAACCAATGAGAATGGAACCAGGGCCCAAGCCAGGTTGCCTTTATTGGTCGCTTGTTTTTTCATTTTTATTTCGCAAGGGGGCAAACAAAATGCCCCGTCCTTTACAGATTCGGGGCAAACCAAGCATAGCGAATCGAGAGCGGCGAAGCCTCTCAAATCACTACTTGTTGGTGTTAAAACCACCAACAATTTTATACTTCTATCATCCGGACTATACCGTCGGCTCCGGAGTCTAACCGGATCATGCATGGAGTTGCGTGCCCAGCGAAGCTGGTTACAACTCCCGCGTCGCTTCTTTTGCGACGCAAGGCTCGTGGGCTTTACCACCGATCGGGAATGGCGCATCGCTTCCTTACGCATGGATGTTGCGTACTCGGCGTAGCCGAGTAGCAACTCCAACGCGTCGCATCATTTGCGACGCAACGCTTGTTTTGCGACGCACTTCACCCTGCCCCGAAGTATGTCTATTCAGTTGTGAAAACGATTATAACCACTTATCCCGACTTAAACCATTGCGAGCAGCGAAGGGTGATTATCTACTTCGCAAACGCATACGGCTAGAGTTCTAGTTTACAGGGGAGCCATCACAAACGTTATAGGCTTGCCTAACACCGCATTGACAACTGAAACCTTAAATGTTTGTTCTTCGAACTCAAACAAGAAAAGGGTATTCCCTTTCAATTTTGATATAAATGTTGGTTTGAATTCATCGGGTTCATAAGTGAATATCAATCCTGCCCTTGACGTTGCTTTGCTTGCAAACCCCATCGAAATAACTGTTGAGCCGTCCAGAGAAAGTAATTTCGCCTTCACTTAGCGCTCTTTTTTCCTCGTTCTCACGCTCCGCGTGGGAACGGTATATATTCGCCGCTCCGCGGCAACATTTCACAAGCATGCCGTGCGGCCAGATCAATTCTAAATTCAGCATTCTGCATTCTGAATTC
>DATDRZ010000049.1:0-3750 GCA_035291465.1 Anaerolineales bacterium
CCTCCTCGACGAGCGACCGGTGCGACTCGTCATGTTCCCGGAGCGATTCCTCCAGAGTCTGGCTGCGGAATTGCTCGGCAATGCGCCGGTTGCGCTCCTCCTTCGGCAATTTCCACAACGCTGGACCGGAGAGCTCCCTCGCCTTCAGCGCCGCAGCCATCTCGCGGTCGTGCCAGCTGAGCTTCGCCAGGATGTCCTTGACCGTCCACTCGCCCATCGCAGGCTCGGCCATCCGCTCGTGGGGAACCGACTCCAGTGCCTGCTCGATTTTGCCGTGCCAGTAGCGGATCAGCTTCAGCACGTCCGCTTTGCTCACCCAACGGCTGGCGCGAAGATGATCGGGAAAGTCCTGCTCGAATGTCGGCGCGCCCAGGCCATGCAGCATGCTCAAGATCTGGGCGCGATGGTCCGTGCCGTGGTTGACGACGTGCACGAGCGCCTGCCAGCGGACCTCCATCAACCCATCCGGGACCTCTTCGAGCCCGGCATCTGTGAGGGACTGTACGTACGCCAGCAGCGCCCCCTCGATGCTCTCCCAAAGGGCAGTGAAGCGCTCTCGGGTTGGGAATCCCTGCGGGTCGAGGCCGGTGACCGGCTTCGATTGGATGTCGTGCAGCCAGTAGCGGTCCGTCGCGGCGAGATGCACAACCTGGTTGCGGACCGAGCCATGCGAGAAGCCAAGCGCCTGCGTGAACGGTTCGTCTGTCAGGTTCTCCAGCAGGTGATTCCAAAGTCTCCGGTTGCTGGCGACGTGGTATTCCACCAGGGTGCGGATGACGTTTTGAGTAGACATTCTGGAACTCCTCGAATTGGATGGAAGGGGCTGATCTCGCCGGGCAGATCATTACTGGATGTCAAGCTGGCCCCTCGCTCCGGTTCGACTGATTATACCTGGAACAAGTGCTATAATTCCGGTCAACTATGGCTGATTATGATTACGACATGATCGTGATTGGCTCAGGGCCTGCAGGGCAGCGCGCGGCGATCCAGGCGGCGAAGCTGGATAAGCATGTAGCCCTCGTGGAGCGCAAGGCTGTGGTGGGTGGGGTGTGCCTTAACACCGGCACCATCCCAAGCAAGACTCTGCGTGAAGCCGTGATGCATCTCTCCGGCTACCGCGAACGGGGGGTCTATGGAGCCTCCTACGCCGTCAAACAGCACATAACGGTGGATGATTTGCTCTTCCGCGCCGACCACGTGATGCGCCACGAGATCGACGTCACCCGACACCAACTCATGCGTAACCGGGTGGAATTGCTCTATGCGGAAGCCTCGTTCGTCGACCCGCACACGGTCCAGATTACCTACGTGGATGGGCGCGGCCAGCGCCTGGTGACCGCAGACCACGTGGTCATCGCCACCGGCACCCGCGCGACGAACGACGCACGCACGCCCTTCGACGGCCAGACGATCTTCTTGAGTGACGATATTCTCCACCTGGACCATTTACCGCGCACGCTGGCCGTCGTGGGCGCGGGCGTGATCGGTCTCGAATATGCCAGTATGTTCGCCGCGCTGGGCGTGCGGGTCACCCTGATCGATAAGCGCACCCGTCTTCTGCCGTTCGTCGACGGTGAGATCGTTGACGCGCTGGTGTACCACCTGCGGCAGAACCGCGTGACCCTGCGCCTGGGTGAAGAAGTGAACAGTTTGGAGCCCGTTCACGACGGTAAAGGCGACCGGGTGCAAATTCGACTTGCGAGTGGGAAAAAGATCACCGCCGAAAAAGCACTTTATAGCATCGGCCGTACCGGGGCGACCCGGGCCCTCAACCTGCCGGCGGCAAGCATCCAGACCGACGAGCGGGGATTTCTGAAAGTCAACGCCAGCTATCAAACCGAAGTTCCCCACATTTATGCGGTCGGGGACGTGATCGGTTTCCCCAGCCTGGCATCCACCTCGATGGAGCAGGGCCGGCTGGCAGCCTGCCAGGCGTTTGGAATCGAAGCCCAAAGCGTGCCGGAATTGTTCCCTTACGGCATCTACTCCGTGCCTGAAATTTCAATGGTTGGCCGCACCGAAGAAGAGCTGACGCGGCAGGATGTCCCTTACGAGGTTGGGAAGGCCAATTACCGCGAGATCGCTCGCGGCCAGATCATCGGCGATAGCACCGGCCTGCTCAAACTAATCTTTCATTCAGAGACACGAGAGCTGCTAGGAGTCCACATCCTCGGAGAGGGCGCCAGCGAGCTGGTCCACATCGGCCAGGCGGTCATGGCCTTTCGTGGCAAGATCGACTACTTCATCCACACGGTATTCAATTATCCAACGCTGGCGGAATGTTACAAGACCGCGGCTTTCGACGGGATCAATCGCCTGTGATAAATCTCAATGGATCTATGGTTGGAATGGAAGGAGGTAAGTATGAAAAGCTATAACAAACCACTGGACTCTGAACTACGGCAAAAGTTGTCCGGCTTACAATACCAGGTGACACAGCACGAAGGGACCGAGCCGCCCTTTAACAACGAATATTGGAATAACAAGCGCCCCGGCATTTACGTGGACGTAATAACGGGCGAGCCGTTGTTCAGTTCGCTCGACAAATACGACTCGGGTACGGGTTGGCCGAGCTTTACCCGACCTTTGGAGTCGGATAACATCGTGACCCGCACCGATCGCAAGCTCTTCATGGCCCGCACCGAAGCCCGTTCGAAGCACGGAGATTCCCATCTGGGGCACGTCTTTGACGACGGTCCGGCGCCCACCGGCCTGCGCTACTGCATGAATTCAGCCAGCCTGCAGTTTATACCCGTTGAGCGGCTCGAGGAAGAAGGCTACGGGGAGTACCTGTCCTTGTTCCGAGAACAGGCCGGGGACGAAGAAACTGCCGGCGAGTAAACCTGAGAACCACATTTCGCGCGAGCGATCATCGTAGTTCTCGAATCTCTGCCGTGCGCCGCTGAGCTCGGGGGCTGTTATACTGCCATGGCGCGCCCATCTATTAACCCAGAAAACACAGGGAGGTCCCTTGATGGATACTTCTGCAACCAACGAAGGCGGGAGGGAACCAGTTATAGTATTACTCTCCAACATTTGCCTTGAACGCGCAAATTATGCGGCGTTTTGAAAAGCGGTTGGGAAGTCGTTGTGGTAGAACATTAACACAGCCGATAATACCTGTGACCCGAGTTTGGTCAGCCGATAGAGACGCGCATCTTTCACCTTGGCGACCAAGCCGTGGCCGCGCAATTTGGCGATCAGGCGAGAGACCCTGGTACAGCGCCGCTTGGCTTCTTCAGGCGAAGCAGTTGGTTCTGGATACAACCTGACGCATAAGTCGCGGTTACGGAAGCCATTCAATGCGTGTTCACCGGCCAACACACTCTGAAACAGTTCTCGGTCCGCCTGGCTAAGTGGGTTGAACCTGGCATAGCGTTTGCCATCTTGGATATGGCTCCGGCACAAGCCATCCAGGTGGGGGAGGGCTTTGCTTTTGAGTTTTGCTTGCGCCAGGTGTTCCAGGTAGCGTTGATTGGCCTGCGAACCGACTTCCGCATAACGATACAGGTTGGAGACGCCCTTGCCCATCGGCTTCCACCGCAGCTTGCCATCTTCGGTCGGCTGACAGATTTTGAACTCGCTCGGATTGTTGATGGTCGTCTCTACCCGCAGCACGCTGGCCTTGTCGTACATCTTGATCGAGTTGCGTTTCATCCCATGTTTGACCCGCCAGCCTTCGATGCGTTTTTTGAGGCTGGTCGAGACTTCACCCTTGAAGTTGCCATGCAGTTTGCGTCCCAGGAAACG
>DATDRZ010000050.1:0-4176 GCA_035291465.1 Anaerolineales bacterium
CAATGCGCCTGCAGATATTGCCCCGGTCGCGGCTCGGCTTCTCTGGGAATATGCAGTCGCGCCGCGGCGTTCTGATAGCTTTCTAACAGGATTTCTACAATTCGCCCTTTATAATGCGCCACGAGGGCATCCTATCATGCCAAGGCGAGGTTTGCTCGCCGCAGTTGCCTGTCCCGAGTGAGCCGTCTGCGGCGACGAGGGAAAGCAACTTCCAAAGAGCAATGTACAAATCCTTTGATGCCCGAAAAGACTTGCTAACAAGAGCAAGGAGGAGAATATGAATATTGTCGGAATCGTAAGTTTCTTAGGAGTGTTGGCCTGGTTCGGCGTTTTCGCGCTGATCACCCTGGCCGTCATCCGCTCCACGCGCGGGCGCCCATTGCGCAGCGCGTGGCTCATGATACTGGGGTTGGCAGCTATCGCTATCGTGTTGAACGTGCTGGGTGCTGGCCTTGTTTTTATCCCGCCCAATGAGCGCGGCGTAGTGGTCACCATCGGCGCCGGTGGTGTGCGCCAGGAAGCCCTTCCGCCTGGCCTGCATTGGGTCGTGCCGTTTGCTGAGACGGTTATTCCGTACACCATTTCGCGCGAAACATATACCATGTCCATTGCTCCTGAAGAAGGTGCTCGCGCTGGAGATGATTCTGTCGAAGCACGCACCTCTGATGGCCAGATCGTCCTGGTAGATGCTTCCGTCATCTTTTCAGTTGACCCGGACCAGGTGATCGACGTGCACATTCGTTGGCAGAACCGGTACGTGGATGGCGTAGTCCGGGCTTTGTCGCGCGGTGTGATCCGTGACACGGTGGCGCAATACGGTATAGAGCAGGTTTATAGTACCCACCGTTTGGAAATGACCGACTCCATCAAAGAAGAATTGACTCGCCGTTTCGCCGAGAACGGTTTGTTCCTGGTGGACTTCGTGCTTCGCAATATCGCCTTTTCTGAAGAGTATTCGGCTTCGGTGGAACAGAAGCAGATCGCCGAACAGCTTGCTCAACAGGCAGCACTGACGGTTGAGCAGCGTCGCCAGGAAGCCGAGCAGGCTCGTCAGGTGGCTCAGGGTCAGGCAGACGCCGCTGTGATCGCAGCCCAGGGTGCTGCCGAAGCGCGCTTGATTCAGGCGGAAGCCGAGGCGCAGGCAATCGAATTACTTGCGGCTGCCCTCGCGCAAAACCCAGATGTCTTAACGCTCGAGTACATCCAGAAGCTGGCGCCCAACATCACCGTGATGCTGGTGCCCACCGACAATCCGTTCCTCCTGCCGCTCCCCAGCACCGGCGGAACTACGCCGTAAACCTCACCCCAAACCCCTCTCCATCGTTAGATGGAGAGGGGATGAGTTCTGCTTGCAGAACTCTGGGCGCACGGCATTGCCCCTATGAAGGGCGATGGATGTTCGACGCAGAGCGTCGGATCGTACGTTCCCACGCTCCGCGTGGGAACGAGTAAGCATCTGGAAGAGCTGCAAACACATTCATGGCAGCATGCCCCGTTTATTTGTCATTCTGAGCCAGCAATCGGGCCGCCAGGCGGGATTGCGCCAGCGAAGAATCCGCCCGAGTCACGGCAAATCCTGATCCCAATCTTTGCTCCAATCCTCGAACTTAGGATTCAGTGAACGGATCAGACATAAGGCGGCGTATCACGCTGCCTTATGTCCTTTCGAACGAAGTGAGAAATCCCTTTGCATACAGATTCTGCATCTGGACTGCTGAGGCAAAGGGATTTCTCCTCGGCCTTCGGCCTGTGTCGAAATGACAATGAAATGCGATTTCGCATTTCATTGTTGGCACAAGGTTTTCCCATCGCCGTCATTAGGTGGCTAGTTTTGGAATAGGCAGGATAACAAAGTTCTATTTTGTTGTTAAGGTACGAGATGACGGAATTATCTGTTTAGGTTTGTCTTCACCTCCTCGCCAGCAACTGAAACGGATTCCTCATCTTAGGCTTCCGCGGCTGGAACATCAGGTACTTCTCCGCCACCACTAGCATCCAGGCTGCCGCGTCCAGCGTGTCCGTTTCAATCTTCCCAACCGAAGCCGGATCCGCGTCCGAACCCGGATTCGACGAACTGCATAGCGCCAAAGCCGCCCTCGAAACCATGTAATGGTCGTGAGGGGTTAGTAGCTGCCCGAAAAGGAACGCATCAAAGGGAGCCGCTTGCGGCGAGTGAATCGAAGGGCAAGGCAAGATCATTCAAGACGCGCCATCTTTATGTGGGAAGGGGTTTGGGGGAACACTGCAATAGTTCCCCCAACGGGGGCCGGGGCGGAGCCCCGGAAAGAAAATTGGCAATCACTCCACGGGGTTTGAGCGATGTATCAAGATATTTCCGCCTTCGGCGGAATGGGCGCTGTATGCTTCGCATACTAGGCCGTGCACCCCTACGACCAATCCATGTATCTAGCACAACGATGTTTGCATTGCTCGGACTCCCGTGGATTTACCTGGCCATATGGGATAATCTTCCTGAGATGTCCGGCGCGATCGCGACCCCTACCAAACCCATCCGCCTCACCTCCCTGGCAACCTGCGCTGGCTGCGCGGCAAAGCTAAAAGCTGAAACGCTTGCGGAACTGCTGGCGCCCGTGCAAGGCATATTCGATCCTATAGACACGCCGGACCTGCTGGTCGGCCTCGGGCAGCCGGACGATGCCGCTGTCTGGCGCCTGGATGAAGACCGAGCCCTGGTGGTTACCACCGACTTCTTCACCCCCGTGGTGGATGACCCCTACGACTTCGGCGCCATTGCCGCCGCCAACGCGCTTTCCGATGTGTACGCCATGGGCGGCAAACCGTTCCTCGCCCTCAACATCGCGACGCTGCCGAATGACCTTCCTACCGAGATCGGCGCCGAGATCTTCCGCGGCGGGGCCGAGAAGGCCAAGGAGGCCGGCGTCGTGGTCGCTGGCGGCCATACCATTCAGGACAAAGAGCCGAAGTATGGGTTGGTGGCAATTGGTTTTGTGGATCCGCGCAAAGCGATCAGCAAGCAGGGGGCTCGAGTTGGCGACAGGCTGTTCCTCACCAAGCCACTCGGATTTGGCGTCACGAACACCGCGGTGAAACGCGGACTGGCCTCCGAGATCGAAGAAGGCGAGGTTGTGGTCTGGATGAAGCGCCTGAATAAGACTGCTTCTGAGTTGGCCGTAGAGTTCGGCTTGCGGGGAGGCACCGACGTGACCGGCTTCGGCCTTCTGGGCCATGGCTGGGAGATGGCTTGCGTCGGAAAAGCACGGACGTTGCGTCAGGGAAATCACCTGACGCGTTGGAGAACGGAAAAAGAAGAAGCCCGTTCTCCACGGGAAAGGGAGGAGCGTTCAATCCGGTTGCGGTTCCATTTCGATGCCATCCCGTTCACGTCGGCAGCCCGCAAATTTGCGGAAGCAGGCGCTTTCCCCGGCGGATCGCTTGACAACCGCACGTATTATTCCCCGCACGTGAATTTTTCTGTTACATTGGAGGAGTGGGAGCAGACTCTGCTCTTTGATGCGCAAACCAGCGGCGGCCTGCTGCTGGCGGTTCCGGCGGCCAAGGCAGCGGATTTTGTCGCCAGGGCTGCTGAGCTTCGGCAGCCTGTGTGGGAAGTCGGCGAGGTGATGGAAGGGGAGGGGATCGAGGTTACTGAGTAAGATCAAATGCATTTATGATTTTCGATTGATGATTTCAGATTTGAGATTTGATCCCAAAAGATCAAAAATCATAAATCATCAATCATAGATCATAAATGGTTTAGCTTTTCCGAAAGGGCAAACATCCGCAGACGACAAAAGGAGGAGTTATGTTGATCAGCAAGACTCTCGAATCCGCAATCAATGCCCAGATCGGGCGCGAGCTGGGAGCGCAAATGCAATATGTGAATATCGCTTCTTACTTCACCGCCGAAAATATGCTCTTGTTCGGCAAACTATTCTTCGAGCAGGCTGCCGAAGAGAACGGCCATGCCATGAAACTAGTCCGTTATGTGCTGGATGCCGGCGGCCGTATCGCCGTACCCGCTATTCCCCAAGCGCGCTCCGACTTCAAATCGGCGGAGGATGCTGTGGCTGCTGCACTGAAATGGGAAGAGGACGTCACCGTGCAGATCAACGGCCTGATGGATATCGCCTTCAAGGAAAAAGATTACATCGCCCAGGAATTCCTCGGCTGGTTTGTCAATGAGCAGCTCGAGGA
>DATDRZ010000051.1:0-30922 GCA_035291465.1 Anaerolineales bacterium
AAACCCGCCCCTACAATCATCTCGGCAATCATTCGGTGCCATTCATGAGATGGTTTCAAGCTATCGCGCCTTCCTTTGTTTCTGAATTTCCTTCACATAATCTTCCAGGCGGTCGAATGCCTCTTCCCAGTTCTGGCGATAACTCTCCAGCCAATCGGAGACATCCTTCAGGGGTGCGGCTTGCAGTTGCGCTGGCCGCCACTGGGCTTCCCGTCCGCGCTCGACCAACCCGGCATATTCCAGCACCTTTATATGTTTGGAGATCGCCGGCAGACTGATCTTGAACGGCTCAGCCAGCTCCTTTACAGTAGCCGGACCCTGCGCAAGCCGTGCCAGCATTGCCCGCCGGGTTGGGTCCGCCAGGGCGGCAAAAGTCAGGCTAAGCGTATCGTTCTCGGTCTGGATAGTCACCTAATTAGCTAATTAACTAAATAGTAAAATAAAAATAGCGAAATGTCAATTCGAGTTTTTGCCAAGCTTTTTAGGGATGGCGCAAAGCATGACTTTGGCGGGTAAGGGGATTTTTATCGCCCAGCAAAATGCGGGACATCACGTTAGGGGAGATGGACGCGCTGTGGGATGAGAGTAAGAAACAAGAATTCTAAAACCACCACAGAAACACGGAGTTTATTTTATTTCTCCGTGCCTCCGTGTCTCCGTGGTTATTTATTGTCTTGCTGGACTTAAAGACCCCTGACCAGATTTCCTAGCAGCAAAACGAACCAGGCTATGGCCATCAGGATATAAGCACCCACGCCGATAGAGATAATGCCAAAGTTCACCAATAGCGAAAGGATTCCGAAGAGAACTGAAAAGACCAAGGTGACCCGCGAGGGCGGGGTGATACTCCAGCGATAACCGCCGCCGCGGGCGGTAAGCGCCACCAGGGCGACGAACAGAATGGCGCCGATGATGGCCCAGACGATGGGGAAGGTGATGTCGCCGATGCCCAGGGAAAAGAATTCAGGCAGGCCCAGGCGCCGGGCCAGCCAGGAGCCCACGACGGCCCCGATGAAACCCAGCGCAATGGTGACCAGCAGGCTGCCGCCCCGGTAGCCGATCATGCTCTGGGCAATAAAGCCGACGATGGCGGCGATGATCAATAAAACCAGGAGATCTAGAAGCGTCATGGAAACTCCTCACTTGAAAATTGATGAAATACTTATTTAGTAAACGAAAAAGATAGGGCGGCGTTATTTTAAATTGCGACACTTTGCGCTCAAGGCGGTAACATTGAGGTCGAAAGGCTCGATTATGAAGGTTGAAAGGTGCATTGGAATTGGTTTGGCCCTAGCCCTCCTAATGTTGTCAGCCTGTTCGCAGGTTTCGCAGGATGCTGGAAACCCGACGCTGGATCCCTCGTTCGCCGAATACCGAATTTTTTATCTTTCGTCCGAACCTGGCTCCGGCCTTTTATCTCTGCAATATATGCAAGACGCCATAGGTGCCGAATTGGCGACAAGTTAGCGTCAGGTTATGGCGGCCAATGATCAGCAGCGCCTTGACGCGGTGATTATTCACTCAAGCGCAATCTTGGAGATCGAACCGAGCGAATTGACAACGATGTACGACAATGGCATTGTTGTCGCATTTTTCAATCTGTTATCTCCTGTTGTCGAAGATCTGGTGAACGATTCCAGTATTGGAGAAAATGATTGGATGGATGGAACAGCTGAACCGATGGCAGGTGACTTCTATCTCACCGTTTGGCACCTGACCTTGTGTTCAAACGGGGACATTTTCCCACCAGCTTGTCCTGGTGGGAACCAGATCGAAAGTTCCTCAGCCGGCAAGGCAGCCGAATCGCTCAATAGCAAAGCCGACTTCGAAATGTTTCGAAACGTTTTGCTATCGTACTTAGAAAGTTCAAACTGACTGTAAAGATTTGTCAAATATATACTGACAACCCAGGGGTGCCAAGTTTGGGAATTTCGACAAATTTATTCCACCTCAAATCCAATTTCTTCAACTCTTTCGGCTTCCCAATATTTTCCGGCAATTCCTTCAACAGGTTCCCCCGCAGGTCCAAGTAGTACAAATTCTGCAGATCCCCTATCGTCTCCGGCAGCTCCGTCAACCGGTTGCCGCGGGCATGCAGTTCGCGGAGTTCGCCCAGGCCGCCTATGTCTTCTGGCAGACGAGAGAGCCGGTTGTTGTAGATGCGTAGCTCTTTGAGATTCCGCAACCTGCAAACGGCTGCCGGCAGCTCGGTGAACTGGTTATCGGTCATGCTCAGGTAGATCAGACTGTCGAGGTTGCCAATTGAGTTGGGTAGGGTGCTGAGCAGGTTATCGCTAAGGTACAAGAACTGCAGTTTCTTGAAATTGCCGATCGAATTGGGAATAGAAGCCAGCTTGTTGTGGCCGAGATCCAGGATCTCTAGATCGGTCAAGGTCGTTAGCTCATCGGGCAAGCTCGCGATGGGATTATTGAACAGATAGAACTGGCGAAGCTGGCTTAGCATGCCGATGTCTGGGGGAAGCTCCGTGATTTCGTTTTCGCCCAGTGAAAGGGTCTGCAACGAAGTCAGTTCCCACAGCGCATCGGGGAGTTGCCGCAGCCCGCAGCCGCGCAGCGAAAGCGATAGCACGCGGTCATCCTCGGCCTGATATCCCACCTTTGCTATATGCAGCTCATTGGCCGGAACCTGCGGGATCCTTCTCCCCGTTTTCTCTTCAATCCTCCGGATCAAGTTGCTTGACAAAGTCCCTCAATTCCACACAATAGACGGATTTTGTTGCATTAATATGCACATGTTGGCAGAGATAAACATCACGGTTATGGCATTCATGTTGAGCCTGGAGGAGCATTCTCGGCCTTGCCCATTAGCTTCTCCTGCGTTGCAAAGCAACGCACAACACAATCGACACAACCTACACAACCGACACAATCGACATTTTCAACGTGACTGATGACATCTACTCAACCTACACAGGCCAAGGGGCATTGAATGGCAACATGACAACAATGACAACACTGACAACGCCGACAACACCGACAACAGTGACAACACCGGCAACATTGACTAGATCGACAACATGTACTGAACCACAACGGCCAATGCATCTTTCGTAGGGGCGGGAGCCTGTCCCGAGCGAGCCGCTATAGCGGCGACGAGGGATTTCCCCGCCCTCAATCACTCGGGCGAGGGAACCTCGCCCCTACCGTTATCTTGAGCCATCCCCCAGTTTCCAAAGCCGAGCCCCAAGTCAAATTCCCTTTTCCACTAACCCTTCAACGCACCGGCCATGAGACCGCGGATGAAGTAGCGGCCAAGCAGAACGTAAACAATCAAGGTGGGGATGGCCGCCAGCAATGCGCCGGCCATCTGAACGTTCCATTCGACAATCTGGCTCCCGGCCAGGTTGTTGAGTGCCACAGTGATGGGCCAGTTGGCAGGGTTGGTGAGCACCACGGCGAACAAAAATTCGTTCCAGATGTTGGTGAACTGCCAAATGATCACGACCACGAAGCCGGGCAGCGAAAGCGGAATCATGATGTAGCGGTAGATTCCCAGGAAATCGGCGCCGTCGATGCGCGCTGCAGCCATTACCTCGCCTGGAACGCTGGCGTAGTAATTGCGGAAGATGAGCGTAGTGATGGGGATGCCGTAGATGACGTGCACCAGGATCAAACCGGGTATGCCGCCATATAAGCCGAGGCGCTGCATGAACTGCACCAGCGGAATGAGCACGCTCTGGTAAGGGATGAACATGCCAAAAAGGACCAGCGTGAAAATGAGATTCGCCCCGCGGAATTTCCATTTGGAAAGGACGTAACCATTCAACGAACCGAGTATCGAAGAAATAATGGCCGCGGGAATTGTGAGAGTCAGGCTGTTGATCAGGTTGGGCAGCAATCTTTCTAGTGCGGCGGCGAAATTGTCGAACTGGATGCCGGCGGGCAAATTCCACATGGTGCGCAAATTGACCTCAGCGAAACTCTTGAGGCCGGTGATGAACATCAAATAAATGGGAAGTAGATAGAACAACATGAATCCGATCAACAGCGCGTAAACAAGAAGGGTGCCCGGGCGAGGCAGGCTGCGCGCCTTCATACGTCGATCTCCGTGCGATTGGTGTAAATGAGGTATGGCACGACGAGCAAGGCTACGCCCAATAGCATCAGGATGCCGATGGCCGCCCCGCGCGCAAAATTGTTGCCATCGAAGGTGGTCGTCCACATATAAATCGAAGGCACATCCAGGCGCAGGTCTTTGCCGCTCATCGCCACAATGAGATCGAAGATCTTGAGCGAAATGTGGCCGAGGATGATCACCGCGCTGAGCGTGACCGGATTCAGCAACGGAAGAATGATGTAGCGAAACACCTGGAATTCATTGGCGCCATCCATCTTGGCGGATTCGCGCAACTCGGCGGGGATGCTCTGGATGCCGCTGAGGTAAAGGGCCATGGTAAAGCCGGACATTTGCCAGACCGCTGGAATGACGACGAAGGCGATGCCCCAGGGCGGCGCCGTGGTATGCCAATTGTTGATCAGGAAATCAAGGCCCAGATTATCGAACAGCAGATTTAGTCCACTGATGCGGCTGCCGGTTGCCGGGTTCATCAGCCAGCGCCAGGCAACGCCGGTGACGATGAAGGACACCGCCATGGGGAATAGGAAGACGCCGCGGAAGAGATTGCCGGCCCACTTGATGCGATCGATGAGGATCGCAAGGAGCAAGCCGATGACCAGAGACGCCGCAAGGAAAAAAATAGTGAAAATGAGCGTGTTTTGGATATCGATGAGGAAACGGCGGTCCTGGAAGAGGCCGATGAAATTGCTCAGGCCCGCCCAGGTGTAATCGGGTAGCAGGCCGCGCCAGCTGCTCAGCGAAACGCGTAGGGACCAGCCGATGAACCCATAAACAAAAATACCGATGGCGATGATCGAGGGGGTGATGAAGGCAAAGGCCAGCAATTTTTCTTGTCTTGTGTTCATGCTTCGACGGCAGGTTCCAACCCGCACATACGAGGGCGACTGGTGAAACCAGTCGCCCTCATTGTACAACTCAAACTTCTACGCAGAACCTTACTGGCAGGCCCCGGAGCTGGAACAGGCGGTTGCCAGGGCGCTCTGGAAGGCGGCTACATCGCCATCAGCCAGGAAAAGGCCTAGGGCCGTATCGATCTCGGATTTCCACGCGTCATTGGCCACTACGCCGTGCGTCAGACTGCCGACTACGGTATCGGTGTTCCAATCCGCTATAGCGGATTGCAGATACGCATCGAACAGTGCAGGATCGCAGTCTGTGCGAGCGCAAATGGAACCCTTGATGGGGTTGAAGGCTTCTTGTCCTTCCTTAGAGCCTGCAACTGTCAACCAGGCTATAGCGCCTTCCGGATTCTTTGCATTGACCGGCAACACAAAGCTATCCGATAGGAACTGGAACAGGCCATCCGTACCAGGAGCTGGAGCCCATCCGAAGTCAGTTTCTGGGGTCAGGCCAAGACTGACGAAGAAACCGTCCGCCCAATCGCCCATGATAGTGAAAGCTGCATCGCCATCCACCACCAGCTGAGCCGCTTGATCCCAGCTAAGGGTTGAGGCATCGGAATTCACATAGGTCAAGACTTGCTGGAAGGTCTCGAGTGCAGCAGTTACCTCAGGGCCAGCCCAATCGGTGCTGCCGTCCCAAAGTCCGGCATAACCATCGGCGCCAAGCGATCCAAGCAGAACGGTCTCGAGCAGGTGCATGGATGTCCACTGTTCACCCATGGCCAATGGCGTAACTCCATTGGCAAGCAGCGTTTCGGCGCTGGTGAGGAATTCATCCCAAGTGGCGGGGACAGTCGCCCCGTTGGCTTCCAAAACGGCGGGGTTATACCACATCACATTGGCGCGGTGGATATTCACCGGCACCGAATAGATGTTCCCATCCTGAGAGATCAACGGGATCAGCGTCTGGGGCATCACATCCAGCCAACCATTCTGATCATAAAGATCATTGAGCGGCTCGATCTGCCCGGCGGCTACATAGGTTCCGATGAGTTCCTGACCTGCATGGCCTTGCCAGGAGCTTGGCGGGTCGCCCGCCGAAAGGCGGGTGGCCAGCACGGCGCGGGCATTGGTGCCGGCGCCGCCTGCAACGGCGGCATTCACAAAGGTCAGGTTAGGGTATTCGGCTGAGAAGACTTCTTGCATGGCAGCCAAGCCGTCGGCTTCACCGCCAGCGGTCCACCAACTGAACACTTCAACTTCACCAGTGGCGGCCTCTCCTTCAGGTGACGCAGCCGGGGCGCAAGCCGCCAGCAACATGCCTGCCAGCACAAGTAAACTAATCCATTTCAAACTCTTCATACATCTCTCCTTTTATTTATGTGACAAGGATATTAACCAATCGCTACACTGGACGTTCTTCGTGCCACCTCCTTTTCAGGGATCAGGATGTTTGCAATCATGCCGGGTTGAAAAGCATGATGGAAAACCAAAGTAGCTGCGCCAATGGCCACCACATCGTCGCCCATGTCGCTGGCGATAATCGTGACTTCTTTGCCGGCCTTAGGGATGGCGCGGGCAAGCGCCGTTTCTTGCACAGCTTGCAGCATGACCGGACCGGCGGCGACCAGGTCGCCGCCCATCACGATCAGGCCAGGATTGATCAGATTGAGCAGATTGGCAATGGCGATTCCCAAATAGCCGCCCACTTCCTGGATGATCTGGATGGCGGTCGAGTCTCCGCTAAAGGCAGCCGTAGCCAGGTCACGGACTTTGATATTACCAGGGGCCAGGCCTGGAATGGGCTGGGTTTTGATTTTGTTGGCCACGTTGGCAATGATGGCCGGGGAACCTACATAGCTCTCCATGCAACCGTGGTTGCCACAGCGGCACATCGGCCCATCTGAGTTGATCGAGGTGTGCCCGATCTCGCCGGCGGTGCCGGCGGAACCGCGGTAGATATCATCGTTGATGATTAAGCCGCTGCCAACACCTGTGCCTAATTTGATATAGGCCATGTTGGAATAGCCGCGCCCCGCGCCCCACCACTTCTCGGCCAATGCGCCTGCATTGGCGTCGTTATCTACATAGATCCGCAGGTTTTCAAGGTCACGACCGATCTCTTTTTTCAGATCGATGCCCTTCCAAGCTGGAAGGATGATCGGTGAGAGGAGGCTCAGACCCTGGCCTTCCAGCGGCGCAGGCGCGGCTATACCCACGCCCAAGATCTCGGACGCGGAAATATTCGTTTCGTCTAGCATCTCGGATAGATAAGAGCGCGCCAGTTCGATGGCCGCCTGCGGATCGCGCATGGCGTCGACGCCTACAGTACGCTTGGCCACCGTCGTGCCGCCTAGGTTGATCACCGTGCTGGTTATATGCGTTGCGCCCAAGTCGATACCCATGGCGTAGCGCGCCTGATACTTGAACTGCATCAGGATGGGTCGGCGCCCGCCGCTGGATTCGGCTTCGCCCGCTTCGCCGATCAACCCACTTTCGATCAGCACGTTGGCCAGCGCGGAAACCGTGGGAGCGCTGAGGCCGGTTTCGCGGCTGATGCTGGCGCGCGACATGGCGCCATTGCGGTGGAGGAGTTGGATCACCTCGCTGAGGTTGTGGTCGCGCACGTTAAATGTGGAGCCTGATTCGTTCTGCCGGGGAGTCATTATTGCCTGCCAGGGTTAGCCCCATAGTACGACCTTTAAACTTACTTTGTCAAGTTAAATAAGAAAGAACCCACTCATGTCCCTTTGTAACCGGGTTTCGCTTCCTTACTCTCGCCTCAACAATTCGGTGAAGGGTTTCCAGCTTGTTATCAAGTCATCGACAGGCGAGCCGAAACTCGGTCTCCGGACCTTATGGCGGAGGTAGCCGGTAGGTGGATGATTATTGGTTTTAGGGGTTGTTGTCAAGATCGCACTGCCGTGCGCAAAGCTTTATATTCCGGCAGCGCTTTCCAACTTTCTGACCAGATCATCGGTAAAACGAGCCGCGGGGACTCCATCGACTACATCATGGTCGATGAGCATGGTCAAATGGAGGATCTCCCTTTTTTGAATTTCGCCCTTGTACACTGAGGGTTGCTGATTCAGGGAACCCAGACCTAGGCAGATCGTATGCATGCCAAACGGCACGATCCATCCATTCACATGCCCGACCATTCCCACGGTCGTGATCACCACAGTGCCCATCATGTCCTTCATGCGTGCTGGGTTGTTAAATAAAAATTTGCGCGAAAGGGCCAGTCGTAACCATTGAGGAAGAGAGACCAACATTTTCATTCCCAGCGCGCTGTATTTTTCGCCAAGAATGTAATTGCTTTCATCTTCAACCCCCTCTGATTTCGCTGCCTCAATCTCCTGATGGATCTGGCTTACCGTTTTTCGCTCGGCGTCCCTAATTACGTAGGGCAATGGGACCCGTACACCGTCAACGTTCTTCTCCACGGGGAGTGAAATATCGACGTCCTTGAACAGGTTCACCTTATTTCCCTGAGGGCTTTTGTATCCGTTGACCTGCGGGTTAACAGCCACGCAATCAGCAACCGTTTTCACCAGCCAGGCGAAAAACGAAACGCTTTTATCGCTTCGCCGCATATGACGTATTCGCGTGCGCGCGTCGGTGACATCGACTTCGAGCAAGCCCAGGACGTGGTGTTTCCTACGACTAAGCTCCCCAAAATCGAAGGTGAACTGCCGGCTGGATGGAAAGGCAGATTCATAGGACTGGTCATCACGCATATTAGCCATCGATTCTAATTAACGACTATCAGATGACATTTGCTCACTATTAGTTAACTAATTTCCCACCCAGGCTCGATATCGATATCCAACCCATCGGCTTCGCCGATAATGGCGTGGCGGAAGTAACCTGCGGCGGCGATCATGGCGGCATTATCCGTGCAAAGCACTAATGGAGGTAAGTGCACAGGCAAGTTGTTGGTTGCCAAAGACTCTCGCAGCGCCTGGTTTGCGGAAACGCCTCCTGCCACCAAGATCCCTTTGGCGCCGAGTTCTCGGGCAGCTTTTTTCGTCTTCTCCACAAGAACTTCTACGACAGCGGCTTGGAAACTGGCTGCGAGGTCTGCAACCGGCAACTCGGATCCATTTCCGAATTCCCTAACCTTGTGCAGCACAGCCGTCTTGAGGCCGCTGAAGGAAAAGTCCCAACTGTCTTCGAGCCAGGCCCGGGGGAAATCGAAGGCGGCCGGATCCCCGCCATCAGCCGCCCGCTGGAGGGCCGGCCCACCCGGGTAGCCGATGTTCAACAGGCGCGCCACTTTGTCGAAGGCTTCGCCGGCGGCGTCATCCAGTGTGCCGCCAAGCCGCTGGTAGCTGAGATGATCCTTCATCAACACCAATTCCGTGTGACCCCCCGAGACGATCAATGCTAGCAGTGGGAACTGAGGGGGTTCGATAAACGGATTAACGGATTGATCAGATCGGCCTCCATCGAGGTTCACCCACGCAGAATAGAGGTGCCCCTCGAGGTGATTAATGCCGTACATCGGCAGTCCGGAACCGAGCGCCAACCCCTTGGCCATGGTTAGTCCTACGATCAATGACCCCGGTAACCCGGGGCCGCGGGTGACCGCGATGGCATCCACGTCGGCCAGCTCGAGATGCGCTTGGGCCAGCGCCTCAGCGACTACCGTATCGATGACTTTGATGTGCTGGCGCGAAGCAACCTCAGGGAATACGCCGCCGTACTTGACGTGCAGCTCCGCTTGGGAGGCGACTACATTGGAGAGTGCCGCGCGGCCGTTCTCGACCACTGCGGCAGCGGTCTCATCGCACGAAGTCTCGATGCCGAGTATGCGCGCAGGCTGCAGCTTCTTGCGTCGGCGGGACATAGGCTAATTATAGGCGCAATAAGAGAGACGCGGATAAACGCTGATGAGAAAATCAGCGTTTATCCGCGTTCATCCGCGTTAACTCTTCAATGGAATAACCAAATCCAGCGGATACGTCGCCAAGATCTCTGGTTTGCCTTCGGGGCCGATATGAACGGCGTCCTCGATGCGCATGCCCATTCCGCGTTCGGGATAGTACAGACCGGGCTCGACAGTGATTACGTGCCCGCGGCGCAGGAAATCCTTGGCGGTCTTCGGGTCGCCGTAGAATCCGGGGCTCTCATGGACGTCCAGCCCCAGGCCATGAGCTAGCGAATGCACGTAGCCCACATTCGTGGTTGGGTCCTCGTTGACTGTGGGATGGCCACGCTGCTTGAATAATTCGCAGGTGCGCGCCTGGAAAACGGCGCAGCGCTCATCGGCATGGATCTCTGAAATCAAAGTATCGTAAACAAAGCGCACGTCATCATACAACGCCTGCGCGGCGTCGGTGGCGTAACCCAGGCACCAGGTGCGCGTGAAGTCTGACCAATAGCCGCCGCCTGCTTCCTTGGGAAAAATGTCGAACACGATGGGCTCGCCCACGCGCAGCACTGCGTCCGGGCTGCCCATGGAATGTGGTACCCCGCCTTCGGCGCCGGGCGCGAAAATGGTGCCTTCGGGATTATCCAAACCGCGCTCAGCGATCCACAGATTGATCTTGGATTTCACTTTGGCCACGGTGATTGGCTTGCCGTCCTTGTCGACCAGCACGCCGTCATTGGCGCGCTGCCTGGAAAGGAAATCGGCTACCTGGCCGACGATCTCCGTCGTTTGCTTCTGGACCGCGCGGATGCGTTCAACTTCGGCGGCATCCTTGGTGGCGCGCGCCTCCGTCAGAACGGAATCGTGAATTTCGCCGACGATCTCCAGTTCGGGCAGCAATTCGGTGATGGTGCCCAACAACCCGAACGCCTGACCCGCGTCTCGCTTGCCATAGACCGCAGCGCGGCCTTTGGTGACGCCTGCATCTGTGAGCATGCGCTGGAGCATGCGTGCGCTGGCCAGCGCGAAATCGTCATTCGATTCCTTGAGGATGTCTCGGAAACGGTAATCAGTGACCGAGCGGGTGGCAAAACCTGTGGCCGCAGCCTCATCGCGTTCCATGTTGTGGGAGAAGAGCAGCGGCTCTTCGCCGCGCTTGATCACCAGCAGCGCCTCGGTGACGTGATGGACACCGGTGAAGTACACCATGGGCGGATTATGCAGCGCATCGCCGAAGATCAGCAGCGCGTCCAGGTTGCGGGTTTTCATCAAGGCAGGTAAGTCAGATTTCATTTTGTGGCCCAGTAGTCCGTTAGTTTTGGTTAAAAAGTGTTTGCTAAATATAATCGTTTATTGAATATGGTGAATTATCTATTTTGTATAGACTCAAATTCAGCAATCAGAAACACCAATCAGCAATTGATTGCTGTCACGGCTCCCACTTTGATTTTTCCCGTAACCGTAAGAACCCTTCGATGGCGAAGAACGCCAAAGCCAGAATGACCGCCAGGGCGGTGTTAAATACCCGTCCGTACAGCAACCAGGCCAGGGCGGCGGCATAAACGCCTGCCCATAACGCCTGGCGCAGGATCACCCGCACCGTGGCGGGAGGGTCGCTGGGGAAGCGAAAATTGAAAAAGGAAGTGATAGGTAGTGCGAGACCTGTGAAGGCTACCACAACCAGGAAGAAGAACAACCAACGGGGTAAAAGGAACGGCGAGGTAAAGTTGAACAGGAGGAATAATCCACCCCAGCCAATGGTAAGTAACAAGAAAGATGTGGGGAGAAATGAGAAAGGAGAAGGTGTTCCGGCCGGATTCATAGGTCAGCGGAGATTATATGTCAGAGCGGTGAAAAGAAATTTAGACATCAGAAATTTCTGCTTGACAGACGTGTCATTACCGTGTAAGCTACTCCATCTCAAAGGAGGCGCAGATTCCGTGAATACTATTCTGGTTCTCGATTGGAAGCGGCAGCAACCAGCCAGCACATCCGGTTTTGTTGCTTTGCCTTCGCGTACTGCGCCTATTGCCAGTCTGTAAGTCTCTAAGAACTCCCTGACGGCCGCGGCGCAGCACCCCGCGGTCGTTTTGTTTAAGTCCTTTTCGGCCGCGGCGATTGCCCGGCCGTTTTTGTTTGCGAGAAAGAAATAATGATAACTAAAAACATTGATGAAGTTCAAATCGCAAAGAATTGAATTAGGAGAGAAAAAGAATGTTAGCAGAAGAAAAAATCATCCGGTTGAAACCCGGTTACCACATGAAAGCTGTGGGGGTCGGGGACTTAGACGCCGTCTTGGCCACAATTCATGCGTTTTCCCAAGCCACCATGGGCATTAAGGAGATGACGCGGGCCGAGCTGAAGTCTTTCTGGCAGACGCCAGGCCTCAATATGGCTGATGACCTGCGAATCGTCGTCGATCCAAATGGGAAGGTGGCGGGCTATGTGGAATGTCTAACATTGACTTCCCCGCCCGTGCATCCATACATCTGGCTTAGCGTTCATCCCGATTCCCTCGATAGCAACGTTTCTGAAGTGCTGTTGGATTGGGCAATCGAACGCGCCAAACACGTCACGGAGACTCTGCCACAGGATCTGCGCGTTTCGATCCACATGCATAACATTGGATCGTTCAAGCCCTGGCAGCGTTTGCTCGAAAATGCCGACTTCGCTCTTACCAGACACAGCTTCATCATGCATCGTGATATCGCCGATAAACCACCTGAACCCCAGTGGCCCGCGGGAATCACGTTGCGGCCGTTCGATCCGCTGCACCATGCCGTAGATGTTTTCCTGGCAAACGATGAAGCCTTCGAGGACCACTTTGGGCACATCAAGCAACCGTTTGAACAAGGTTTTGCCTTATTCAAACATTGGCTGGAGGAACCCAGATTCGATGCAAGATTGTGGTTCGTCGCCATGGAGGGCGATGAGGTGGCCGGGGTGTCACTGTGTCGGGTCAATGAGGATGAGGAGACACCGATAGGGTGGGTGGGCGATCTTTCTGTGCGGCGGCGCTGGCGCAAGCGCGGCCTGGGCATGGCGTTGCTTCTGCATAGTTTCGGCGAGTTCTACCGCCGCGGCTACAAGAAGGTCGGCCTGGGCGTAGACGCCAGCAACCTGACCGGCGCCCTGAGACTGTATGAACGCGCCGGGATGTACGTTGCTCGGCGATACGACCGCTACGAAAAAGAATTGAGGCCTGGAAAGGAGTTGATGACCATCGAGGTAAAAGAATAGCCTCAAGAGGGACAGACTCAAAACAAGAACGCCTGCTAACCGACAGCAGGCGTTCTTGCATTTATAGATACTCCGGGTGCGTTTTTTCTTTTACTTACATTCGTGACAAACGCTGTCGATCCATTTGCAATTCTGTTAAATGCCATTGCATTGTATACTCGGTCAATCGTGAGAATCGCGACGGCTAAGGTCGGGATGAAATCCAAACTGAACTCGGCGATCGATTTCTTCTACCTTCTTGTCTTTCGCAGCTCTTATTGGGGCCTTTTTTCCTTCCTACTTCTGATCAGCATTCTTCAAAATGGAGTCTGGTATGCGCCCAACGCCCCATTCTTTCTGGAAATAGCAGAAAACATCTATATAAATCCGTTTCTTTCCAATCCCAACGCGCAATGGCAACTTTTCTCATTCTTGGGGCCAACCATTGCCTTTCTGATAGGTGCGAACCAATCATTGCTCTTGTTTTCCTTGATGCACGTTGTCTTTTTCCTGGTCTTTTTTGTCTTGTTTGCTTACTACCTGCGTCTCCAGTTTCCGGAATCCGTGGCAAGATCTGTCTTGGTGGTCTTTTTTCTGACTCCTTTGCCAAGCATATTGCTAACTTGGGTCGGCAGCCCGGATGTATTCACTGTGCTCCTTTCCACCACAATGATCTTATTCAGAAAAAAGCCAGTTGTCATTTTTTTCTCCGCTGTCTTGATGGGGATTAACCATTTTGAACAAGGGACTGCGATTCTGGTTCTTACTTCTATTTTTTTATTATTGACCGAGGGGAAAGCAACACTTCCCTATGTAGTCTCATATTTATTAGGCATCAGCTTGGGGCGCATGATTTTGGAAACTCATTTTTCCTCGTATTCATTTGACGTGACCTTTGGCAGATTTAGTTACTTCAGTGAATACGGCATTTCTCTTTTTATTGAAAACAATCTGAGGAATCCTGTTGTCCTCGTTTATTCCCTTTTTCAAATGCTTGGCGGTTTTCTCTTCATTTACGTTATGCTCAATTGGCGCGGAGGCAATTCCGCACCAGCATTTGTTTTGTGTTGCGCGGGAGCATTTGGCTTGATCCTCTTTACTCTAGATCAGACCAGAGTATTCTCCACGTTGATATTCCCTATCCTTTTGTTGTTTTTGCTTTCATCGGATCACCAACCTCTTGCCGATTCGACAAAGTTAATCCTTAATAAAGCCCTTGCTGCATCATTTGCCCTAGGCGTTCTTGTCCCGCGAATAATTGTGTGGGAGAGCAGTTTATTTGCTTCGGCATATTTATTTATCGTCGGATATTTTTCGGGGGCGATTCGCTGATCAAGAATAACGGAATTGTGGCCGCCGCAGCATGGCTTGGTTCCGCTAGTACAATACGCCGCTGATATGGCCATCAAAGCTGTCATCTGGGATATGGCAGGGTGATCATGCGCACCCAGAACCACGCGCCGCGCTTGGTACTCGCCGAACGAATCGGAGTGGACTATCGAGAAATGGGTCGGTTGATCTTCGACAGCGAAGAGAGTCGGCGAGCACAACTTGGCGAAATCCCGGCGCGATCGTTCTGGGCAGCAATGGGGTATTCGTTACGTTACGATGAATTCATGGGCGAATTCTTCAGGGGCGACATTATCGATCAGGAATTGGTACAGAGCATAAGGAGGCTGCGAGCGCGTTACAAGACTGGTTTGTTATGCAATGCATTTTCAGACCTGCGTTACTGGATTTCTGAATGGAAGATCGATGATGCCTTTGACCACATGCCGATCTCTGCTGAAGTTAATCTGATGAAGCCAGATCTGGCAATCTATTCATTGGCAGCAAAGCATCTCGGAATAACACCGCAAGAAGCGATATTTATCGATGATGTGGCGGCTAACATTCAAGGTGCCCAGCAGGTTGGGATGCATGGCCGTCCAATTCACTTCCCGCGAACAAACGCTCGGCGACTTGCAAGCGCTGCTGGATGCTGAATGAATGATTTGTTTTGCTTGCGAAGGGTTGATTACTGGCGAGGTCTGCTTTGAATAAACCCTTCGCTTCGCTCAAGGCAGGCTCTTCGCAAGACTCAGTTACTCTTGGCCTAATCGCCGACACCCATGTGCCTGACCGCAGCCGGCGCCTGCACCCAGCCGTGCTGCCAGCTTTCGAGAAGGCAGGCGTAGGCCAAATCCTTCACGCTGGGGATATTAGCGTTCCGCGAATATTACGCCAGTTAGAAGAAGTTGCACCCGTGATGGCCGTGCGCGGCAACCGCGATTGGTTCGGGTTCAAGGAGTTGCCTATGCGGCGCGTCCTCCGAATTGGCGAGAAGCGCATTGGACTGACCCACGGCCACGGTAGCTGGGGGAACTACCTGCGCGACAAATTGCGCTATCTGCTGCGCGGGCCGCAAAGCTTCGAAGTAGCGCTCCAAAGAGCAATAGCAATGATCGAAGATGTGGATGTGGTAGTTTTTGGCCATAACCACGAACCGATGGTGAAAGAGATCGATGGCCTACTGGTCGTCAATCCTGGCTCAGCCTGTTGCCAAGTGCTGGCCGGCAAGCCTCCCACCGTGGGGCTGTTGCACGTTGATGGAAAAAAGATTTGGGGCGAGATTGTGAACTTAGAGTAGATCTACCAGAATCTTGATTTCCGTGCCCAAAGGCCTACACCCGTGAAGGTCGTCCCCATGAAACCAAATAGCAATGGAAGGAACCAAATGGAGAAGAAGTCGTTAAGTTGCACGCGTTCGGGGTCGGCGCGGTCGACGTAAAGCTGCACTCGCTGGCCTTGTTCATAGGAAGCCGGCCGGAGCAGATGTCCGAGTAATGGGTGTAGCTGTGTCCTCCGCTCACCGAATAGCGGATGACCGGGCAGTAAGCGTTCCCGTCTGCATAATGACGCAGGGCGACCTCAACCACGGCCCCATCCACTTTTTCCGCCTGGATACGGAACCAGGTGCCATAAAGAAAGGCGCCGCCGGCTATGGTCAGAAATAACAGACCAAGACCCACAAAGACTAAAACAAAGGCGCGCATGCTTGGAATGATACTATGCAAATAATGCTCAGCGACGCCTTGCGTTAGCCTATTTGTGATTTAGATGGTTTCCCCAATGTATCCTGATCGAGCCGCGGCGGCAGAATTGCTCGCCCATCATTTGGAAATGCTGCCTGTCGTCCGAGACACAAAACTTGGCGAAGGCGTGGTGCTCGGCATTCCCCGTGGCGGCATAGTGACCGCCAAGGCGGTTGCCGAACGCCTTGGCTGGCCGGTGGCGGCTATTGTTACTAAGAAGGTAGGCCTGCCCGGCCAGGAAGAACTGGCGATTGGCGCCATGGGCCCCGATGGCAGTGTGGCCTGGAACCAGGAGCTGCTGGCCTTGCTGCAGCTACAACCTAAGGACTTGCAATCGCAGGTGAACAAGACCCAGGCAAAGGTAGATAGTTACATGGGGAAATTCGGTTCCGGAAATTTGGATATCCGTGGAAAGACAGCGATCGTCGTAGATGACGGCGCGGCTACTGGAGCCACGATGAAAGCGGCCGTTGATTGGCTGCGCGGTAAGTGCACTGTGCTGGTGGCGCTGCCGGTTTGCTCGCAAAGAGCGGCAGCCGTACTTAAGGCTGCCGCGGATCATTTCGTTTGTTTGGAAACGCCGGAGAACTTCCAGGCAGTGGGGCAGTTCTATCGGGAGTTCAATGAGGTGAGTGATGAGGAGGCGTTGAAGATTTTACAAGGATAAAAACCCACCAGTCCCCATTCGCCCCGCTGGAGGGTAGGCTCCCGTATGGAAAGAATTATTAAGGTTAAAAGATCTCCGTGTTTCCGTGTCTCCGTGGACTCTTTTTATAACTTCTTGCGCATCACCGGGCGGCGCTCTTTGCGACGGGCGACCTCCACGAATCCAGCCTGCTCGAAGAGCGCTAGGGTGCCCGTGAAGAGCGCAGAGTCCTCGCGACGCTTACCCCTGGTGTCGATGGGGTAGGCTTCCAGGATGCCCGCCCCCTGAGAGCGAGCGAAGTCCGCCGCAGCAGATAGCAGCCGTTTACCAACTCCGTGATTGCGATACTCTTTGTCGATGAAGAAACACGCCACCGACCAGACCGGTTGGTCGTCGATGGCCTTGAACAACGGCGAGCGCTCGATGCGACCGAACTCCTCTTTTGGTCCAAGCGAAATCCAGCCAACGGGCTTGCCACCAGCGTAAGCCAGCAGCCCGGGGTTTTCATTGCGAGCCACAATGCGTTGCATAGTTTTTCGATTGCCTTTGTTGCCGTTGGCTTCGAATTCGCTGGACTTCACGCGCCAAAACATGCACCAGCAGCCGCTGTAGGCGCCGCTGGGGCCGAAGAGCTGGACGAGATCGTCCCAGCGATCACGGGTGACGGGTTTTATCTCGAAGGTTGGCACGTCCAAATCATAAACCAGCCAAAATATTAGGTCGCAATGTAAATTGCAGAATATTAATATTGTGCAATATTGATTGAACTCCGAATGAGCCACCAGATCAGGGCGATTATTGCTGCAGTGGGCCAGATCCAGAGCCAACCGCCCTGGTCTGCCGGTCCCGCGCCGATGCCGGTCGGGCGGAACCGCAACACGATGTAATCCCGGGTCAACTCGGTCAACTTCTGTTCCGTGACCTTTAGGGGATTAAGGCCGCCGAAAACAAATGCAGCAAATCCAGAGTTGATCAGCACCTGCCGCAACATGCTGCGTTTCTCTTTCACCCGCTTCACGATTTCGGCATTAGCGGAAATCGCGCCGCTGGGCAGTAACAACTCCACGTGAGGATCGCTGGTCAAGTTTTTGACCCAATGAGACATTCTGCCGAAACCTGCGGTGCAGTAAACATGGCCGTTGGCCAGGGCATAGTTCACCGGCGTGTAACGCGTCTTGCCGCTTAAGCGGCCCCGGTTCCTGATCACCATGATGTAGCCGCCAAATGGGCTTTGCAGAAGGGGTCCAAGCCCCATCCGAAAGGCGGGCACCATGAAGTACCGGTTCATGAAACGGAAACCTCTGCGCATCAAACTGTAGTTGTTTGCCATAGATTCCTTATTGCTCATTATCTAGATTTTTGCAGATTTATAGTGAACAGGAAAAAATTGCCAAAGTAATTCCTCATCGTAAACCCTGCTTGGGCAGCCATCTGTTTTACTCTGGCGGCAGATTGATAATCAGGATCGGGGAGGACTTCTGTAACGGAGAGAAAGCCTTCCGGCTTGAGTGCATTGCAAATCTCCTTGAGAGCGGGGAGCTTGTCGGGGATCTCGCCAAGGACGGTAACCAAGAGGGCACGGTCGAAGGAGTTCGCAGGCAGCCTGCCTTCACCAAGCCCTGCCCCTATGAAATCGACATTCAACAATCCAGCATCTGCAACGCGTGCCTTGGCGCGGTCGAGCATCCCCAGCTGAATATCCAGTGCCAGCACTCGCCCGGTGGGGCCGACGGCCTGTGCGATCGGCACGGTGAGCAGCCCTGGGCCGCACCCGGCGTCCAGGACACCGAGACCCGGCGCCAGCTCCAGGCGCGCCAAGATGTCGCGGTGATAGCGATGAGTAAAGGGATTATCGAGCAGAGGGATCAGCGTAGTGGGGCACGGCAGGTCGCGATGGGAGACGCGCCAAAAGACCCAGAGAAGGGAAATCAAAGCAAGGATGAATCCGATGATCGCAAGAATTTGCATGAAAGACGCTAGGATTGTGAAGCCTTTGGCGCTGGCGATTCCTGCACAACTTTGCGCCCGTAACGCTTCAAACCTTCTCCGATCTGCTCAAGGATCGCATCGAAACGCTCGTAACCGGATAACACATGTTCCGGCTGATCGCTGAACAGGCCGACGAGCACCACGCGGCTGCGCAGTTCACCAGTGAGTTGGGCGTAGGCGATATCGTTCCAGGTCATGCTCCAATTAAACGATTTGAATAGAAAGCCGCTCTCTGAGATGCCGATTTTGTCCACGTTCAGTGTGGGTTCGCTGAGCATAAAGATGCTCAGGCCGCCGGCGGCTAACAGCACCGCGCTGGCAGAAATCTGCAGGATCAGGCAGACGATCTCATGGCCGTGAGCTTGAAAGGCGGCGGAAACAAGCCGGAGACCAATGAGCAATAACGCGAGCGCCAACAAGCGGTCTCGCCAAAGGGTCAAGCGGGTCTTATGGAAGGTCTCCATCACCAACCTCCGCGGCTATCTGCGGAATGCCGCTTTGCTGGGCGCAAGCGGGAACACGCAGTTTCTTCTTCTGCGTGAAGAATCACCAGTCGACTCAGTATAGCTTCGTTGGGATGGGTCAGGCAACGGGCGGGTAACCGCATGGCACCTGACATTTGTCCCCAATCTTCGGCCTACTTTTCTGAAGCTTTCTTCAATCCCTGGAGCTTTGTCTGCCAGAAGCCGCTGTATTTATCCAACCACTTTTCGACCTGCGATAAGGGCGCAGGGTCTAGTCGATACCAAAGCTCCCTGCCGCGGCGCTCCTGGGCGATCAGTCGCGAGCCGCGTAGCACGCGCAGGTGCTTGCTGACCGCCGGGCGGCTGATGCGGGCAAAGCGGGCGGCCAGGTCACCAGCTCGCTGAGGGCCGGCCGCGTGCAACTCGTCCAGGATACGCCGACGTGTTGGGTCGGAGATGGCGTGGGCGACGCGGTCAAGGGCAGTGGGCATGCTAGCCGGCTGCCTCAACCGCACGCTTGAGATCAGCCAGAGTTTCGGCGCGCTCCCAGCCGACGATGTGCCCTTCGTATTCGCTGCGAGCCAATTCGCCGCCCAGGGCTTCAAAGCCGGTGTGGGTTAGGGTGACCAGCGTGCCGGATTCGGTTGGTGTAAGTTTGAAGGTAACCAGTGTCGAAATTGGCCAGGAGTTTTTCCCTTTTTCGTGCTCGGTCCAGGTGAAAGCCAGCTCCCGCGGTGGATCCATTTTCACCACCTCTCCGAAGAAGGTGAAGTCGCCGTCCTCCGGAATGCTCACCTCCATTTGGAAGCGGCCGCCTTCACGGAATTCAAAGACCAGCCGTTTGCTGAACCATTCATTCATGCCGTCGAGGCTTGCGAGCTTAGCCCAGACCTTTTCAGCCGGTGCATTGATCTCGATTTCGAAATGGATTCCTAGTTTCTCCGAAATGTGATTGGCAAGCATGGGTCTCCTTAAATACGTAACTGAATGGTTACATATTACCCAATGAATAAAACCTTGTCAAGAGTTAACAATGTAAAAATAAAAACGGCCTCCAAAGATTGTTCTTGGAGGCCGTTCTAACTCGCTAGAATGACGTTACCGCACCGGAGGAAATGGAGGAATTGGATCAGGGATTTCGAAAGGAGGCGGGATGCGGGTGGGTATGGCCTGCTGTGGAAGAACAGGCATATGACCCCAAGGGAAATTCTGCGGAGCCGTCAAATTGGGAACACCGGGATAACGGTCAAAAGTTGGCGACCCTTGATCGGCGCCCGTCGTGGCAGCTATTGCCTCCGTGGGCAAGGCAAATGCCACGACAAACATGGCAACCGCGACCAATGCCATCGTAAAAAGGATCAACTCGATACCACTAGTTTTCATGTCAGCATCTCCACAGCAAACGTACAACTTTATAGCACACCTGACAGGGAGAAGTCAAACAACGTTTTTAGTTAGTTTAGGCTGCGTTGCAGGGAAAAATGAGTGCGATGACCTACAATCCGTAATCTTAAAGATCACTGTGTCTCCGGAGCTGAAGACCATGTGCATTCTTTCACTATCAGCCTGGTCGGTGCGAAAGCTGAACTCCCTACCTCCAGAATATAGATAAATGTCAGTCGCTCCTGTTTGGCAGAGCATTATGATCTCATCGGTTGAGGACAAGTCGGTGTCATAAGGAAGCTTATTGGCGGGCCGCTGGGTTAGCGCCTCAATCCAGATCCCGCTATCGGTTCCAATGGTTTGAAATTGGCTCTTGGCCGCCGAAATCAGAAACAGAGCCTGAGTCGAAGTGTTTTCCCGAATCCATTCAAAAGCAATTTGATCATCTAAGCTGAAGTAGTTACAGCACGGGTCTGGATAAAAAAACCTCGTCTGAACATTGAGGACCAGCAACCCTGCAAGCAGGCTAACGATTATCCATTGATTAATCCCTTTGAAGCGGATTGTTCTCATTACACTCGCGAGCCCGGTTCCGGCAATTAACGAGAGGGGAATAAACAATGTCATGGCAACGAACTGCTCATCCAATAGCGGCTGAGTTTTCCCGCCGAAGGTGATTTGGCTGGCCAGGGCTATCCACAAGAAAAAAGTGAAAACAATTGTCCCAATGGATAGTTTTGTATATCTGCGGATCGCAAAAGGCAAAAGGACAAGCAGCGCCACAAAGGTCGAGATGCTCCCATAGAAATCCCTGAAAATCCCGTAAAGTGGTAGCAGCGCCACTGCCCCCAAGACTGCTAGCCTGATGGATTGGGACCAGGGCAATTCTTTTCCGACATCGATACTTTTGATAATAAAGTATGCAAGGAGGGCAAGCAACAAGACAACCAACATCCTGGAATGCATTAATGTGATCGAGAGAAAAAGAAGTGCAAACCAGATGATCACCTTCAGCTTGCGTGTATCGCTATGCTTGAGGGTTACTGTGTATGCTAGGATTGCTGGAGCCACGGCTAACGCGCTGAGCGCTGGGAATTTTCCCCAGTTGACTGCGAAAGCCGGCATTGTCCAGCCGAACGCGGCCAATAGAGATGCAAATACTGCACTAATCGTGTCCCTTGTTACTGAATATATCAAAGCAAAAATGCAAACCGGAGCAATATAGAGAAAGACTTGCCCTAGCAAAGATATCGCGTTTTCCACTGGGATATTCGCAGTAATGGCCAACCAAGCAGCCAGGCTGTGAAATCCGAAATGATAATAACGCTGCAAAATGTTGCTGAGCGATATCCCACTCAGACCTTCTGATTGACGGTTAAGCAAATCAGAAACAACTTGATAGTGGACAGGCGAGTCTGAATGAGGGGGAAGCAAGATGTATCTTAGGAAAGCCAATCTCAAAAAGAGAAACCCCATCAAAGTAATGAACACCAGAAGAAAAACGCTCCAATTGTTTATCTTATTGTTATTCATCCATATTTCACGCAGCAGCATGAAAGCAGCGATCACTAGGATTAAAAAGGCTCCGGGTATGAGTAAGTCCTGCCAAAAATAAGCTGCTGCAACAAGAGCATAGGTGACAAGGCTGGTCAGCGCGGCACCGATTCCTAAACTTGTAAATCCAACCCTTATCAAATCTTCTTCCTGTGATCCTATTAGCCTAAGGACCATAAGACCGAAAGCGGAAAACATTACGAAGAGAGCCAAAACGGCCTTCCAATAAGTCAAGAGCATAAAAACGCCGTCAATAACTAGAGTGAACATGTCAGGTCTGTGACTGACCAAGTGTACAGCCTATTTGAATCGACAAGCAAGTTGTTGAACCAGGCAGGCACCGCGCACGGCGGACTTCTTCGAAATATTTGTTCAAATAGGGATTACGATGAACCTAAGGAGCGAAAAGCGCTCGCCAACCCAGCAGCACGGCCATCCCCAACAGGATGGTCAGTAGTAAGCTTCGCGTGCGCCAGGAGATAAAGATGGCTACCAAACTAGCGATCAACGGCGCGTTGTCCACCTGAAAAGCAAGCTTGCCATCGGATAGGAGGACGATCGGTGCGATGATAGCGGAGAGAACTGCCAGCGGGACGTACTTTAACGCCCGGGCAATGCCAGGCGAAAGAAGATGAAGGCTGAGCCACCAAAGAACAGGGATACGGGTGGCCATGGTTGCGAGTGCCATGCCGGCGACCAAAAGGAATTCGTTCATGCCGCCGATTCCGTTGTGGGCCAGATGCGCTCGGCCAGGACCCCTGCCGCTATGCCGAAAAGCGCAGCTAGCAGCAACCCGAGCTGATTTGGCAAGCCATAGGTGAGTAATGCTGCGCCGCCTGCGATCAGGACCGCAGCCAGGGCAGGGCGGCCTTTCACGAGCGGAACCAACATGCCGATGAACGTGACCACCATGGCAAAGTCCAGCCCCCAGGAGCGCGGATCCTGAATAGCCTGGCCTGCCAGGATGCCGATCCAGGTCACCAGTTGCCAGTTGGCGTACATAGCAAACTCAGAACCCAGTAAGTACCAATGTTTGTGTGGAGATTGATCGGCTTCTGTGAAATGCTTGGCAGCCACGACGAAGGACTCGTCCGTGAGCCAGAAACCGAGAGGAAGCAACCATCCGCGTGGTAGCCTGTTGAGATGCGGCGCCAATGTGGCGGAATAAAGCATGTGGCGGAGGTTGACAATAAACGTTGTGAGAATTATGACCGCCGCCGGCGTGGATGCGGCAGACAATCCAACCGCTATGAATTGTGCGGAGCCGGCAAATACAAAGGCGGACATGGCCGCTGCTCCCCAAGGGCTGAAGCCACTGGTGACCGCCAGCGCGCCGAAGATCACTCCGAAGGGCCACGCGCCCACCAGCAGCGGGAATGTATCACGGGCGCCAGCGATCAGCGCGGCCCTGGGCGAATCGGGTGTTGATGGCACAGGTAAGTTAGTCATAAGATGAATCAAAGACCCAACTACAAATTCACAACGCATGCCCTGAACGAAGCGAAGGGAGGCAAAAGGGGATTGTAATTTAAATGTGGAATTGGAGAATGGAAATTGGAGACAACAATACTTGAATCCAATCTTTTGATTGACAGATTAATCGATTAACTGAACGTTTTCCCCTTGTGCACTTGTCTTCTTGTTTACTTGTCTGCTTACTCTATCGGCGCGAATGGATCGTTTTCCGGTGGCTCCGGAGGCCGGGGCCTTTGGATAAAGAAACTGGCCGCGGATACAGCGATGATGCTCACCAGGGCGATGCCAACCACCAAATAAACGGTTGAATTGGCCGCTTTGGCCTGCTGTTCGGCGCTGAGGTTGGATTGAGCCGCCAATTGCACGGGCGTGCCCTGAGCTTGCGCCAGTTGGTCACTAGGCCGCAATGCGCGAGTAGGTAATGGAGTAGGGGTCCACGATGGGATGGGTGTTGCATTGAGGTCGGTGGTGGGCGTCACTGTGGGAGCAGAACCTGCGGGAGCCACCGTGACTTCATCACCCGGATATATGGTTTCATTGTTCCCATTCAGCTCCATCACCTGTTCAAGCGGCACCTCATACACGGCCGCGATGGTCCACAATGTTTGACCCGTGCGCACGATGTGAACGATAGAGCCATCGGGTCGCGGATCCGCTTTTGTGACCGGGATCATGACTGGTGCGGCCGTGATTGCTGCAGCCTGCGTGGAGGAACTACTTGGCAAATAAGCGCCACCTGCCTGGTAACCGAAGTCCGCCACGTACCACCATCGTCCGTTGCCATCAGTGGCAGCCCCCGCGCCGATTTCTCGCGAGTACGTCGTCAGCATGGTGTTGTTGTGGGGCGGAGATGTTTTCCACCAGGCCAGCGCGCTGGAAGGCGTTTCATCGATTCCACCTTTGACGATCTCAGAAACGGAAATATTCTCGCCACCGCCATAGCCCGCGGCGTAAGCCCTGTCCTTGGGGCGCGAGCCGCCGGGTCCTTCGTGCACGTCACCCACAGTCCCCATGGGTTGGCTGATCAGGTAATCAGCCTGAGCCTGAGCGATATAGGACAATATCGGGTTTTCGGCTAACGCCGGCAAACCATTCTGGGCACGATAATCGTTAATCAAGGCCAGGACTTCCCCCGGAGTTCCGCGCGGTGGAATAAAAGTGTGCGCGGCCGCCAGGAACTGGCCCGATAGCGCAAGTAAAAGAAAAAAACTTCGCATTCCGAAATTGGCTGGGAGAATTTGGTGAAAATGTTACCAGAATCAAAAATAAGTTGTCTGGTTATTCATCCACTGCCTGTTGTCGAGGATGGGAGGCTTAGGCAAGATCAATCAGAGGCTTTCCAAAGTGAAAGAATGTCCGCGCCGTTTCAAGGCGCTTTTCCGTCTTTGCGAGGAGGCCGAATGTAAATGAGGCCGACGAAGCAATCCCCAAGTATCTTAAGGAAAGAAGCTTGGGATTATTTCGTCTGCTTCGCAGGCTCACAAAGACAGACATAGGAATTCGCGGCGCTTTGTTGGCTATTTGCCTGCGCCTACGAAGGCAGGTTTACGTCTTTATAGGCACCTCATGCATATGCCGCAAGACAAACACGCATTGCGGAATCTTCTGTGGGCCAGGCTGCAGCTTGGCGGTCTGTTCGACCTCGGCGCCCAGCAGTTCGTCGAGCATATTCGCGTCCATGCGACAAAGTTCCGGGTGATCGGCAATGATCGGCGCATAGGGGCAGCGCCCCAATACCATTTGTGGTCCTTGTGGGCGCGCCTCCCAACGAGGTTTGTAGCCAAGCGGCTCCAGCCGGCGGATCGCAGCCACCAGGCGTTGCGAGATCTGACCGGTAGGCACTTTGGCGTCCCCCAGTATTTGCTTGGCCAATCCCTCGATCTGGTTATCATCTTTGTCCAACTGGTGCAGCAGGGCGCGCGTTAGGGTTTCCAAATCAGCACTTGATGCTAGCTGAGGAGTGTAAAGGTGCTCTGGACGGCCCCGTCCCTCAGCCGGTCGCAATCCTAGGCTGAATACCAGTCCTCGAGTCTCCAAGATCCTGAGATGCCGCCTCAGGTTGGCGGCAGTCATACCAAAGGATTTCGCCAGCTGGCTGGCGCTGGCGCTGCCGTGGTGATCCAGGTAATCAAGGATTCGCTGGCGGGTTTCCTGCACACTCAAATTATATACGCAAAGAAATGTTTTCGTATTAACAAATATTGACTCCCGGATTTGGATGTGTATAATGTGAATATAAGAACTATTAGCACATGAACCAGGCTCTGTATTGGGACGCCATATACGAGGTTGTGTTGGCCCTCAAAGCCAGCCATCCCAATCAGAATCTCGAAAACGTCTCGTTAGGAGATATCCTTCGCTGGACCATCGCCCTGCCAAATTTCGCAGATGATCCAGCTCTGGCAAATGACGAGATATTGGCGGCGATCTACCAGGAATGGTTCGAGGAGTTGCATCCGATATGACTGAGAGCAAACCCACAACGCCCACAGTGAACAGCGCCGGTTATGAGGTGCCACCTGAACTGCGCCAGAATATTGCCATCACCACCTTGGACAAGATATGGAATATGGGGCGGCGCTATTCGGTTTGGCCCATGATGTTCGGTTTGGCCTGCTGCGCCATCGAAATGATCTGCACTGCAGCCAGCCGTTACGACTTGGCGCGCTTTGGTATGGAAGTCATGCGTCCCAGCCCGCGCCAGTCGGATTTGATGATCGTTTCCGGCACCGTTACCAAGAAAATGATTCCGCAGATCGTGCGCTTGTATAACCAGATGCCGGAACCCAAGTACGTACTCTCGATGGGCGCCTGCGCTTCTGGTGGAGGCCCCTTCAAAGAGGGTTACAACGTCGTGTCCGGCGTGGATCAGTATCTTCCAGTTGACGTTTATGTCCCCGGATGCCCGCCAACCCCGCAGGCATTACTCAACGGCTTGATGAAAATCCAGGAAAAGATCGATAGCGAATCCATTACCAAAGTACGTTGGTATCAGAAGGGCGATATAGCTGAAATCCCGGTTCCTTTGCTCGGACCCGACATTATTGACCCTCGTGAAAACGCCATGATCAAAGAATTCACCAGCAAACCCGCTCCCGAGCCGGCGCAGCCCGCGGCTCCGGCTGCCTAAGAGAGACCATGACAGAACAAGCACCTGTTGCTCCCGCTCCTGCGGCGGAACCCACTGAACTCGAGAAGCGTTTCCCCGGCGCGGTGAAGCGCGATACGCGTCCCGGGTACGAAGGCCACATCGTCGAAGCTGGCAAGCTGCGCGAGGTGGCAACGGCCATTCGCGACGAGATGGGTTACGACTATTTGTCGTCCTTAACCGCGGTCGATTATTTCTCCGACGCGCCGAACGCCAACAATTTCCTCGAGGTCGCGTACCACCTGTTCAAATCAACCGGTGGAGGTTCGCTGGTCTACAAAGTGCAGGTGCCGCGCGATAAGGCCGTGGTGCCATCGCTGATCGACATTTACCCGGGCGCCGATTTCCAGGAGCGCGAAGCCTGGGACCTGTACGGTGTCAACTTCGAAGGTCACCCTGATCTGCGGCGTATCTTGATGTGGGAGGGCTTTAGCGGCCACCCCATGCGCAAGGATTGGAAAGAACCATATTACGAGGAGGAACTCAAGCCATTCAAGAACCGCTGGCCCGAAGGCCAGGTCTATCGCATCGAAGATCACAATCCATTCGGCAAGAATGTAAAGTATCCGGCGGGCTTCGACCCCGAAGGGTTCAAGGAAAGCGCGGACCCGGCACTCTATGAGTCGTTAGAGCGCGCCGCGCGGCAATATTCAGAAGACATCGACACCGAGCAAGTGGTGGTAAACCTTGGCCCGCAGCATCCGTCGACGCATGGCGTTTTCCGCATGGCGGTGCGACTGGACGGCGAGACCATCGTGGCATTGAAGCCGGTAATGGGCTATCTGCATCGCAACCATGAGCAGATCGGCGAACGCAACACCTGGATAATGAATATGCCTTTCACCGACCGGCTCGATTACCTTTCATCGATGAGCAACAATTTCGGATACGCGTTGGCCGTCGAAAAGTTAATGGGCGAGAAAGCCGCGCCGCCTGAACGCGCCCAATACATCCGTGTGATCATGGCCGAGCTCACCCGTATCAGCAATCACCTGTGGGCGATCGGCTTCTTGCTCAATGATCTTGGCGCATTCTTTACGCCCGCGTTGTATGCGATTACAGAGCGCGAACTGATTCTGGATATTTTCGAGGCCACTACCGGTTCGCGCATGATGTGTAACTACTTCCGCTTCGGCGGTGTGGCCCGCGATTTCCCTGCCGGGATACTAGGCAAGATCAAGGGTTTAGTAAGCGAACGCCTGCCTCGCAAAATTGACGAACTCGATCTCTATCTCACGCAGAACGAGTTGGTGCGCAGCCGAGGGGAGGGCGTCGGCGTGGTGACGCCCGAGGAGGCTATTGCCTACTCGACCGCCGGCCCGGTGCTGCGCGCTTCCGGCGTCCCATACGACATCCGCCGCGCGGATCCCTATAGCATCTATGATCGCTTCGATTTCGATGTGGCAGTCCGTTACCACGGCGACGTGTATGACCGTTACATGATCCGTCTGGATGAGATGCGACAGAGCCTCCGCATTCTGGAGCAAGCGGTGAAGCAGATCCCCGATGGCGAGATCATGACCGGCAAGAATCCCTACCAGGTGCGTGTCCCGGCAGGCGAATCTTACGGGCGCGTCGAAGGACCGAAGGGCGAGCTGGGCTATTACATAGTTTCCACCGGGAAGGCCAATCCTTATCGTTACCATGTTCGCGCCCCATCCTTCATCAACCTGACCATCTTGGAAAAGATGTGTGTGGGCTCCAAAGTAGCCGATGCGGTGGTGAACCTCGGCTCCATTGATATTGTTTTGGGTGAAGTAGATCGCTAACAAATGAAGAATACGGAGATTAACTAATGTACGGTCTCGGCGTTCTTAAAGGAATGTGGGTTACCCTGGTCCACTTCGTGCAGACCTTTGTGGATGACATCAAGTGGGCTGGCAAGCGCTATTACACGCCCGAGGGAATTGCCCACCGCAGCAGCAAAGACACGAAGGGTATTTTTACCGTCCAATACCCGGAAGAAAAGTTGCCGATGCCCGAGGAATTTCGCTTCATCCCATTCCTTCTCCAGGACGAGGACGAGCGCGGCAACCTGCACGACCGCTGCACCTCGTGCGGCATATGCGCAAAAGTATGTCCGCCGCAATGCATCTGGATCGTGCGCACGGAGGACCCGGTAACCAAGCGCCCGGTACCGGAACCGGTGGAATTCTTCATCGACGTGGACATCTGCATGAATTGTGGCTATTGCGCCGAGTATTGTCCCTTCGATGCGATCAAGATGGACCATGATTACGAGTTGGCCACCTTCGACCGGCACGTGGAGAACATCTACAACAAGGCGAAGCTTTCTAAGCCGGTCTCTTACTACGCCAGCATCCGACCCACCAATTACGCCCGCGAGGAGGCCGTGCGGGCTGCTGAAGCCGCCAAGAAGGCCGAGGCGGCCGCAGCCAGAGCCGCTCCGGCTGCACCTGCCCAATAATCCGACGTGTACAACGAGGATACAGAACTCATTTTCCCGATCCGCGTGGCGCCCGCCCTGCGAACTTTGCATGGCCCCGGCTGGCGAAAAGCTGTTGATCAGGCTGCGAAGGCACAACCGGACTCGCCAACCGCAACCAGCTTTGTACTGGCTATGGCGCGCGTCGACGGCTGCCACAACTGTCATGCGGATTCATTTCGCGCCATGAAAGGTTGCACACTCTGCGCACAAGACGCCGTGCGGCGCTACCGCGGCGGCGAAAAGGGATTGCTCAAGCAGCTTGAGAAAGCCAAGGGGGATGTGGAGAAATGGCTAAAGAAGAACTAACACAACAGGTTGTTCTAGCAGCGCTGAGCGGTGTTCAGGACCCCGCGCTAAAGAAAGACCTCATCGCGCTGGATGCAGTGCGCGACCTCCGCATTAAAGGTGGAGAGGTCAGTTTGCGCTTGGTGCTGATAACACCCGCCCATCCCAACAAAGAAGAAATCGAGAAGGCCACCAAAGCCGCCTTGGAAAAGGCGGGCGCCGTCAAAATGAAGATCGAATTGTCCGCAGAGGTGCCTGCTGACGGGCGGCCGCGCACCGGTTTAGCCGAGAGCGTGAAAAATGTTATCGCTGTCGCCTCCGGAAAGGGCGGAGTGGGCAAGAGCACAGTTTCTGCCAACGTAGCTGTGGCGCTGGCGCAGGCTGGCGCCCGTGTGGGGTTGCTGGACGCCGATATCTATGGACCCAACATCCCAACGATGATGGGCGTCGACTATTTGCCCAAGCCACCAGATGCTCAGGGAAGGCTGGAACCCGCGGAAGCTTATGGCGTGAGGATAATGTCCATAGGCTTTCTGGTGAAACCGGAGCAGGCCATGGTGTGGCGCGGGCCTATGCTGCACAACGCCATGCGCCAGTTCATGAATGATGTGGAATGGGGCGATCTGGATTATTTGATCGTCGATTTGCCGCCGGGCACGGGCGACGTGCAGCTCAGCCTGGCTCAGACGACGCCGATGAGTGGCGGCGTGATAGTGACCCTGCCGCAGAAGGTCTCGGTGGATGATGCTCGCCGGGGCATGGAAATGTTCCGCCAACTGCGCGTCCCGTTGATGGGCGTAGTTGAGAACATGAGCTACCTGGAAATGGAAAATGGGAAGCGCATGGAAATATTTGGGCGCGGTGGCGGGCAAGAGTTAGCCAGCGAATTTAACGTGCCTTTCCTCGGGCAGATTCCTATGGAGCCTGAGGTGCGCCTAGGCGGCGACACGGGCAAACCCATCGTGCACAGCCATCCGGATTCCGCGGCGGCTAAAGCTCTGAGGGCCATAGCGGCTGATCTTTCACTGAGAGCATCTATCGCAGCTTTGACTACCCAATCGCAGGCGGTTCCGATTAAAATGGTGGACGAGTAGAGCGAATAATGGGCGAATCGCCACAGCCAGCCGAAAAAATCCCGCCGCAGATCATTGGTATCCGCTTCCAAAAGATCGGTAAGCTGTATCATTTCGACGCAACCAAGGAACCCGAGATCAAACCGGGCGACTACGCCATCGTGGAAACCAGCCGCGGCGTGCAGATCGGTCAGGTTGTTCAACGCTTGGCCGAGCCTCCGGCGCCCTCGCAGGGCACCGGCAGCTGGAAATCTATCGAGCGCAAAGCCACTCCACACGATCTGGAAACCTACAAGGACTGGCAGAAAAAAGAAGTTGAAGCCATGATCGAATGTCGCGCCACGG
>DATDRZ010000052.1:0-2017 GCA_035291465.1 Anaerolineales bacterium
GTACTTGTTTACCGTTGTGAAGGGCGCTTTTGTAAAGGGTCGAAAGTCTCGAAAAGAGAGGCACAAGAACCCTTGTCAAAGATAGGCTGAAAATTGTACACTGATCTCATGAGCCAGCGCAGGAACATACCCACCGCGTCTGAGCCGAGCGAGCAACGGATTGCGAAGGTGGAGGCACAATTGGCACAGATGTTGGTCAGCAATGAGATCTTGCAACGGCAGAATGAGCTGTTGCAAAAGCAGAACGAGAGACTGCAGAAGCAGGTGGAAGTTTTGCAAGCAGAGGTCGAAGAGCTGAAACAGGCTGGGAGGCGGCAAGCCGCGCCATTTGCGCGTCGGCAGTGGGTCGAACATCCGAAGCGGCCGGGACGGAAAGTTGGACAAGGGCGCTTTGTGCAGCGAGCCAAACCGAGCCTGAAAGAAGTGAATGAAACGAAGGTGGCTGAACTGTCCTGCTGCCCAGAGTGTGGCGGCGAGTTGCGCCAGCGGCAGAAGCATGAGCAATTTGAGATTGATCTTCCAAAAGTGGCGCCGCTCATCACGCGGTATCTGACCTATAGCGGGTATTGCCGCCATTGCCACAGACGAGTGCGGTCGTGGCATGAGGATCAGATTTCGCATGCCACGGGCGCGGCGGGGCAGGTGGTGGTCGGTCCGCGGGCGAAGGCCTTGGCCAGCGATCTCAAACATCGGCTGGGCGTTTCCTATGCCAAAGTGAGCGAAGCGCTGAACGACAGCTTCGGTTTGCAAGTTTGCCGGAGCGGGTGGTGCCGCGCAGATCGCAAACTGGCTCGCACGGCCCGACCGGTCTACGAACGATTGGTCGAGTTGATCCGCCAATGCGCTACTGTCCATGTGGATGAGACCGGTTGGCGGATCGGAACGCTCTCGGCGTGGCTGTGGGTTTTTACCAATCACGCGATCACGGTCTACGATATCCGGGCGAATCGCTCGAGCGACGTGGTGATCGATATCCTGGGCGAGCAATTCAAAGGCATCCTGGCTTCCGATGGTTTCCTGGCCTATGACGAGAAGCGCTTGCGCGATTGGCTGAAGCAGAAATGCGTCGGGCATCTGCTCCAGGACTTGAAGGAGATGCGCGAGAGCAAAACCGGGCGAGCGCTGCACTTTGCCAGGCAAATGACCGCCTTGTTGCAAGAGAGCCTGCACTTGAAAGCCGAAAAGCCTAACCTGGATCCCTTCACCTTCGCCCAGCGGGCCCGCACCCTCGAAACCCAGCTGGACCAACTGATCGCCCCTCAACGCCGCTTGACGGACAAAGAGAATGCCCGCTTTGCCAAACGGCTCCGCAAGCATCGGCCTCACTTGCTGCGGTTCCTGTATGTCGATGGGCTGGATGCCACCAATAACCAAGCCGAACGGATGATCAGACCAGCCGTCATCATCCGCAAGACCAATGGCTGCAACCGAACCCAACCGGGTGCCCAGACCCACGCCATTTTGTCGAGCGTCCTGGTCACTTGTCGTCAGCATTCCATTCCAATCCTCGATTATCTCGTTCAACTTCAACGATCTGGCACAGCACCACCGTCGCTGGCATCCTCGCCTCTATCTAAACATCCTGTGTCCACTTCGCTTCACGCAGGACGGTAAACGCGTACTTCCACAGACTAGAACAAATGAACTATAATCGGCGAAAGACCGATTATGGACTCGATTTCAAAACTCACCTATCGCAGATTTCTGCTCGGCAAGCAGGGACTCTGGCCCGGGCGTCGCTTCAAGGGTGTAAAAGGCGTCGAAGCGGCATTGCGCCAAATGGACTTGCTCCAGCTCGATCCACTGAACATAGTAGCGCGCAGTCAGGAAATTGCCATGTACGGCCGCGTATTGGATTATCAGCCTGAGCATCTTTACAAAATGGCATACGAACAGCGCAAGGCCTTTGACTATGGCGGCTGGCTGTGCATGTATCCCATGAACGAATTTCCATACTGGCGTCTGCCCATGAAACGCCGCGAAGAGAAGGGTCTGCGCTGGGAATCGTATACTCACC
>DATDRZ010000053.1:0-4961 GCA_035291465.1 Anaerolineales bacterium
TTGGTTATCCATGGACAGGATGGAAGAGCCTGGCTTTCCCTGGCAGTCCCGGTGGGTGGACATGGTAATCATCACCTGGAGGCGGTCATCCGACGCACCCTTACGCCTCACCGTGCCAACATACCAGCACCCATCGAGGTGGCTCATGAAGCCCAAACAACAGTCTGAAATCATCCGTCGTTTGCGTTGTGTGGCGGGACATTTGAACGCGGTTATCGAAATGGCGGAAGCAGGCAAACCCTGCGAGCAGATACTCCATCAACTTAACGCGGTTGAAGCCGCGCTACATGCGGCGGGAATCAAGCTCATCATTTGCCAGGCTCAATCCAGCCAGGCTACCATCCTGGAAAGCCCTTCCCAAAAACAACGGATTGCCGAACTGAAGCGGCTCCAATCTTTGTACACGATTTTTCTCCAATAACCGAATCATCATAGTGAGGTTTCTCATGACTGAAACTTTTCCTGAAATAACTTTGCCCATCTCGGGCATGACTTGTGCCTCCTGCGTATCGCATGTGGAAGGCGCGCTCAAGGAACTGCCAGGCACATCCAATGTGGTAGTCAACCTGGGGACAAATAAAGCCAATCTCTTCTACGACCCCCAACGCGTCAAGCTGGACGATATGCGGCGTGCCGTTGAAGATGTCGGTTACGCTATCACCACAGCCGAACTGACCCTCGATGTGCGCGGCATGACCTGCGCCTCCTGCGTGGATCACGTGGAAGGCGCGCTCAAGGAACTGCCCGGCGTACAGGATGCGATCGTCAACCTGGGACTTGGTACAGCGCGTGTGACTTATATCCCCGGCGTGGTTTCCACCTCCAGTATGAAGCGCGCCGTGCGCGGAGTTGGTTACGAAGCGCAGGAACGCAGTGATGGCGTGGATGCCCTCGACCGCGAACGCCAGGCACGCGAAGACGAGATCAAAATTCAGGGCCGCAATCTGATCATTGCTGGAATAATAGGTTTGATCGTCATGATTGGCACATTCTACGAAATGCTTGGGCCGCTCAAAGCCTTCGTCCCGGTTTGGCTTTCTTATAAGTGGGTAATCGGCCTGTTGACCACGCCAGTGGTATTTGGCCCCGGTCGGCAATTCTTCTCCAACTCGTGGCGCGGACTCAAGCACGGCGTTACCGATATGAACCTGCTCTACGCAACTGGTATCGGCGCGGCGTATGGCATCGCAGTGATCAACACGCTGTTCCCGAAAGCTGGCTTTGGCGGCGAAGGCGCGACCTTCTTCGAGAGCGCCGCACTCCTCACTGGTTTCATCATCCTGGGCCGCTGGCTCGAGGCGTTGACGCGGGGACGCACGTCAGAGGCGATCCGCAAATTGATGAAGCTCCAACCCAAAGTCGCGCGTGTGATGCGATATGGTAAGGAGGAAGAAATCCCCTCCGATGAAGTCGAAGTGGATGACATCATCCTCGTGCGGCCCGGCGAATCCATCGCAGTGGATGGCGAAGTTGTGGATGGGTATTCAGCAGTGGACGAGTCCATGCTGACTGGCGAAAGCATGCCCGTCGAGAAGAAGGCCGGCGACGCGGTGATCGGTGGGACGATCAATAAGACCGGTGCGTTCAAGTTCAAGGCGACGCGCGTCGGCAAGGAAACCGCCCTGGCGCAGATCATCAAACTCGTGGAAGACGCGCAGGCCAGCAAGGCCCCGATCCAGAAGTTGGCGGACTGGGTGGCCGGGCATTTCATCCTGGGCGTGCATCTGCTGGCAGTGGCTGTGTTCCTGTTCTGGTTCTTCTTTGGTTACAACTGGTTCTTCGACCCAAATTCGAGTTTCATCCTGTCTCCGTACAAGTTGGGTGAGATCGGCGTGTTTGGCTTCTCGCTGCTGCTTAGTGTCACCGTGTTGGTCATTTCCTGCCCATGCGCGGTGGGACTGGCCACGCCTTCAGCCATGATGGCTGGCACAGGAAAGGCTGCCGAGTTCGGCGTGCTCTTCAAGGGCGCCGAAGCCATCGAAAACACAAGCAAATTGAAGACGATTGTATTCGACAAGACCGGCACATTGACGAAAGGCGAGCCGTCGGTGACGGATGTGGTAACCAATACTCAGTCGTCAGTCAGCAATGATCAGTTGCTGCGAGTGGCGGCGATGGCGGAGAAGAATAGCGAACATCCGCTCGGTGAAGCCATTGTGCACGGCGCTGAGGAACGCGGCTTGAAATTGAGCGAGCCTGAGTCGTTCAACTCCATTCCCGGTCACGGTGTGGAAGCGAAGGCCGAAGGCTCTGAAATCCTGCTGGGCAATCGCAAGTTGATGAAGGAACACGGTGTGGATTTCTCGGCTCTCATGCCTCAAGCCGAAGCCCTGGAGTCGGACGGCAAGACAGTTATGTTTGTGGCCCTGAACGGGCAGGCGGCTGGCTTGATCGCGGTGGCTGATACGCTCAAGGAGTATTCGGCTGATGCAATCCGTCGCCTGCACAAATTGGGTTTGGAAGTTGCCATGATCACCGGTGACAACCGCCGCACGGCGGATGCGATTGCCCGCAAAGTGGGCATTGACCGCCTGCTGGCCGAAGTCCTACCCCAGGATAAGGCTGAAGAGATCAAGAAACTACAAGCGCAAGGCAAGAAGGTTGCGATGGTCGGCGACGGCGTGAACGATGCCCCGGCGCTGGCGCAGGCTGAAGTCGGTATGGCAATTGGCTCCGGCACAGACGTAGCCAAAGAGACCGGCGACATTATCCTGATCAAGGATGACATCCGCGATGTGGTGGTGGCTCTGGAAGTGGCCAAGGCTACGATGCGCAAGGTCAAGCAGAACCTGTTCTGGGCGTTTATCTACAACGTGCTTGGCATTCCACTGGGCGCAGGCCTGTTCTATCCGTTCATCGCGCTCATCATCAGCCCGGAACTGGCGGGCCTGCTCATGGCCGTCAGTTCGGTCACGGTCACACTCAACACCCTGTTGCTGAAAGGCTTCAAGTCTTCGGTCAGGCCCGAATACAAACCCAGGCAGGGAAGTGACGACGCACAACTTCGTCCTGTAACAACTATGGCCGGATATGATTAACTAATATGACAGGTGACAGTCACTGGGAATATAAGTGACTGTCGCCTTATTGCAAATCAAGTCCACTGCATAATTTCAATCTGGAGAAATGAAAGGACATTCAACATGGATATGGAACACGAACAGGTCGAAAAGGAAGTAGCGCAGAAAAGCGCACTGATTTACATTCCCATCTCCCTGGGCGCGGCGCTGTTGTTTCTTCTGGCCGCTACACTGACCGGTGACTACCCGTTGGTAGCTCGTATCGGAGGAACAGTCTGGGTTGCAACGCTCAGCCTGATCGTCTCGATGCCGGTCGTTATCTCGCGTGTCAAGAAGCAGCTTCAGAAAGCGCAATAATGATCGCTGGCACATTAATCACCATTCGGGAAGGCCTGGAGGCCTTCCTGATTGTTGGTATCCTGCTTGGCTACCTGACCAAGATCAAACGCACACAGTTCAAAGTCCATATTTGGATTGGCACGCTGGCGGCGCTGGCTGTCAGCGTATTGCTGGCGATTCTTTTTCAGTACATGGCGTTTCAATTCGAGGGAGCGGCCGCGGAATTATTCGAGGCGGTAGTAGCGTTGCTGGCTGTTGGCGTGCTGACATGGATGGTTTTGTGGATGCAGCGTCAAAGCCGCGGCATCAAAGGTGAACTTGAACAAAAAGCCGATGCTGCGGTCTCTAGCGGCCAGGCGCTTGCCCTGGGTAGTTTGGCATTTGTTTCCGTTTTGCGCGAGGGCGTGGAGACGGCGCTATTCTTGAGCGCCCTGCTGGTCACGTCGCGGGATACACAATTGTTTTCGGGCGCCCTCCTCGGACTGGCGATATCTGCGGTCATCACCTACCTGCTCTTCCGTTCCGCCATCCGCCTGAATCTGCGGAACTTCTTCATCGTCACGGGCATCTTCCTGATCCTGATCGCGGCGGGACTGATCGGGCACAGCGTGATGGCTCTGCAGGATATTGGGTGGCTTCCGATTGGAACAACCATTGCCTGGAACTTACAGGGATTCATTTCAAATGATGGCCTGGCAGGACGATTACTGCATGCCTTCTTTGGATACGAAGCGGCGCCGACTCTTCTGATGGTCGCTGCTTACGCACTCTACGTGATTTTCTTCGGCGGGCAATTCTATAACGCGATACGTCAGGGCGTTTCGAATTCCCCAGCCCGCTCCGCGTAAGGATTAAACGATGGAAATTGGAACATTAGTCTTAATCGGCATTGGTGTCTTTGTGGTGCTTTTCCTGTTGGACTTGTTCCTGGCAGGCGGAGCAGGCACGATGGGTATGATGCACGGTACGGCCATGATGATGAGCAACCCCATCGGGCAGGCAATTCTGCTGGTGCTGTTGATCATTCTGGGCGTACTTGTGTATGGCGTATTCTTTCGCTGAATTGAGAACGAAATGAAAGCCACTTTCAGTTTTCGGGCATTGGCGATCACCCTGTTCATTGCCTTCACGGTAAGTTATTTACTTTGCATCGCTGGTGATCTGTTGTTCGGGTGGACGACGCTGAAGGCATTGACTCCATTCCTGCCCGGTTTCGCCTGGCCGTTGACCGCAGGCGGATTCCTGATCGGCTTGCTCTGGATCGCGGTTTGCAGTGTGTACAGCGCGGCGTTGATCGCGTTTCCATACAACTACCTGGTCAAACGACAGCCATCTGCTTGAGTCAACCGGTTGTACATGCAGGGGCAGTTGGCGCGATAAACCAAACGCCTTCTTCGTATTCATTTGGTCGTTCAGGAGACGAAAATGAGCAGGATAAAGATTGCAAAAAGTTTCTCAACAAAAGCGGCAAAGCGGCGCAAAGAATGGCCGGTTGTAGTCTATTTCTGGATCATTGGTCTCACGTTAGCAAGTTATGTAGTCGCCAGAATCGCGCTTGATGCTTTACCTCACCCTTATCATTGGCTTTCGGGGTTGATCGGC
>DATDRZ010000054.1:0-16806 GCA_035291465.1 Anaerolineales bacterium
CCATCCGCATTGATCGGCAGCCGTTTCCTGACTTCGGCTTCCAGCTCCCTCTGTTTTTCCGGCGACAAAGAAGCCAGGTACCCGGGTGCCGGACCCACCACCCCATGGAACGGTTCCCAGTAATCGTCGAAATCGGCGAACTGCATCGTGAATTCCAGGGCGCGGGTCTCCACGCCCTGCAGCCCGGCGGCATTGAACAACTGGGCCAGCGCCTCGCGCCGGGCGATGGGGAAGCGCTCGCCCTCGTCGCGCTCGCGGGCCACCGGGTCCAGCGCGATGGCGGCGTCGAAGAAGATGCGCAGCATACGCATCCCATCGGAGTAGTCCCAGACGTACGCGCCGACCATCCCGCCCGGGCGCAAGGCGCGCTTCATCTCAATGAGCGCCGCGGCCGGGTCGGGAACGAAGTTAAGGACGAGCCCGCAGGCAATCGCGTCGAAGGCCGCGTCCGGCGTCGGCAGCGCCTGCGCGCTGCCGACGCGGAATTCGATGAGCGGCGCATCCTTCAGGTTAGAGTCATCACCATTCAGTGGTGGGGATTGCTTCGCTCGCAAATGAGGCTCGCTCGCAACACGACTCTGGCTTCCGCCAGAGTCGGCTCCGGCGCGGGGATCGCTCACGTTCTGCCGGCTGAACTCCACAAAGGTCTCCGAGGGGTCCACGCCGAGGACTCTGGCGGGCGACGCCAACGCCAGGATGGTGCGCGTGAGCGCCCCGGTGCCGCAGCCTACATCCAGCCACTCGCGTCCGGCCGGCACGCCCAGCCAGGGCACGAAGAGGTTGGCAAGGAATGGGGACCAGCGGCCCATGAAGCGCTGGTAAGCATCACCGCTGGTCCAGGAGTCAGAAGGCGTCATGGCGAAGGGGTATTTGTCAAATACATTTTTGATTTGAGATCTATGATTTCAGATTTGAGATTTTCACACGTGGACCAAATCATAAATCATAAATGTTTTTTGCTTTTAAACAAGTGCATTATATTTTTGTATGACGTTGAGTTTAAGGTTTAGAATGCGCTTACAAAGGAGCAGGATATGAAAATCAATCAAATCCTCACCATCGCCCTGGGCACCTGCCTGGGCCAGGTCCTCTTCGCCCTAACAATTTTGGTCTTCTGGCTTCTGCTTGGGGCCGCATTCCTCAGAAGCGTTTCCATAGGAGGCTAGCATGGTCATCAGTCGCACCTGGAAGATCATTATCGGCATTGCCACGTTCCTCGTGGCCATTTTCCCGCTTCTCGTTGGCGTCTTATACTTCGCCTGGATCTTCTCGATGGTTTCCCAATTCAGCAACTTCGATCCAAACACCTACAATCCCAATACATACTCGCCTGATTTCGATCCTTCCACTTTTGGTTATTTCTTTTTGATTTTCCCGCTGATGATGTGCCTGGGAGTGCTGCAGTTTGTGATGACCATCTTTTACATCATCCATGTAATCAACAACGACCTCGGCTCACGGGTCCTGCGGACTCTGTCGGGGATCGGCTTCTATTTCCTTCCCTGGATCGCCATGCCGGCTTATTTCTTGATCTATCTCGCTCCAAACAAAACGCCTGACTGGGCGCTGGAAAAATCCTTGCCGGTACCGCGCAAAGGTAACAAATAGTCTTTGGAGGAACTGACCATGAAAACTAATCGGCTGCTCACCATCCTCTTCACCATCGCCACCATCACCGTCAACGCGCTCGCCAACATCCTGCCTTTCAACGGACAGACCACCGGCGAGATCTCCGACCGCTTCCCCATTCGATTCGTGCCTGCCGGCTACGTCTTCGCCATCTGGGGGCTTATCTACCTGGCCCTGCTGGCTTTCGCCATCTACCAGGTCTTACCGGCACAGCGCGACACCAAAGTGCTGGATGAGATCGCCCCACTCTACTGGCTGGCCAGCATTGCCAACGCCGTGTGGATCGTGCTGTGGCATTACGAATTCTTCACGCTCACCATCATCGTCATGGCCATCCTGCTGCTCTCGTTGATCCTCATCTATCGCAGGGTGCAGGCCGCCCGCCAGCCGGGCGCCGGCTTCCACTGGTGCGTGCAGATCCCGTTCAGCCTCTACCTCGGCTGGATCTCGGTGGCGACGATTGCCAACGCTGCGCAAGTACTCTACTTCCTCAACTGGGACGCGTTCGGACTCAGCGGCGAACTCTGGGCAGTGATCCTGCTGGTCGTCGCCACGCTGTTGGGTTTCACCATGCTGCTGCGCGAGCGCGATTGGGCTTACGCGCTGGTCCTCGTTTGGGCATTCGCCGGCATCGCCATCGCCCAGGCAGACAGCGCACTGGTAGCCTACAGCGCCTGGGGACTCGCCGCGGTCATGGCTTTGATTACATTGTTCGCGGTTACACGCAGGAACCCGTCCAATTGATTTAGCGACCGTAGACTCACAGATTCACTTTGATCATATCCTTCTGAGCAAGCTCGAACCGCGTGCCGAACGGCTCTGACGCCGCATTCAGGCTGCCCAGCAGCCAGCGGGCGTCCTCGGCGTCCGCCCGCCGCAGCCGGAAGCGATGGATCTGCAATGGCACCAGTTCCAGCTTGCGCAGCGTGAACGGCGCCGGGTCGAATTCCACGAAGTACATCAGCGCCAGGTCTCCGCGGAATTCCTCATAGCCGGCGATGCCTTCGTAATCGTTGATGAAGTCGCCGCAACCGTAGAAGATCGGGTGGCCGTTGTGGATCTCGGTGCGCCGCGGGTGATGCGAAGAATGGCCATGCACGATATCCGCACCGCATTCGTCGATCAACGCATGGGCGAAGCGCACCTGCGCATCGGGAACCTCGTAGCCCCAATTACTGCCCCAGTGAAGGCTAATGATCACCGTGTCCCCCGGCTGCCGGTGACTAGTAACTGCATCCCGCACGCTGGCAACCGCGTTGTGATCCAATCTGTTTAGCAGCCAAATCCCTGCAAGGGATTCTTGTTTGCGGGCACCCCTCTCCTGCGAGGCAGGAGAGGGGCCGGGGGTGAGGTGCCTCCCCGCGGCCCAATCGAGAGGTATGCCACTGGTAGACGAGCCCAGGGCGAAAACCAGCAGGCGGCCGCCTGGCGACTCCAGCATTGCCGGCGCCTGCGCGTCTTGCTGCGTGGCGCCCGCGCCGGCGTGCCTGATGCCGATGCGATCCAACGCGGCGATGGTATCTCGCAAGCCGCCGGCGCCCCAATCCAGGACGTGATTGTTGGCCAGCGACAAACAATCAAAGGCCGCGGCCGAGAGCACGCCGGCGTTGTCAGGATGCATGCGGTAGTTGATACCCTTGGGGGCGAATTTTTCGCTGGCGGTGATGGCGGTTTCCAGGTTGCCTATCTTGAGATCTGGCTTGCGCCCGCGCCACACTTCCAGCGCGTCGCCCCAGATGTAATCGGGGGCGACCGCCTTCGGGATCGGGCCGCTGGCCTCCTCGGCCAGTGCGACGTAGTCGCGCGCATCCTTGACATATTGCTCGTGGAGTCTGGGATCGCTGGGCTGCCGCAAGATCTGGTCGATGCCGCGGCCGGTCATCACATCGCCGCAGAGAAAGAGGCGGACCATTTCATTGCTGATTTCTGATTGCTGATTTCTGATTGAAAACCGCCGGCGATCTCCTGGTGTTATTTCGGGAAGCGGTTTTATGAGAAGCAGTGAAGATTGCGACTAGCTGGTTTGCCTCGTCAATCAGCTTGCTGGCTTTGTCTGATTTAATCATCCCGGCATCGATGAGCATGTCGAGCCAATAGACAGATTCATCAGCTTCTTCAATCGCAGTTCCCAACTTAGAAATGAATTCGGCCTTAGATCGTCCCCTGCAAGCACCTCGATAATTGGCGCCAACCGATGTCGCACATCTCAATAATTGTCGCCTAATCACAAAACTTGTCTCATTCTTTGGCAGTGTATTAATGAAGCGAATGACGTCAAAGCCCAAATAGTTTTGTTCTCGCCTTTAGTTCTGTTTGATTCATAATCTCTCCCGTTTTTGAAAATCAGCAATCAGCCATCTACGATCAGAAATCCTCTTTTCTAGATCAGCAATCAGCGATGAGCAATCAGAAATTTTCTCATTCATTTAGCAGCTTCTCGCAAACGTCCGGGTGGTCGAGGATGCCCGGGCCCATCTTTACCAGGCGACGGAGCAGCTCTTCCCATTGCGGCTCGCTCTTGAATAGCGGATCCAATAACGCACGGGCCCCGTCAACCAGATCGTGATTGTCGGCGAGCACCAGCGCATGCCAGAAAGTCATCTCGGTGGAGTCGCTGGTCATTTTGCGCGCCTCGGCGAACTTGGCTTGCATGCCATCCAAATCCTTGGACTTGGCCAGGTCTTCGCCTTTATCGCTATGCAGGTCGGCCAGGCGCATGGTGACGATGCGCCGCAGCTCCCTGATGGGATCTTTGCTCTCGTCCACGCGCAAGTCGAGCACGCGGTTGGCCCAGTGCGGCTTGGGCTCGCTGCCATAGATGATCATCGCTGCCGATTGCGAGCCGCGAATGTCGCCGCCCTCGGCTTCGGCAGCCTCCATAGCCGCCATCATGCGTTCCGCCAAGTGACCCGTCGTTGCCTCGAACGCGGCAGCCATAGCGGCGGGCACCGTATCCCTAGTCATCATGTTGGCCTGCACGCTGTAGTGCTGGCCGGTGCGATGCCCAAAATAGGGGATACAGCCGCTGCCGGAATGTACTGCCACTTTCCCATCTTTATCCACCAGCGCGACCTGGCGCACTTGCGGGCGCTCGTCGCCGGCGATCAACGCTTTCAGCGCCGCCTCGGCGCTGTAGCCCTGCGCCATCAGCTCGATGCCCATCGGGCCGAAGGCGATGTTGGTCAGCGACTGCGTGGCCACCGCGCCCACGCCGGCGCGCACCCAAGGCACCACGGCGCCCACCGCGGGCTGGTGCGTCTGCACGCCCACGCCGAAGTGTTTGGTCTGAGGATCGTAGGCAACAATCGAATAGGTCATGGCGCACCTCGAAATAGATTAGACCATGAAAAAACAAGCTGTCAGTTTTTTAGATTGAACGGGCGGGTTTAGTCAATTATGGGGTGCGGTGGCGAGCGCAAGGAACCAAACCCGCCCCTACGATTGAAAGAACTGCAAAGAAATGCTATTTCTCTTCCCGTTTTGCTTTATACAATGATCTGTCGGCAAGTTCGATAAGTTCGTTTACGCTTCGGATCTTGGAAACCTGATCGTCGGTAGAGGCGACACCAAACGCACAACTGAGCGGGACGGCGCCTTTATCGGTTTGCACGGATCTCCTGCTTATCTCACCCTGCATGCGCCGCGAGATGGCTTGCGCGTCGGCGGTTGTGGCGCCGGGCAGCACAATCATAAATTCGTCGCCGCCTAAACGTCCCACCAGGTCATAGCGCCGCTTATGCGCGTTGATGACTTCGGCGACCGTGATCAAGGCTTGGTCCCCGGCCAGGTGGCCATAGGTGTCGTTGATCTTTTTCAGCTCATCCATATCCACCAGCATCAAACCCAGCGGCTGTTGCTCACGTACCGCACGTTCCAATTCTGCTTCGGCGTGCTGCAAAATGGTCTCGCGGTTCAAGACGCCGGTCAAAGAATCGGTGCTGGCCTTCAATTGCAGACGGCGCTCCTCCTGCACTTTGTGCGTCACATCCCGGCCGGTACTTTGATAATGCAGCGGGTTTCCCCCGGAATCCTGCACCAGGGAAAGGTTCGTTTCCAGAATCAGTTCCTTGCCGGTCTTCGCCACGAAGCGCCGCATGGTCGGTTCCAGAAATTCATCTTTCTTCACCGTCTCAAAGCGCTCCTTCACCTGCTTCCATTCATCCGCAGGGAAGAGTTTTTTCACAGGCAGCCCGATCAATTCTTTTGGCTCATAGGACAGCATCTTGGCGGCCTGTTTATTCACTTCCAGCAAATTGAGATCCAGGCCGGTGATGAAGACCGCATCGCTGGTCTTTTCGAACAGGGCGCGGAAACGGTACTCGCTGTTAGCCAGGTTTTGCGTCAGAGCCTTGATGATGCGGTTCGAATACAGGATCGTTCCCAGCGAGATCAACAGGAAGGCGATCTGAAAAGAAAGTCGAATCACCGGCGACCCGCTTAGGATCGCCTGCGGCAACTGTTGCCGGCTGCCCAACACAAGCAGAAGGACATCGAAAGTACCTAAGACAACAACGGCTGCCAAAGTAAATCGCGAGGTGGTGATCAAAGCCGCCATCACCAGAACGAAAATTTGGACGCCCAGTACGGGGCTGGTGATGCCGCCGGATAGAAAAATGTACGCGGAGGAAATCAGGATCGAGCCTGTAACGAAAACAGTGGCGGCTAGATTCAATCCGCGCTTAATCCACAGAAGCCAGACCGCAATTTCGAACAGCAATGCCACGCTGCAGGCCATCGCGTCCAGCGGCAGTCCGGTGGCATCGATCAAGCTGACGATGATCAATCCAATGGTCAAGGGGATAGCCAGGCTAAGGATGGCCCTCAGCAACCGGGCACGCCATTGGTCCCCTAATGTTTCATATTGCGGAAACCACTTTTGGAGTCTCAAGATGAACTGCTCGAACAGCGATGCCCAGCAATTTTATTCCAGACAGCCACCCCTCACAAATGGTACAGCCAGGCTACTGGAAAATACAACGAAAGCCGCTTTCTAATACTACGCGAGCTTTTGTGGATTGCAGCGATAACCAGCCATTGGATTTGCCTTGACAAGCCGGCCATTTTCCAGCGGGATTCGCAAAACCGTGCATTAATAGCCTGAATGTTACATGGCAAGACCCTTTGCCAAGGTTGTCAAATTGTATCGAGGCCTCCCTCTTCGATCCGCGCAACTGGGTGATGGGGATGTCGGATGATAAAACGCAACTCTGGCACAAAGCTTGCAGCCAAGGAACTACCTTAACTAAGGAACTGGCTAACTATGGCACTATCCGGTAAAGGCATCTACCTCTGGCAGATCATGCGAGTGGCAGGCGGGGACCCCGCAGCCATCGCCAAAAAGGCCGCGGCAGCAAACCTCACGCATGTGCTGATCAAGGTCGCCGACGGCAGGTACGGCTACGGTTTCTACAACGGCAAGGATATGGTGTCGCCCGTGGTGGCGGCTCTGCGCGCCAAGGGAATCCAGCCCTGGGGGTGGCAGTATATCTATGGTAAAGAACCCCTGGTGGAAGCCAGGAAAGCTATCGAACGGGCGAGAAGCCTGGGCCTGGCGGGATTCGTGGTGAACGCTGAGGGCCAGTTCAAAGCCAGGGGCATGGATAAAGTCGCCCGCGCTTATATGAAGGAATTGCGCAAAGGCATTTCCGGAATCCCGGTCGGCCTCAGCACCTATCGCTATCCTTCGGTCCATTATCCATTTCCCTTCAGCGCCTTCCTGGACTATTGCGACTACAACCTGCCACAGATCTACTGGATCAATTCCGTCAACCCGGCCCAACAATTGCAGAAGTCCTACAACGAATACAAGAACGTCAAACCCTGGCGGACCTTTGTACCTACCGGCGCAGCTTTCGCCCAGGGCAACTGGAGCGTCACTCCGGCGCAGATCAACGATTTTCTCGCCAAAGCCCGGGACATAAAGCTGCCAGGTGCGAATTTCTGGGAGATGGGCGCCGCCAAGGAGAACGGCGGCAAACTATGGCAGGCAATCAAGGGATACGACTGGGCAACAGGGACGGCACCCAGCCCTGGAAACGATCCGGCACCGGCGCCAACACCGGCACCGACACCGTACACCACGCCTGCAATTGTCAGTCGCTACCTGGCGGCGCTAAACAGCCGAAACACGAACGCTGCCATTTCCCTTTACGAGAAGGATGCAAAATTGTTCGCCGGCAACAGAAGGTTTATAGGCCGCTCAAAGATCAAGGGCTTCTACAGCACCCTTTTCAAAAGGGTCATGCGCAATGCCAGGTTCAGCTTCCGCACCTGGTCTTGGAGGGGCAATGTCTATAAGATCAATTGGAGAGCCAGTTCGGACGGAAAAACCTGGACGGGTTCAGACACCATCCTGCTTAATCCCTCGAATCCAAAACTGATCTTGGAGCATTACTCGGCGATTCCAGTGAAGAAGTCACTCATTGCCAACGACGTGATTACAGAAGAACCGGAACCGGGTCCGATACCCGTATAACCACCTTGCAAGAGCTTACCCTTTAGCCTGAACCCATACGCCTCGCTCGGGGTAAACCACGCGAAAAGGTCTCTACTTTTTCAGCTTTTCTTCCAGTTCGCGAATAAACCCGGCCTGTGCCGGGTTTATTTTTTTCATGCCCTCTTCAGGCAAAAACCAGGCCGCTTTGTCGACTTCTGGGAATTCACGCCTTTTTCCAGATTTCGGCGGCCATTCCATCTCGAATGTATTGCTCTTGATTTGGTTTGGATCCAGATCTGCTTCCACGGCCCAGGCATGCACCACTTTGCCGTTTTTCTGGGTGACGGGGGTCAAGGGCAGAAAATCTCCGTCGACATGCGCTCCCGTTTCTTCAAGGAATTCTCGTCTGGCCGCGGATAGCGGATCTTCGTCGTCGAATTCGCCTTTGGGAACAGTCCAAGCGCCGGCATCTTTCTTTGCCCAAAACGGCCCACCGGGATGTACGAGCAACACCTGCAGCCCACCCTGATGAATTCGGTAAACCAGAATTCCGGCGCTCTGCTTAGCCATGAAATAATTATACGATTCGCTAAATCTGGGGTGGGCCACCCTTCTTACCCCAATACCCAGCGCTTGACTCGATTAGTACTTGTGTTCTATACTTTGCCCATCTTAGAACAAATGTTTCTGCCCAAATTCGGGTAAGGAGAAGAGATGGTCAATCGAGGATTATTCAATAAAGGGCTATTGGCCCACTTCAACATTCCGGCCCGCGTCCAGCGCAACTTGGTATGGGGACTGCTGATCGCCGGCGCCCTGGTGGCGTTTGAAGCCTTCAACTACAGCACTACCGAGTTTTCCCTGCGTGATCTGTTAGGCGATCTGCGTTTTGCCGGGATCAGTTGGGCCACCATTCTGGCCCTGGCCTTCTGCAGCATCGACTTCGCCGGCATCGCCCACATGTTCAGCAATGGCACTGACTTGCGCGCCAAACAAGGCCTGGAGGTTTGGTACCTGTTTGCCGCCTGGCTGCTGGCCGCGACGATGAACGCGGTCCTGACCTGGTGGGGTATTTCCCTGGCTTTACTAAGCCAGGGAAATTTAGGCAACGCCATCCTGGGCCGTGAAGCCCTGATCCAAATCGTGCCTGCCTTCGTTGCGGTGCTGGTTTGGCTGATCCGCGTGCTGGTCATCGGCACGCTGATCACCGCGAGCGGAAAACTGTTCGCCGCGCCCGATAGTTCACAGCGCAATATGCCACCCACTCTGCGACGCGTTCAGCCCGCAACATCACGGAACGGCCGTGTGGCACAGCCTGCAATGCAGCATGGCTTGGTCCCCAGCCGCACTAACCAGCCAGTATACGTAGACGATCAAAGCGAGTCCAGGTAGCTCCGCTTACTGCAGCTGCGAGGAGTGCGCTGCGAAGCAACGCAGACGAAGCAATCTCTCGCGGAACACACCTGTGCATTGGTGAGCGGCGTTGAAGCCTCATTTTTTTCTTAGGATGTGTTCGCCGCTCACCTTGGAGTTTTGTCGGCGAGCTGGCAAAACTCAAGATTAAAACGAACTCATCATGCGCATCTTGTTATTCCCGCCATTTTCAGTCATTCTATTCGGCGGGCTGTTATTCCTTGGCCTGATACGTATCCCGGTGTCCGGTGTGAATCGCGCGCAATCCTTTGGAGAGCTGGCACCACTATTTACTCCCGAAGTTCTGTACTGGCAGCCAGAGATCATCGAATGGTCCCAGGAAAATAACCTGAACCCGAATCTGGTGGCCACAGTAATGCAGATCGAATCCTGTGGCAACCCGAATGCAGTTTCCAGCGCGGGAGCAATCGGCTTATTCCAGGTGATGCCCTATCACTTCAATGAAAACGAGGACCCTTATTCGCCAAGCATCAATGCCTTACGCGGGTTGGATTACTTGCGCAGCTCGTTGGAAACGTATACTGGTGATGTCGGATTAGCGCTGGCAGGTTACAACGGCGGGATCAACGACGCCAGCCGCCCGCCATCCGAATGGGCGCAGGAAACCGTGGATTACAAATATTGGGGGGAGAATATCTACTCCGACGCGGCGGCCGGGCGCCAGAGCAGCCCGACTCTCGCAGAGTGGCTGGCTGCGGGTGGAGCTAGCCTATGCGCTCAGGCTGAGCTGCACGTGGCGGCAGCTCGCTAAGCTCGCCGGTCGTATCGGCGCAGTCTGCATCTGCAAGCGGCAGGCGGACTGTAAAGGTGCTGCCGCGATTCGGTTTCGACTTAACTTCAATTTCGCCGCCGTGATTGCGAACGATCCAATAAGCAATGGAGAGGCCCAGGCCAAAGCCAGCGCCATCTTTACCCCGTGAACGGGATTTATCGCCGCGATAGAAACGCTCGAACACATGGGGCAAATCCTCGCTTGAAATTCCAGCACCTGTGTCCTTCACTGAGAAGACGCCCTGTCCCTCTTCCTTAAACAAGTTCACGGTTACCTTGCCGCCTTGAGCGGTGTACTTAATAGCATTGGCAACCAGATTCAGCACGACTTGCTTCAACCGGTCACGATCTCCACAAACGAGCACCTGGTCAATCTGACCGATCTCCAGCCGCACACGATCCGCCGCCAACACATGGGCCTGGCTGAATACCTCCAGCAGCAATGTGTCCATCTCTACGCGCCGCCTGTCCATCGGCAGCTTTCCCGATTCAGCCTGCGCCAGGATCAATAAATCTTCGACCAGGCGGGCCAGCCGATCAACCTCAAGCTCGATGCTATGCAAGGATTGCTCGTCTTCGATGCCCACTTTGCGCATCAAGTCGATGTTTCCGCGAATCACAGTCAGGGGGGTTCGCAATTCATGGCCGATGTCGGCAACGAACCGTCGCTGGGTGGCAAACAATTTCTCCAGGCGACCCATGGTGTTATTGAACGAAGTAATCAGTTTGCCCACTTCATCGTCAACAATGCCGCGCGTCGGAATGCGTCGCGAAAGGTCATCTGCGCGGGTGATCTGCAGCGCCGTATCCGTCATGGTGGCCAAGGGCGACAGGGCACGACTGCCCATGATCAGGCCAAACATGCCGGCAAGGATGATGCCAATAACGCTCAAAACGACCAGATAGCGCACAATCTCACTGCGCAGTCCATCGATAATGGTGAGTGAGGTGCCGCTCTGCAATACGCCGATTGGCGAACCGCCTGTGTGCAAGGGAACCGTAAGCACTCGAAAGTGAACATTGCCTACGGTGACCGAGCGATAAATCGGGAGCCCCGAGGCAAAATTGGCAGAATCCAGAGGTTGGCGAAACGGACTGTCGGGTTCCACGGATGGGGTTATAGCCACCAGGCGATTATTTGTGTCCCAAACCTGAACAATCACACTTGAGTCCAGCGACACCCGTTCCGTTAACACAAAATCCCCTTCGTCGTTGATGCGCACAACGCCGATCAGGTCGCGGGCGGTGCGCTCCAGCGTGGCATCCACCTGTCGAAGCTGAACTACGGAGACGAGGTAGTACACCGCCAGTCCAAACAAGACCAGCACGACACCCAGTACTACCGTATAGAATAGGGTCAGGCGCGCCCTTAGAGACATTCAGTTATTCGTCTTCGCGCAGCACGTAGCCCATGCCGCGCACCGTGTGCAGCAACCGTGGTTCTTTGCCATCCTCCAGCTTCTGGCGGAGATAACGGATGTACACCTCGATGATGTTGCTTTCCCCCCCGAAATCGTAGCCCCACACTTCGTCGTAAATCATTTCACGGGTTAGGACCTGGCGCGGGTTGCGCAGGAACAATTCCAGCAACTCATATTCCTTGGCAGTCAAGTCGATGACGCGGTCGGCGCGTTGCGCCCGGCGCGTGCCGGTATCCAGGACCAAATCTGCAAAGGTGTACGATTTCTGTTTAGGCGCCTGGGTGCGGCGCAGCAAGGCTCTGATGCGCGCCAAGAGTTCATCGAGGTTGAACGGCTTGACCATGTAATCGTCAGCGCCCGCGTCCAAACCCAGCACACGATCACTCACCGAATCCTTGGCAGTCAACATCAGTATGGGGACTTTTCCTGTTGCGCGCAGTCGCTTGCAGACTTCGAGGCCATCCATACCTGGGAGCATCCAATCCAACACCACCAGGTCCGGGCGATTACCGCCCGCCAGCGCCAACCCTTTTTGGCCTGCATCTGCCGTCTCCACCTCATAGCCTTCAAAACCCAACCCTCGCCTTAGGAAGGCGAGAATGGCTTCGTCGTCTTCGATAATCAGGATTCTTGCCGCCATGAAGATTTTCTCCGAATCGTTTGCGAGATGACTATATCATAGCCTTTAAGCAACGGAATTGTTTGCCGTTAAAAACAAAAGGCCGCCCCGAAGGCGGCCTTTGCTTTTTCTACGCGCTATTAATTCAGCTCGACGACAGCGCCGGCAGCCTCAAGTTTCGCCTTGGCATCGTTGGCGACTTCCTTGCTAACGCCTTCGAGCATCTTGGCGTTACCTGCCTCAACCTGCGCTTTGGCCTCGCCAAGACCCAGGTTGGTGAACTGGCGCATTACCTTGATGACCTCGATCTTCTTGGGACCGGCATCCTTGATGATCACATCGAATTCAGTTTTCTCTTCGGCAGCCGGGGCCGCGCCAGCCCCTGCCGCGGGAGCCGCAGCCACAGCGACCGGAGCCGCAGCAGAAACGCCCCAGGTCTCCTCCAACTTGGACACCAACTCGGCAGCTTCCACCACGCTGAGCTTGCCCAGTTCTTCAACTAACTTTTCTAGATCAGCCATTTCTTTCTCCTATTATTTCTTTCTATTTTTTTATCCGGCGGCCGCGGGCTTCTCCGCATAGGCCTTCAGAACTTGCGCAACCCGGCGGCCGGGTTCTGCCAACAAACGAGTGAGCTGGGTTGCCGGCGTATTGAGCAGCGCCAGGAATTGGGCGCGTACCACGGGCAGCGGAGGCAGCGCCGCCAGGCGAATGATTTCCTGAGAAGTCAGTAGCTTGGCGCCAAGGAAGCCCCCTTTGATCTTAACGGCTTCCTTCTCCTTCGCAAAATCCGCTATGGCCTTCGCCACACCGGGCGCGTCTGAGAACGCCACGCCCAATGCGGTGCTGCCCAGCAAATACTCGGCTGGCACGTCCAGGCCCGCTGACTTGAAAGCCAGTTTCCCCAGAGTGTTCTTCACCACATGGTACTCCCCCCCAACTTCCCGCACGCGTTTACGTAATTCGTCGAAGGCGGGCATAGTGAGCCCGGTGTACTCGGTAAGGAAGACGGCTTCAGCCTTTTTCAACCAGTCTTCGTACTCTGCGACAATAGTTTGTTTTTCTTCCTTCGAAAGCGCCAAGAGCTTTCACCTCCAAATAAAAAATCTTTGCTCCAGAAACGAAGCAAAGACTTCCTTACGCAGGTCTGTGATTCTGCGATCAGTTGCCTTTACCTCGGCAGGCCATTAAGTTGCTGATCAAGCTTCGCCTGATACAACTCCTGCTGTCTCGGGTAAAAGTGCCACCTGTTTTGCGGTGGCCAACAAGAGCGAGATTTTACTACAAAATCATCCTCTTGTTAGATAATCATTTCGGAAGCAAATCCGTTGCCTTCAATCCAGGGGATTGCTTCGGCGCACCCCATGGGTGCTTCTCAACTGCGGTTGGGTCAAAAGCACCCAACCTTGTCCTACTCCTTGACATTCATGGACTGTGCTTGCAACGGGTCAACACGCACACCGGGTCCCATGGTAGCCGTGAGGGTCAAGGTACGGATAAACTGGCCCTTGGCCGCGGCCGGGCGGGCTTTAACCACCGCCTCCATCAGGGCCGCCAAGTTCTCGGAAAGCTGCGTTTCATTGAACGATGCTTTCCCGATTGGAACGTGGAGATTTGCAGTTTTATCCAGGCGGAACTCTACGCGCCCAGCCTTGGCCTCATTCACTGCCCGCGGCAGGTCTTTCTCAGGCACCACCGTGCCGGCCTTCGGGTTGGGCATCAGCCCGCGGGGTCCCAGCACGCGGCCCAGGCGGCCAACAGCACCCATCATGTCGGGCGTCGAAATGGCCACATCAAAGTCGAGCCAGCCACCTTCGATCTTTTTTAATATAGCATCGTCATCTGCCAAGGCGTCAGCGCCAGCCTCGCGCGCCAATCTGGCACCTTCGCCTTTGGCGAAGACCAGGACGCGGACCGTCTTGCCCAAACCATGAGGTAACACTACGACGTCGCGGACCTGTTCATCCGCTTTGCGCGGGTCAACGCCGAGCCTCATGTGGACCTCGATGGTTGAGTCGAACTTGGTGTAGGCTGTTGCTTTCACCAGCGCAACGGCTTCGGTTGGTGAATACTGGCGGCCTACCTCGACCTTGGCGGCCGCGGCTTTGTATTTCTTTCCTCGGTGTGCCATTTCGTCTCCTTGTGGTATTAGCGAGTCCTCAGGACTCTCCCACGATCAACTAGTCTTTAACCACGATGCCCATGTTGCGGGCCGTTCCTTCGATCTGCTTCATTGCGGCTTCCATGGTATTGGCGTTCAGATCGGGCATTTTGATCTCAGCGATCTCGCGCACCTGGGCACGAGTCACCTCACCTACTTTTTGGCGGTTTGGCTCGCCGGAACCTTTTTCGATACCGGCAGCTTTGGCGAGCAAGATCGCAGCAGGCGGAGTCTTGAGAATGAAGGTGAAGGAACCGTCTGAATAGATCGAAACTTCCGCGGGGATCACGTCACCCATGCGGTTTGCCGTGCGGGCGTTATATTCCTTGCAGAAACCCATTAAGTTGATGCCGTGCCCTGCCAAAGCCGGGCCAATGGGCGGTGCCGGGCTGGCTTTCCCTGCTTCGATGCGGACTGTCACTACTGCTTTTAACTTCTTAGCCATTCTTTCTCCTTTGCGGTGGTAACGGACGCCTCTAGATTGGCAATCCTCCCGCGAATGCTTAAGCCTTTTCTACTTGCAAGAAATCCAACTCGACCGGTGTTTCGCGGCCGAAGAAATTCACCATCACGCGCACCTTGGCGCGTTCCATATCGATTTCCGAAACGGTGCCGCGGAAATCATTGAAGGGCCCGTCTACAATGCGTACGCGTTCGCCTTGTTTGAACGTAACCTTGATGCGCGGCGCCTCGGCTTCCATGCGCTTCACAATCAGAGAGACTTCTTCCGGGCGCAGCGGCAGCGGGGTGTTACCCTGGCCGACGAAACTGGTGACGCCGGGGGTATTACGCACCACGTACCAGGATTCTTCAGTGAGGCGCATGTTGACCAAGATGTAACCTGGAAACACGCGACGTTCAACCGTGCGGCGCTTGCCTTCCTTGACCTCGATTTCTTCTTCCGTGGGAACGACCACGTCGAAGATCTGATCCTTCATACCCATGGATTCAATGCGCTGCTCAAGATTGTGGCGCACCTTGTTCTCGTAGCCTGAATAGCAATGTACGACATACCAAGCACGGCCGTCGCCTTCCACTTGGGGAACCTGGCTGAGGTCGGGAACCCCTTCTTCACTGCGGCGGGCAGCAGCCCCCCCGACCTTCGCTGAAGTGGGTGTTTCCTTTATCGCTTCTGCCTCCAGTGAGACCTCTTCTTCCTCCGGAGAAAGGTCTTCTGCCGGTTCTTCCTGCGCCGGAGGTGATTCCTCGATCAATTCGCCTTCACCCAAACGCGCGGAGACCTCAGTTTCCTGATCGGCGGATTGAGATTCGTCCTTGTCGTTCGGAAGCTCCTCCACGCCGGTATTTACCATCGCAGACTCAGCTAGAGGCACTTCGGCTTCGGGTTCGACGGGTTCGTGGTGTTCCCGCGCTTCGAGGTTGGCGTCCTGAATCGCTTCATCGGCCGACGATTCGCCAGTTACTTTTTCTGCCTGTTCCTCAGGCGCCAAGTTTTCGTTATCTTCTGCCATTCAATCTCACTACCAAATATTCTAGCTGCCTAGCAGCGCTCCAAAGAATCGGAAAAACAACCAGTCAAGACCGCCCAAGAGTATCGCCATAATGATCATCACAATGATGACAATGATCGTCAGGTTTCTTGCCTCCGACCGAGTTGGCCAAGAAACCCGGCGCAATTCACTGACCGTTTCGCGATACCAACGCTGGATTGCGTTGGGTTCCTTATGTACCAATGCCATAACACCTCTTTTCATCGTCCAAAAGGCCGCTTAACAGCGGCCCTGCGATTGCTTCGCAATCGCGTTGGAGAACGCGCTCGGTTGCGCCGAGCTTGCCTTCTCCACCCTCGCTTCGGGCGGCCTTCAGGCAGGCGAGGCAGGAATCGAACCCACAACCCCCGGTTTTGGAGACCGGTGCTCTACCAGTTGAGCTACTCGCCTAAACACGCAGAGGGTTTGAAACCCTGATGCATGAGATTGCTTCGTCGGCGTTACTCCGTAACGCACTCCTCGCAATACGGGTCTGGTTTTCAACCAGATCCTACTTCGTTTCGCGATGCAAGCGATGCACTTTGCAGCGCGGACAGAACTTGGTCATCTCCAGCCGGTTCTGATCATTGCGGCGGCTTTTTTCCGAAGTGTAGTTGCGCTCATGACACTCGGTACACTCCAGAGTAATGATGACACGCACGCCTTTTTTACCAGCCATTTTTCTTCCTTACTTTCAATACTACCTTATTCCAAGATCTTGGTGATCACGCCGGCGCCCACAGTCAGGCCACCTTCGCGGATGGCGAACTTGGAGCCCTGCTCCAGCGCCACTCGCGAGCCCAGCTCGACCTGCAGGTTCACGTTATCACCCGGCATGACCATCT
>DATDRZ010000055.1:0-90792 GCA_035291465.1 Anaerolineales bacterium
ATCAATGCGATATCCACGCCGACATTGAACCAAACGCTGAGTGTGACGGAAAAGTAGGCTTCTACAAGCAGCCACAAGATCAGCCCCCAATGGAGCGCTCGCAACAGGTCTCTGTCGTTTCTTTCGAAGGCGATGCGCCCCACGAAAAACAGAGTGAGCCCCCAGCCCATCATGATGGCGCCATAGAGGCCGCTCTCCCAGGCCAGCAGGTTGTCTGCAGGTAGAATGCCCATATCAACGAAAACCCCGAAACCCCAGAAGGCAAAGTAAATGCCCCAGAGAACGAGGATAATGCCCATGGCACTCAGCAGAGTTTTCCTCCACGGTTGGGTCACGGAACTGTCCCTTTCACTGGCCAGACGAGATATAATAAGTATACTTACTAAATATGAAAAAAGTCAAGCTGGATTACAGTGAGAACGCCGAACGCATCCCTGGCTTCCTGCTGTGGCAGGTTTCCAAGCTCTGGCAGCGGCACCTGAACGCCGCGCTCAGAGACCTGAAGCTATCCAGCACTCAGGCGATCATTCTGGGCAACATCGTTCGCATGATTGGGCAGAAAAAACAGGTAACGCAAATCAGTCTTTCCGAGATCACTAAAGTTGACCCCATGACAACCTCGCAAGCTATCCGAACCCTGGAGAAGAAGAAACTGATCAATCGAGTGGTTGCCAAAGGCGATAAGCGCGCCTTTTCCATTTTGCCCACACAGCAAGGTGTGCGTGTGATGATGGAAGCGCTTCAGCGTATAGCTCAAGCGCATGAAGAATTCTTCCGGCCGCTGGATAAGGAAATAAATCTATTCAGTTATGAATTGCAAAAGCTGATTCAGCCCAATAACTTGTGAACCCTACATTCTTGAAAATCCGCTCGCTTATAATCGCTGTCAAAGGACGTGGTCGCCAGCTGTCTCAATTCGCCGCACGAGACCGGTGGTCAAAAGTGGAATTCTGGTCTTCTAAGTCCTGCCCTGGCACGTGCCGATGAAATCATGAACGAGAAGAAAAGATTCGACGACTGGATTCAGGGCTACCTGAAAGCCTGGAAGTTCAATAATGCCAAGGACATCGAAGCATTGTTTACTGAAGACGCTACTTACCTGACGCAGGCGTTTCGCGAACCCTGGCGCGGACGCGAGACCATAGTGAAAGAGTGGCTGGGCCGCGCGGACTGGGCAAATGAGCCGCAGGACCAATGGATATTCGACTACCACTGGCTGGCCATCGAACGCGATACCGGGGTCCTTGAGGGTTTGACGACCTACACCGGACGAGATGAGATCTACACGAATATTTGGACGATCCGATTGGATGAGGATGGACGCTGCCGAGATTTCCGCGAATATTGGATACGGAAATCGGATGTGCAGGGCGCAATATGAACAAGAACGATGTGACCAGGTGGCTTGAAGGTTATGTGAAGGCGTGGAAAAGCAACAACCCGAAGGATATTGCGAAGTTGTTTACCGAGGACGCGTTTTATTCCACCGGGCCGTTTGACGAACCCCTGGATCGGGCAGCAAGCCATCATTGATGGCTGGGTAGGCATCGGCGACCAGCCGAGCGACTGGACCTTCGAGTATGAAGTCGCCGCCGTGGACGGCGACCTGGGCGTGATGACCGGCACCACCGTGTACAAAGGCAACGTGGGCACCTTCAGCAACGTCTGGCTGATTCGTTTGGCCGAGGATGGCAAATGCAAGGAATTTCGCGAGTGGTTTGTGAGAAAAAGGGAGATCTGAGAATGGTTTAAAATATTAATGAGTGGAATTAGGAGGACATTGTGGACATAAATCTGATGATTGGAATTGTTGGGCTAATCCTCTCTATTGCGAGCATTTCTTATGCTGTAATAACCTACAAACGTAGCATTGTAGAAAAAAGACTGGTTTATGAGTCTTTGAATTCCACACCATTGGCCGAGGTTATCAGTGCAGAAAGCCCGTATTCGTTAGAAGTTGTCTACACGAAGGACGATGGCTCTCGAATGCATGTTCAGCGGGTTTATATTCAATTTCTAAGGTTTGCCAATTTTGGAAAATCTGCAATTCGAAGAAATGATATTGCCAATAATGATCCAATTACTATTCATATTAACCACGGTCAAGTACTAGATGTTTCTTTAGTAAAGTCCACTCGGGACATCTGTAATATTTCGCTTGGTACTGGAAAGAGTGGTGAAGAATCCTTTGAAATACCGATTTTCTTTGATTTCCTAGACAATGGTGACGGGTGTTTGATTCAAGTACTCTCCGATTCGCGAGAAACAAGGGCAACAATTTCTGGAACTGTGATTGGAATGCCTAGTGGGATCCAAGAGAGTGAGCTGGACGAGGACGGTCGGCAAATATCGGGTTTTGGATGTGTACTCTTTGGAATACTTCAAGTGATTTTCTTAGGAGTCGCGGTATTTCTGGTTTGGACAACTATTGGAGGTTGGGAGGGGATAAAAACTCTCTTAATTACGCTCGGCCTCCTTGCTGTTCCCGGAATTATCTTTGGTCTGATAATGTCGATTAGTAGACCTAAACATAAATTTCCAAATTTACTGGTTCCCCCGCCATGGTATCAATTTGGAGCGCCTTTCTATTCCGAATCTAAGAGGATGATGCTTCGTCAAGCCGAACTTGAACTGATGGCGAACGACGCGAGGCGAACTAGGAAAGATAAAAAAACAACTACCGATCTCTAGAATTCACGGTAAGTTGGAGCACGGGCGCTTTTTCTTTTTACACGTGATCCAGTCGAGTGAAGCGGAGCATGGGCTGTGCAGCAAGATTGGAGGCCTAGGGAAAGGAATTGATGGCTAATAAAGTTTATGATCCTCATTTATTATGGAGGGACAATGCTAAGCATCAATGAGGCTCTGAGCAGAAATAAAGAATCAACAGCTTTGGATTTCAAGAGCAAGTTTGATGTTTTGTCGATTGGGGACTGGTGTGAAATTGTCAAGGATATTGTTGCAATGGCAAATACTGGTGGAGGAATAATCTTGGTCGGCGTTGCTAACGACGGAAGTCCTTCCAATGAAAATCTTGACAACATTCGAAAACTTGACCCCGCTGTTGTTGCCGATAAAGTATTCTCCTACACAGGAGATCAATTTAGCGCGTTTGAAATTAGGGAAGTAGAAAAAAATCAAAAACTTGTAGTTGCAATTTTAGTTGGTAAGGTTTCAAATCCATTAGTATTTATTAAATCCGGCAATTATCAAACTGAGGCAGGCAAACAAAAAGAAGCCTTTAGCAAAGGAGCGGTGTATTTTCGTCATAGTGCAAAAAGCGAACCTTGCACCGCGGCAGATTTACGCGATTTCCTAAGGCGCGAGATAGAGCAGACAAAAAGTTTCTGGCTAAGCGGTATACGTCAAGTTGTGGAGGCGCCAGAAGGTTCAAAGGTTGTTGTCCACAAAATGGAACCAGGGGATGGGGTTAGGATTTCTGCCGATCCTCAAGCACCAGCAGCCAGACTTGAAGAAAAGGAGATTTTTGAAATATTTCCATTGGATTATTACAATCTTGTTGCATTGCTAAGAGATAGATACAAGAATTTTTCAGAGAATTACGAATTTTGGAACCTTAAGCGAATTGTGGAGGATGAGCCAGAATATTGTTATTGGAGATTCTTGAATCCTAAAAACAAAAAGGGCGGGGTAAAAAAGGTATATAGCAAGTCAATTATTACATTTTTCGATAGACATTACACACGGCGTTGAATTAGTTACGCATAATAAAATGCGCCTAAAAACCCTTCCACCTCAGTGGTTCGTCAAGTAATAGCAATGCCGCGGTGCTTATTATTTCTGAAATGGTAGATCTCGCCTCATGGCAAGGCTAGCCCCTCAGTGAGGGGTTTCTAGGGGCGGTTTCCCACGCTGTTCAGTTCCTTGACATCACCTATGGCTTCCCATCCCAACAAACCGTTGTGCTTTTAATATAGCTGTTTGTTACAGTAGAAAACATGAAAAACCATAAAATCGTAACTTTGTATATTATGCTCGCCACGAATTTCCACAACTACATCAAACGTCTTGCTTGACAAATCCCTCCAAAACCCCAAATTTCTAAATCTTGTGCTATATATATATTGAACATGGTGGGCGAGAAAAAGATGGATCAATTCTTGTTCAAGGGGATTCGTAGGCAAGAGAAGCCAGCTGCAAAGCCGAACTCGGCTTTGCGAGCCGAGGCGCTGGGATTCTTGCACCTCGAGGAACGCTTAGGCCAGGCGTTTGCCAGAACCCAATTCGCGCTAACGGAGATCCTGTCAGTTTCGGCCGAAGCTGATAACCGATTTCCGGCCTCAGCCTCGAATCCCTCGCCCACTGGGGAGGTCAGCCGGTTGCGACAGTGACAACAATGACAACAACGACAGCGCTGACAACAGTGACAACACTGACAACGCGCAATACTACGCAGGATGGTTAAGTACTACAACTTAACAGGGACGAAATAAATATCCGTTGGCTTCAGTTTGCTGTTGCGCAGGAATTCTGGTTTGACGGGCATGCCGATCCAATCGAGGGACGCGGATGCAGGGTCGACACCGGTGAGGCGAGTCAGCAGCAATGTGTCCACGCCCTCGAACTCGATGAGCGCCAACACATAAGGCGTCTCCGGGAGGAATTCCTCCGAACCAAAGTAGCACACCGTGAACGCGTGCACATTAGCGGCTCGATCCGTTATATCGATCCAGTTGGTTTCCTCCCCGCTGTACATATCGTGGCCGCGCGGATTGGCGTAGGTGTTCTTGCCATCCGCTGACTGGCTTGCGAGCAGGCGCTTGTTAGCTAGCCCAGCAAACCAGGGGCTGTCCTGGCCGTAGGAGTGCAGATAGGTGATCTTGTATTCCTGCTCGATCTGGATCGGCGCAAGCTTCTTCAAAAAGGCCAGCGATTCGGGGTCGGAATCTACGGGGAAAGGAATTCCATGAACTATGAAACCACCTAGGGTTTCAGGTCGTTTTGCGGGAAGTTTAGCCATCTCAGTTCTCTCTTTCCAAGACGCTCACGCTGACGTAAGTGCCGGTGCCGGCGTGCGAATGGATCGCGCCGCGCTTGGCATTCTTCACCTGCAAGGCTTCATCGCCGAAATGTTTCTTCACTGTGCCCTGCAACTGCCAGAGGGCGAAGACCCCCTGCATCAAGCCTGTGGCGCCTACAGGATGCCCACACGCGATCAGTCCGCCAGAAGGATTAACGGCGCATTCGGATTTCTCAGGGAGCTTGTGCCCATAATCGATGCCGGGCATGTGCGCCTTGCCGGACGCGGCGAAGGGTCCGCCTTCGCCATAGCGGCACAAACCCAGGTCTTCGTAGGTCTGGATTTCACTGGAGGTGTAAGCATCGTGCAACTCGACGAAGTTCAATTCCTTTAGCGGATCGGAGATGCCGGCGTGTTTGTAAGCCATGTTGCCGGCGGTGCGACCGGCGCGGAAGGAATGCACACCAGGGTAACGTGTGCCATGATCCCAGAGTTTCTTGTAATACGTTCGTGTTTCGTCCGAATTCTTTTCCTGTTCGGTGGCATAGTTTTCCATGAAGAACTCGTAATCAACGTGGGGGCGATCGGCCATGCGCATCGCATCCGTACCGCGGCCGATGCCAGTCACTTTCACCAGCGGCCGTGATATCTTGGCGCCAGCGGCCTCCAGTTTTTGGAGCCCTTCTTCGGAAGCTAGGATGCAGGCCGCAGCGCCGTCGGACATCACGCAGATATCCAGGCGGGTGAGCGGCCAGGCGACCATGGGGGATTTGCGCACATCTTCTATGGTGTAGCGGTTTCGTTTTTGAGAGTAGGGATTGTGGTATGCGTTGATGTGGTTTTTAACACTGACGTGCGCCATCTGCTCGACCGTGGTGCCGAATTCTTTCATGTGGCGGGTGACCATCATGGCGTAATAGCCGGAGTAGAAACCGCCTACGGGGTAATCGAAGGAAACATCAGAGGCCAAAGCGATGAACTCATTGCCCTTCCAGGTCTCTACATGGCTCATAGTTTCGAAACCATAAGCCACGCAGACATCCATGTGCCCGCTGGCGACGGATTTCCAGGCTTCCTGGAAACAAAGGCCGCCGGTGGCCCCGCCGCCTTCGACGCGATGGCCGGGTTTGGGGCACAGGCCTAAATAATCCTGAGCCATGATTCCCGCCATCAGTTGGCGCGCAAAGTGATCGGAGAAATATGAAGCCACGGAGCCGTCTACTATCGAAGTGAATGTCGGGAAATCCAATCCAATATCGCTGATGGAATAGTCGTAGGCCTCTTTGATGATCGCCTGGAACGTCTTATCGGGTCGCGCCTTGGCAAACTTCGAGACGCCCCCAGAGATCAAGTACACGGGTCTCATGAAATCATTCTCCTGGAGAGTAAAAGCGATTGAAGTTTGGTAATTCTAATGCAAGTCAAGGACAGCTCCGCCGTCCGCAGTTGCGAGGAGGCGCATTGGCGCCATAGCTTGTCCTGAGTGAGCCGCTTTGCGGCGACGAGGGAAAGCAATCCCCAACATTACCTCAAGGGTGTCGATGAAATCAAAAGGGCCGGCGTCAGCCGGCCCTTTTGTGGAGACTCGTTATCTTGATCGTTTTGGTGGGGTTCTGCGGTCATACCAACCGCGCAGGCCGCGGAAGATCAACCAGGCGGGGATGCCGATGATCAACACAATGGGTAGCACGTAGAGGGCGAGCCAGACCAGCGCTTCGGCGATCCCTTGCAGGGCTTTCACCAGAGCTTCGATAGCTTCCTTGGCAACGCCGGTGATGTCCCAGGGTCCAACTTTGATGGGCTGCACAGCTTCATTGGCAATGATGTCGACGCTGATCGCAGAAAGGGCAGCTGATTCTTCATAGTATTTGATCTGCCCCTTTAAAACCTCGATCTGCTCGGTGATGGAATTAAGCTGGTTGAAGGCATTGAGCACATCTTCCGTGTCACGCGCCTCTTCCATGATTTGACGCAGCAGGTCGGCGGCATTTTCAAGGTTGCGCAATCGTGATTGCAGATCGGTGTACTCGGCGGTCACATCCTGCCCGGACTGGTTGTCATTGGGCACATCGATGGCGCCTTCGCGTATTTCTTCCAGGGCAGCTAGAAAATCGTCAGCAGGCACGCGAACTGTGATGTACGCGGCGGGCACCTCGGTTCCATTGGCGAGCGAGGTCTTGTAAAGGTTCGAACTGACCACAAAGCCGCCCATACGCTCGGCCATGTCGCCAATCTCTTTCATGCGCTGTTCGGGATCGTCCACCACAATGGAGAGGCTGGCGTTTTTGATGACCAGTCGTTCAGCCGCCTGGTCAGCAACCGCGTCATTGGCAACCACCCCGCCGGCATCCAGTTCACCGGCAAAGCCGGCCGCCGGCTCTTCGGCGAAGGAAGGCGCGCCAACAGCTTCACCTTCGGGATACAGCCCGCGTTCCTCTGTGCTGAGCGCCGCCGGGGCGCAGGCGGCCAGCAAAATGGCGGAAAGATTGGCGACTGCGAATAAGACCGTGAGGGTTCTCTTCTTCATTATGTGCTCCTTTGCACAAGGATAGGATGCTGCATTCACCAGTATGACGTTTTTGCGCTGCTAATGGTTCCTAACTAACTACCAACCTTCTGCCAGTCTGGCAATGTGCCTTTCTGGCAGGTTGGCGGCGTGCATGCGCTGTTGAACAGATTGGAAATCATATTCCACACGGCGATAAACCCATGTATCTGACTCGTCGTCGAAAATCACGTAGGAGGCACGCGGGTCCCGGTCGCGGGGCTGGCCCACTGAACCCGGGTTGGCGATGCAGCGACGCTGCAATTGAACCTGCGCGTTAGGTTTTGGAATTTCGAAGCTTACCGTCTGGTTTGATAGCCTGAAAAGCACGGGGATGTGAGTGTGACCGCCAAAGCAAAAATCGGTGCCGAAATACGAAAAATTCTCTCTGGCGGAATAGGTGTCCAGTAGATACTCCAGAATGGGCTGGCGTGGACTGGCATGCACCAACGTGATGTCATTCACTTCTGCGCGCGGGGTCAGAGGTTGCAAAAAAGCTGCCGATTCTTCGGTCAGCTGTTCTCGCAGCCATTCAATCGACCGGCGTGCTTCCAGATTGAAACCATCCAACGCCAGGTGGCCGAGAGCGGCCGCGTCATGATTGCCCTGGAGGCAGATAAGGTTGGGCAACTCTTTAATCCGCATGATACATTCATTGGGATCGGGCCCGTAACCCACCAAATCTCCGAGGCACCAGACGCCATCGACATTGCCGGCTTGGCCCAGTACTGCCTCCAGCGCGGTCGCGTTGGCGTGGATGTCGCTGATGATGAGCGAACGCATACGGAATTTTCGCTTAAAGTATTGCTTTCAAATTACTGGGGCCAAAAGCGCCTGGCAGTAGTTCAGAGACTGTGGCTTCGCGAGTCACTTCTCCCTTTTCGTTGGCAATCACTACTTGAGCATCCGGAGCGAACTCGGCTAAGACCTGGCGACAGGAGCCGCAGGGAGTACCCCCATCGCGTGTGACAACAGCTATGGCCTGGAACGAACGTTCCCCCTCAGTGACCGCTTTGAAAACCGCCACGCGTTCGGCGCAGATCGAATCGGGGTAGGCGGCATTTTCAACATTGGCGCCCAGATAGACTTTGCCTGAACTGGTCAAAAGGGCGGAGCCAACATGATAATTTGAATAAGGCGCATAAGCGGACCCCTGAGCCTTTTTGGCAGCCTCTACTAATTCATCTTGCTGTGCTTTGTTTAGCATTCGCTTGGCGCTCCTGGGCAGCTTTGGCAACCTCGGATTTTTGGGCGCGCACGCGGCGAATCCGGCGGCCCACGATTTGCTCAATAGTCAAAATCAAACCATCTTCTTCGATTTTTTCGCCAACTTTCGGGATGCGTCCAATGCGGCCGAAAAGGAACCCGCCCAGGGTGTCGGCATCTTCGCTTTGTAGATCGCTTCCCATGATTTCGTTGAAATCATTCAGGCTGATGCGCCCATGGAATATCAAATCCCCATTATCGGCTTTCTGATAGGAAAGCTCTTCCCCATGGTCGTATTCATCCCGGATTTCACCTACGATCTCTTCCATCATGTCTTCCATCGTCACAAGGCCAGCAACTCCGCCGTATTCATCCACCACAATGGCAATATGAATGCGGCCGCCCTGCATTTCGGCCAATAAATCGTCGAGTTTTTTGGATTCGGGGACGAAGTAGGCTGGTCGCAAAAGTTCCCGCAAAGATTTGATGTGCCCCGGTGCCCGCCAGATCTTGAGCAGATCCTTGGCATACAGCAGGCCGATGATGTTGTCGATCTTGTCTTTGTAGATAGGCACGCGCGAGTAACCTGATTCGAGCAAGGCATCGCCGACTTTGTCTATCAGCGTATCTACATCCAGGGCGAAAATATCTATGCGAGGCACCATGATCTCCCGCACCAGGGTGTCTCCGAATTCAAAGATGGAAAAAATCATCTGGCGCTCGTCCTTTTCCAAAACGCCTTCGCGTTGGCTGGCGTCAACAAAGGAGCGCAATTCATCTTCGGTGATGGTGACCAGTTGTTTTGGCTCTCCGCTGGGATTTGAAAGACGAGACGGTAAAGCTAAAAAGGGACTCATGATCACAGACACGGCGCGCGCTAGAGGCGCGAGGCGAAGCGCCCAAGATTCGGGATCGCGCAAGATTCGTCGCTCGACAAAAAATTCAAAGAGCCAAATGCCTAAGGCGGTCAACAGCAGCCAACCGCCCAGGATTTGAATCGGGACGATGGCCGGATCAAACGGTAGGAGAATCGCAAGGACCAGCCCCGCGATCAAGAAACGAAGTAGCGTTAGTACCAACCGCAGACTGTCGCGCAGACTTGTGCGGCGTTTGACCAGTTCGAGAGTTTGATCGACCCGGTGGCCGAGTTCTTCGCTGAGCGTGGTCAAGCGGGAAAAGCGGGCGTTCAGGATTCCCGTGCGTGTTGCGGTGATCAGTAAATCGGCAGCAAGCAGGAAAATGAGCAGGAAAAGAAGGGTACTAATCGGGTTCCTCCAATCGACGGATGGCACGCGCCGGCACTCCCACGACCACAGTGTGTGCTGGAACGTCTTTGGTTACCACGGCGCCCGCTCCAGTACGCGCTCCCTGGCCGATGTGCAAGGGGGCAACCAACATGGTATCTGACCCGATGAACACATCCGATTCGATCACCGTTGGGTTCTTTTTCTTGCCGTCGTAATTGGCAGTGATCGTCCCGGCGCCGATGTTGACATTTCGACCGATGGTTGCATCGCCTATGTAAGAGAAATGGCCCATTTTGACTCCGGGAGCAAGGGTCGAATTCTTTATTTCGCCAAAATTGCCAACGTGGACGCCGTCGCTTAGTTGCGCTCCTTTCCGCAGGTGAGCAAAGGGGCCAATATCAACATTGTTTTCAATGATAGCCAACTCAACAACCGTGGCCTCGATGCGGCATGCGTTACCCACCCGGCTGCTGCGGATGACGGTATTGGGGCCAACGATGCAATCTTCGCCTATGCTTGTCGTTCCCAAAAGCATTGTGTTCGGCCAAACAACGGTATCTTGGCCAATGGTCACCCCCGAATCGATATACGTAGTTTGCGGGTCGATGAACGTGACGCCTTCCAGCATCCAGTGCTGATTAATACGGGACCGCAAGACGGCTTCGGCTTCGGCCAAATGTTCGCGGGTGTTGATGCCAATCGCTTCGGTCGCATCCTCCAGCGAGGTCGTTTCGATGTGTTCTCCTTCGCTGGCTGCAATTTCCAGCAGGTCGGTCAGGTAATACTCTTTTTTCTTGGGTGAAGGTTTTATTTTTTTTAGCGCTGGCCACAGCCAATCGCCTCGAAAACAATACACACCTACATTGAGCTCGTCGATGGACAAATCCTGGGCAGAAGCTTCGGCTTCTTCAATAATTGCGATCGCTTCCCCCGAGATGTTGCGCCTAACACGTCCGAAACCTCGAGCCTCCTTTTGTTTCAGCGTGAGAATAGTGAAAGGGCCATTGTTTTTCTTTTGCTTATCTAATACCTTCTTCAGTGTGTCCGAAGTGACGAGGGGAAGATCAGCGTTAGTCACAACAACGAAATCCGCCTCATCTTCTAATAGGCGTTGCGTTTGCAACAGAGCATGGCCTGTGCCAAGTTGCTCGATCTGTTCGACGAATTCGGCGCGTGGTCCTACTGTTTCGCGTATCGATTCGGCGCCGTGTCCTACGACGATCACAGGCGGCTCTTTCGTGACGCGCTCCGCAGATTCCAGCGAGTGCAATATCATGGGGCGGCCCGAGAGATGATGCAACAGCTTGGGTAGGCGGGAACGCATGCGTACGCCTTTGCCGGCTGCCAACAGGATTACACGGACCTTCATTTGGTCAAAGGTCCCCACGCCCAAGAGGCAGAACACAACAACTGATTCAGATTTTTAACCGTGAGATAGGGATTTAGCAGTGGATCTTCGGCTAATTCAGTTGGCATGAGTTGGCTACAGTCGGGGCGCCTGGACTCGAACCAGGATCCACGGATTCAAAGTCCGGTGTGCTGCCATTGCACCACGCCCCAGTGCTGCCTAGGGCAGACTAAGAGGCGGAATTGTAACATAATGAAAAAATGGATTGCTTCAGGAGTCCTTCGGCGCTAAACCCAGTTGGACAGCCTGTTCGTAGCTAAGCGCACCTTGCCTTGGAGGGGAGTGTGTTTCTTTCCCCTTGTTTCTCCAGTACTTGTCGGTCTCCCTTCGGCTCAAAGGTTTCGTTTCCGCTTTTTCCAAAAGGCTTTCCAGATGGGGATCGGTGTCGCCCAGTTTGCTGTCAGTGGTTTGAACCGCGGGCACCGGTTTGGTCGCCTTTTCGAGTCGGTTTAATTCCTGGGCAAGGCGCCCGATGGCTTTTTGCAGAGCCTCAGCTTGAGCGGCCATTCGGGCTGGCGGTAGGGGCTTGGTGACGAGCAGCAGCGCATAAGACGGGCTGATGCTGCTAAGGTGGAGGAAATATTCTTTCCCGCGGAAAACTTGCAAATCGTCCGGATATGGTGATTTGGAGAAAGCGGCGATACGGCCCGCCGCAAGGAAAGCTGACATCAGATGAGGCATCAGCGAGGTCTCGATCTCCGGGTCGGGTAGGGAACCGGCGCGAGCTAGGATTTGGCCGCGCTCGTTGATCAAGCCAACACTAAGCGCTTGCAAATTAAAGCGGAGTTCCGAAAGCTGATTGGCGATCTGCTTAGCTGGCTTTTCTTCGGTTGCCAATTCTTCCTTCCATACAGAAATTTCGGGTGGCAGAAGGCTTTCCGCAATGCCGAAGAGCCGCTCAACAGCGTCCAATAAATCCGCCAACTCCACCGGCTTGAAGAAAAAGGCCTCCGCACCCGACCGGGCAACCTGCTTACGGATTTCATGATCGTGGACTCCACTGATTAGGATTACTTTTGTCTCAGGGTTTCGGCGGCGGAAGCGAGCCATGAGCTCAAGGCCCGAAATACCTGGAAGGAGCACGTCTGCAATTAAGAGATCGAATTTCTCTTTCTCCAAGGCTTTTAGAGCTTCCTCGGCGGAGAGAGCGGTGGTCACCTGGAAGGCTTTGTCCAGGCTTTCCAAGCCGGCGCGGAAAACTTCCGCGCTGTCCTTTTGATCCTCAACAAGGAGAATTCGCTTCGTGCTCATAACGCGGGCATTCTAGCACCAAGCGTCAAGGCAGGTAATAGATGGAATCGGGGAATTTGTAAATCAGAAACGCTGGAGGACCACCCAGGGAGAACCATGCTGGGGATTTGTATGAACTTGCAAGGGAACCTGATAGGCATTCTGCAAATTTTCGGTGGTCAATACTTCAATCGGCGACCCTGAGGCGCGGACGTGGCCTTCGACCAAAAGGATTAGCCGGTCTGTGTACAGCGCAGCTAGATTTAGATCGTGCATGGCGACCAAGACGGCCAAGCTTTTTTCGTGGGCCAGGCGGCGAACCAAGCTGAGCAAGGATACCTGATGATGTAAATCCAGATGCGCGGTAGGTTCGTCGAGCAGAAGGATGGGGCAATCCTGTGCCAGGGCGCGAGCCAGAAAAACGCGTTGCCGTTCACCGCCTGAGAGTTCATTGATACGGCGATCGCTGAGATGAGCAACCTGGCTGGACTGCAGCGCGTGCTGAACGATATCCAAGTCATGCGCCCCCATTCGACCGAGCCAACTCAGGTGTGGCGTACGGCCAAGGGCAACCGACTCGAAGACCGTAAAGGCGGGGGGCAATTGGGCGGATTGCGGGACAACGGCAATATGGCGAGCCCGCTCCTGATCGCGAAATTCTGAGAGCTCTTTGTTTTCCAGAATTATGGAGCCGGAAAGGGGTTTGAGTATTCCACTAAGGACGTGTATCAAACTGGTTTTACCGGATCCATTAGGGCCAATAACCCCAAGCAGTTGGCCCTTCTCAACCTGAATATCTACTCCATTTAAAACCTTGTTATCGCCATAAGCGAGATGCAATGCCTTCGCGGACAGCATGGTCACCACCACAACTGCGCTTTGGCGCGGCGGAGCAGCCAAAGAAAAAATGGAACGCCAGCCAGGGCGGTCAGAATTCCGATCGGCAAAACTTCTGGAGCGAAAATGGTGCGGGCCAACAGATCCGCGAACAGAAGAGCCGCGGCGCCACCCAGCATCGAGAGTGGTAACAGGCGCCGGTGATCTCCTCCCCAGATCAAACGCAGAGCATGTGGGACGATGAGGCCGATAAAGCCGATCATTCCTGAGAAAGCGACGGCCGCGGCCGCGGCCAGAGAGGCGGCGGCTATCAGCAAGACTTTGATGCGCTCAACGGGCAAACCAAGCTGTTGGGCTTGCTCCTCGCCCAGTTGCAGTACGTTTAACTGGTGGCCAGATGCTAAAAGGATGCCGAGACTGATGATGGTGTAAGGGAGTACAGCAATGACTGGCGGCCAGCCGCTGAGCGCTGCACCCCCCAGGAGCCAGGCTAACGCCCGGCGCAGCTCGTTGTTGGAATAGAGCATGATGAACGAACTCAGCGCCGTGGCAAAAGAACTGACGGCCACCCCGGCAAGAATCAAGGTGGTCACAGGCGCTGTTTTTCCAAGGCGGGCGATGGTGTAAACCGTCGCAACGGCCGCTATGGCTCCAATAAACGCAGCAGCCGGGATCGCATAGAAACCCAGCAACGATCGCGGCCATTGTTGTGCCATTACGAATACGGCGCCCAAGCCGGCTCCGGACGCAACGCCGATGAGATACGGGTCAGCCAGCGGGTTGCGGAACAACCCCTGATACGCCGCGCCACTGCCAGCCAATGCAGCCCCCGTGAGTGCAATCAGCAGGGCGTGGGGTAAGCGGATATCGTAGACGATGGTGGCAAAAGTAGCGTCAAGAGTTCGACCACCCAGCAAAGTATTAAACAAGTCTTGTGGCGGAATCGAAACAGCGCCCAGTGCAATGCTCAGCAGCAGGGCCAACACCAAAAAGGTGGTGTTCAAAAGAAACGGACGCCTTAGCAGAAAGGCCGTTTTCATGACCGCGCTAAGCTTTTCGGGCGAATCAGTTAAATAGGTCCGGATAAAGTAAATGTGCCAATTGCTCAACGGCGTCAATCATTCGAGGCCCAGGCCGGCTCATCAGATTATCGTCGAAGGGGAGAACCTGATTGGTTTGCACAGCCGCGAGCTCTGCCCAACCGGCGCGTTGGGCAACTGACTCCGGAGTGGCGCCGTAGGCAGCATCGCCAAGCAAAATGAAATCAGGGTTTTGCACCAACAATTCTTCGATACTCATTTGCTTGTAACCCTCGAGGGTTCCTGCTGCATTTTGCCCGCCCGCCGCATTGATGATCAGGTCGATGAAGGTCTCAGATCCAGCCGTATAAGGCGCGTTCGGGTCAGTAAGGCCATCGACTTCATAGAAGACAACCCGCCTGTCTGAAATCCCTGCGACGGCGGTTTCCACGGCGGAAACTCTAGTGCGCATAGATTCGGCCAACGTCGCAGCATCCAGGTCGTGCCCGGTCAGTTGACCAACGGTGACCAGATTAGTGTACAAACCCTCGAAATCCGTCGGGTTGGCCAGCCAAAACACGACCACACCTAGTTGTTCAAGTTGGGCCACTTGTTCCGGTGGGGTGATTTCTGCGGCGAGCACCAGGTCCGGTTCCAGACTGACGATCAATTCAGTATTCAACTGGATGAAGGTGTCGCCGATGTCGGTGACGTTTTGGGCTTCGGCTGGATAATCAGAAAGAGGATCACGGCCAACCAACTGGGGCCCCGCGCCGATGGCAAATAAGATCTCTGTGTTAGACGGCGCAAGGGATACGATGCGTTGTGCAGGGGCATCCAGTGTTATTGTGCGCTGCAGACCATCGCTAATGGTCAGCGGGAAGGTCGTCTGGGGGATGGGAGTGGTGGTTGCCTGCGTAATGTTGACTTCCGGTGCCGGCAGTGTTGCTTCGCCTGCCGGTGCTCCGCAGGATGCCAGGGCGAAGACGAGGAGAATGGAAACAAGGAATATTTTTCTGGCGTTCATGGCGGTTCTCTCCTTTATGTATTCGAAATTAAACAAAAAACCCTGCGTGCGGCAGGGATACGGCAACCTGAAACTGGTCAGGTAACTGCACTTCTCTTCCGCGAGGACGTGCGAAAAATTCGGGCCGGCGACCTGGCTTACCGCGCGAGGCGGATCACAGTTGCGGGACAGCGCCGGATTTTCACCGGCTTCGCAGTACGCCGCCACGGGGCGGCCACCCGAACACCACTGTTAAGTTGCGTAAGGATTTTATAGCGTACCTCCCTTAGCGTCAAGCCCGGTGTTATTATTCGCGGCGAGGGCTCTTGAGCAGCAAAAGGACTTACGATTTTGCAATTATCGGCGGTGGATTGGTTGGCCTCGCAACGGCCTGGGCGATCCGAAATAGGCATCCGGATGCTTCGATTGTTTTGATCGAGAAAGAGACCGATGTCGCCCAGCACCAATCAGGGCGGAATAGTGGTGTGCTGCATTCGGGAATTTATTATCAGCGCGGCAGCCTGAAAGCCGATCTGACGGCTCGAGGGCGAAAGGCAATGTTGGATTTCTGTGACCGAAATGGAATCAAATATGAGATTTGCGGCAAATTGATTCTCGCCACTGATGAAAATGAACTCCCGGAACTTAATAAGCTGTTTCAAAAAGCCAAGGAAAACGGCATAGAGGTAAAACTTCTGGAAGCAGAAGAAATGCGCGAGGTGGAACCCCACTCCGGCGGGATAAAAGGAATATGGATACCCGAAACCGGAGTCGTCGATTTCACAGGTGTTGCCCGAGCATTAGTTGAATTGCTTTCAGATAACGGGGTGGCATTCAAATTGGGGACGACCGTTGTTGGGATTGATTCTCATGCCGCTGACCTGAAACTCAGGACCAACGACGGCCATATCGAAGCTCGGCGCGCAATCAACTGCGCGGGATTATTCAGCGATCGGCTGGCGCGGAAAGCAGGCGTCGATCCAGGCCTGCGGATTGTTCCATTCCGCGGAGAATATTTCAAATTAAAGCCCAAAGTCAGGCATTTAGTGCGCAGCTTGATATACCCGTTGGCCGATCCCCGCCTTCCGTTTCTAGGTGTACACCTGACCAGGACAATCGATGGTGAGGTCCTCGCCGGGCCAAATGCCGTATTTGCACTGCAGCGAGAAGGGTATCATGCAGGCGATGTGCGGATTAGAGATGTGATCGATTCGCTTATTTATTCAGGCTTTTGGCGGCTGGCGCAGAAACACTTAAAGAGTGGGTTCGGTGAGATGCTCAAGGCTTGGAGCCAATCTACGTTTGCCCGGGCAGCGCAGAAATTGGTGCCCGAGTTAACTAGGTGGGATTTAGAGCCGGCCCGTGCCGGAGTACGCGCCCAGGCGGTCGACCCTAATGGCAACCTTGTGGACGATTTCCGGTTTGTGCACAATGAAAAATGGCTGCACGTTCTCAATGCTCCTTCTCCGGCGGCTACGGCTTCATTGGCAATTGGGGAATTGATCGCCGAACTAATCGATTCGGCGCGGATGTAAACTCGCGATATGAAAAAGTTGCTTACCCTGGTTGTCGGAGCGCGGCCTAATTTTATGAAAGCCGCACCACTAATTGAGGCCATTCGAAAAGATGACCTCATGGAAGCGCAGTTGATCCATACCGGTCAACACTTCGACGAAAACATGTCGAATGTGTTTTTTGAGCAACTTGGGTTGCCCAAACCTGATCGATATTTAGACGTCCATGGTGGCAGCCCTGCCCACCAAGTGGGCCGCATCATCCTGGCTCTGGAGAAGGAATTTGAAAAGCGAAAACCTGCAGTAGTGGTCGTATTTGGCGATGTGAATTCAACGTTGGCAGCCGCGATCGCTGCCAATAAGTCCGACTTGAAATTAGCCCACGTGGAAGCCGGGTTACGCAGCTTTGACAGAAGCATGCCCGAAGAACACAACCGCATTGTGACCGACATGTTGTCGGATTTACTTTTCACACCTTCGCGAGATGCGGATCAAAACCTTATTGATGAAGGGATTTCTGAAGATCGGATTTACTTTGTGGGCAATATCATGGTGGATAGCCTATTGCGGTTCAAAACTGTGGCCGAGGAGAAAAAAGCTTGGGAGAATTATGGAATGAGCCCGGGCCACTACGGGCTGGTTACCCTCCACCGTCAATCCAATGTAGACGCATTGGAGGATCTTGAAGAAATTGTTGATGCTTTGGTCGAGATTCAGTCGGATCTTCCCCTACTATTTCCTGTTCACCCCAGAAGCCAAAAACACCTTGCTGATCACGGCTTGGCCGGCCGCCTGTCCGAGGCTGGTATCCGAGTCCTTGAGCCACTCGGGTACCTGGAATTCCTCAGCCTAATGACTAGAGCTCGGCTGGTGGTTACTGATTCTGGGGGAATTCAGGAAGAAACTACCGTCTTGGGTATACCCTGCCTTACCGTTAGAAGCAACACAGAAAGACCCATAACGCTCAGAATGGGGACAAATCGGCTGGTTGGGAACAAAAGGGACGGAATCTTAACTGGCTTCCGCGCGGCGATTAGCCAGCCGCTTAGCGGCACGCAACCGGAGCTATGGGATGGAAAGACGGCTCAAAGGATCGTGGAAATATTGGCCGCGGCCAAGGCCTAACCTTCCGGAAAGATCGCTTCCATCCCTGGAAGCAAGTGTTATAATTCAACGCCTGAATTTTAGCCCATGGAACAAAACTTGGATTCAGCCCGCGATATGCTCCTGTTGGAGCAAATTGAAATCGATCCTGACGTCACCCAGGCCAACCTTGCCTACCAATTGGGCGTGGCGGTTGGCACCGTCAATTGGCACCTGAAGCGCCTAATTGCCAAGGGTTACGTAAAGGTCAAGCGGGCTCGGCGCCGGAAGCTGCGTTACCTAATTACACCTCAAGGGATCAGCCGGCGGGCGCGCCTAACTGTGAACTATGTCGAACATTCCATGCAGCTATATCGCAAGACTCGCCGGCGTGTTCAGCAACTGCTCTCTGAGGTCCGGACAGCAGGCTTCAACGGCGTCCATATCGACAAATACAACGGCGACCCGGAAGATATAGCCGACATCTGTCGGCTGACCTGCTTGGAGCAAGGCATTGCTATTCTCAAAGCAGACGAGTTGGGGCCAACACTAGGTGTGCGCGGACACAAGGTTCAACTGGAAATGGGCGAACCTCATGGCTAAAACGAAACCAGCGTCTGAGAACCAACATGTGCTCATAACGGGAGGAGCCGGTTACATTGGTTCGTTGCTTACCGGGGAACTGCTTCGCAATGGATACAAAGTCACGGTGTTGGATAAATTACTCTTTGGTGGCGATTCCATCGTGAATTACCTGTCCCATCCCAATTTCCATTTTACGAAAGTCGACGTATGGGAGCCACGCGCATTGCGCGAGTCAGTAAAAAACCAAGCAACGCCAGACGCAGTTGTGCATTTGGCCGCCATCGTAGGGTTTCCGGCTTGCCAGGCCGTGGGGCAGCAAGTGGCTTGGCGGTACAACGTAGAAGCTACCCAGCATGTTTTCGAGCAGGCGGAAGAGCTGGGCGTCAACCGATTTATTTTTGCCTCCACCTATAGCAATTACGGACATTCATCCAACGGTGAGCTGGTCACTGAGGAAACCCCGCTCAACCCTCAATCCTTATATGCGGAAACGAAAATCGCGGCGGAAGGTTTCCTATTGCAAAACAGCGACGCGAAGTGTGTTCCGCTGATTTTTCGTTTGGCTACCCTGTATGGGATATCTCCAAGAACGCGTTTTGATCTGATTATTAACCAATTTGTCCTAGATGCATTCACCAAGCACGCACTCCTCATCTACCAGCGAGCCTACTCGCGCTCTTTTGTTCATGTGGGCGACGTCGTGACCGGAATTATTTTGGGACTTAATGCTGGCGTAAGCAAAATTCGTGGTCAGATCTTTAATCTTGGCACCGAGCAAGGAAATTACCGCAAAGACCAGATTGTCGATCTCGTGCTGAAACGTCTGCCCGAGACTACGGTTCGCTACAAAGATTTGACCTTCGGCGGCGATATGCGCGACATCAGCGTTTCCTTTGAAAAGATACGCCGGGAATTAGGATACAAAACCGAATTTTCCGTGGATGACGGCGTACGGGAAATCTTGCACGCATTGCAAACAGGTTTGATTAAAAATCCCCAGGACGAAAGGTTTCGGAATGCGCAGTTTATCGTGCAATGATCGGTGAATATGTCTGCGAATAATTTTTGGCTTGATAAGCGAGTAACAGTAACCGGCGGTGGAGGATTCCTGGGGTCCTTCATCGTAGACAATTTGCGCGCCCGCGGGGCGAACGAGATCCTTGTTCCGCGCAAAGCTGACTATGACCTGGTGAATCGCCAAGATATTGACCGTATGCTGGAGGACGGTAAACCTGACATCGTTATCCACGCGGCCGCGCTGGCTGGAGGGATAGGAGCCAATCGAGCGCGTCCCGCTGATTTCTTCTACTCAAACCTTATGATGGGCGTTCCTTTAATGCATGCGGCCTGGGAGCGCGGGGTAAAAAAATTCGTTGCCCTTGGCACGATTTGTTCGTACCCAAAATTCGCGCCCACGCCTTTTCGCGAAGAAGATCTTTGGGATGGCTATCCCGAGGAAACTAACGCACCGTATGGCTTGGCAAAGAAGATGCTCCTGGTCCAGGCTCAGGCTTATCGGGAGCAGTACGGCTTCAACGCCATATTTTTGCTGCCCGTAAATCTCTATGGGCCTCGTGATAATTTCGATTTGGAAACCTCCCACGTGATTCCAGCGCTGATCCGAAAATTCATTGAAGCCAAGGAGCGCGGCGACGAACAAGTGGAACTTTGGGGTGATGGTTCTCCTACTCGTGAGTTTCTCTATGTCGAAGACGCGGCTGAAGGCATTGTTCTTGCGGCTGAATGCTATAACGGCTCCGAGCCAGTTAACCTGGGGTCGGGGCGGGAGATTAGTATCAAGGATCTGGCCGAGACCATAGCTATGCTTGCGGGCTACGAGGGTGAGTTTATCTGGAACACCGATAAGCCCAATGGCCAGCCTCGGCGACTTTTAGATGTCGCCCGGGCAAAGAAACACTTCGGATTCCGCGCCAGTACCAGTTTTGAGGACGGGTTGCGCAAGACTGTCGATTGGTTTCGTGAGTATCGCAAGGTGGCCGTGAAGTGAGCGAGCTAAAGGCAACAGCCGCCGACGCAAACAAGGTGCTCATCAAGCCACAGCGCGGCTTGGTTGGGCTTGACCTGCGCGAGCTGTTTCGATTCCGCGAGTTGATTTTCTTCCTCACCTGGCGGGATATTTTGGTTCGCTATAAGCAAACTCTGTTGGGCGGCACCTGGGCAATCATCCAACCTGTTTTGCAAATGCTGATCCTTAATGTGTTGTTTGGCGATATCGCTGGCCTAACTAGCGGCGGGATACCGCGACCATTGTTCACGTATTCCGCCTTATTGCCATGGAATTTATTCGCCACAGCCATCGGTGAAGCCGGTCGTTCCTTGGTAACCAACCGCAACATGATCACAAGGATCTATTTCCCTCGGATTGTGATCCCGTTATCCTCTGTCCTTAGCGGTGTTGTGGATTTTGCCATTGCCTTTCTGTTATTGGCGATAATGATGGTGTATTACGGAGTCATGCCCACGTCAGGAATTTGGGGTTTGCCCTTATATCTGTTGCTTTCTCTTATCACCGCCTTGGGAGTAGGCTTGTGGCTTTCGGCGCTCAACGTGCACTACCGAGATGTGCGCCATATCGTTCCCTTTCTTACTCAATTTTGGATGCTGGGCACACCCATTGCTTATGAAGCTAATAAGATTTTCGAACGTTTGCCTCAAGGGTTCGAATGGCTTTATGCGCTGAATCCCATGGTGGGGGTAATTGAAGGCTTCCGCAATGCACTGGTTGGCACGCCCATATATTCGACCGGTTTGCTTTGGGTCTCTATCATTACATCAATGGTCTTGTTAATCACTGGACTTATCTACTTCCGGCGCATGGAACGAACCTTTGCGGACGTGGTCTAGCGAGCGATGAGCGAATACGCAATCAAAGTCCAAGAGCTCGGCAAGCAATATCGGCTAGGGGGGAAAATCGAAAATCGATACCGCACTTTACGCGAGACAATTAGCGGCGCATTTACCTGGCCGCTGCGCATGCTCAAAGGCGAGCTTCGCGAACACTCCGAAAAAATCTGGGCTTTGCAAGATGTTTCCTTTGAAGTTCGCGAGGGGAAGGTGTTGGGGGTGATAGGCCGCAATGGAGCGGGTAAGAGCACCCTACTCAAAATTCTTTCACGGGTAACCGACCCCACCACCGGTTTTGCAGAGATCCATGGGCGCGTTGGATCACTTCTTGAGGTCGGCACCGGCTTTCATCCGGAGCTAACAGGCCGCGAAAATATCTATTTGAACGGAGCGGTCTTGGGCATGAAGCGCCGCGAGATTGCCGAGAAATTCGACGAGATCGTGGATTTCTCTGGAGTGTCTAAATTCATCGATACTCCCGTGAAGCATTATTCGAGCGGCATGTACTTGCGCCTCGCCTTTTCGGTGGCTGCACATCTGGAGCCAGAAATTCTGGTCGTGGATGAAGTCCTGGCTGTGGGTGATGCTGAGTTCCAGCGCAAGTGCCTAGGGAAGATGAGCGATGTTGCCCAAGCTGGGCGCACCGTGCTGTTTGTCAGTCATAACATGTCCGCCATCTTGCGCCTTACGGAAGAGTCGATCGTTTTGGAAAGAGGAAAACTGGTCTATCGCGCGCCCACGCGCCAGGCTGTTGATTATTACATGGCCTCCGGTCTCTCTCAGAGTGGCGAACGGGTTTGGAAGCCTGGGGAGACCCCGGCCGATGCTGCACCTTTCCGGCCTGTCGCAATGCGCGTCAGAGATGCCCAGGGCAAAACGGTGGATGCTATTCAATCCAGGCAGCCGTTGGAAATCGAAGTTGAATATGAGTTGGCTAAACCCATTAAAGGATTGCGCGTCGGTGTATATTTGCAAACCATACGCGGGGAAACAGTTTTTACATCTTTCGATACCGACGAACCCGTTCAATACGAAAAATATGCTACCCGGCCGGCCGGATATTACTTTAGCCGAGCCAAGTTGCCTGCTCATTTCTTGAACGAGGGCCAATTTGTTCTGGGCATTAATGCCAGCTCATTTCGCGTGCGGCGTTACTTTCAGGAGGAGCGTGCTTTGGCTTTTACCGTGGATGCCATGGGCGCCCCCGGGATGCAATGGCCCGAGCCGCGACAAGGTCCTGTGCGACCCATGCTGGAGTGGGAAATCGAGCAGGTCGAGGCTGTAAAGGCCTGAGATGCTTGGCGGAACCAAAGTCAAACGCGTATTAGGTGAATTGCCCCTGACGGCTGAACTGGATTGGGCCATAAGGGGCCGCCGCGCGCCGATGGATGGTTTCAAACTTGAGGAGTTAAAAGCTGCGCTGCCCGAATGGTGCCGTCAGGTGGCCGCATCCCCGAAGCCCAGGCAAAAGGGCAAAAAGGTGTTGGTGTTCGCAACGCTCCATTATTGGATTAGCCATGCGATTCTTCTATCACTGGCACTGGATGGACTGGGACACGAGCCAACTCTTGCATATCTGCCGTACTCCACCTGGAAGAAGTCGGTCTCCAAGTTCGACTTACGTCGCCGCGAGGCTTATGTCCGTAGTGTTTTTAAACCCGCTCAAGGTCTAATTGGCATCCAATCTTTTTCAATTGTGCCGCAGCCGTCTCGGCTTCCGGGGCCTATTGAAAACGCCGTTGAACAAGTGGCTGAAATGGACACGCAATACACGCTTCAGGTCGAGGAAGTGGATAAAACCAGCGATCTTTTTCGGCTGCGCTTGATGCGTAATCGTGCCGCCGCCGCTGCGGCACTGGACTGGCTGCAGAAACAGCGTCCCGATGTTGTCATTTTGCCTAACGGCTTGATTCTTGAATTCGGCGCGGTCTTTCATGTCGCCCGTCATTTGGAGATACCGGTGGTCAGTTACGAATTTGGTGAACAGCGCGATCGCATCTGGCTTTCGCGCAACACACCGGTAATGCTTCAGGAAACGGACGCTCTCTGGAGCGCCAAAAAAAATGAAGCCTTTGCCGAATTACAACGCAATCAAGTGGAAACACTATTCACCACACGTAAGGAGGCGGGGCTTTTCCAAAATTTCTACCGGCAGTGGCAAAATCTGCCTGCACAGGGCGCGGAAGCGGTTCGTTCCAAGTTGGCCCTAGATGATCGCCCCGTTGTGCTGCTGGCTGCCAACGTGATCGGCGACAGCCTCACCCTCGGTCGAGCTGCTTTCACGGGCGATATGAGCACCTGGCTGCGTCGCACCATGGATTACTTCGCTGGCCATAATGATGTTCAGTTCGTTTTGCGCGTTCACCCAGGCGAACGTAATTTGGAGGGTCCTTCAGTTGCGGATTTAGTGGATCAGCAATTTGCCAATCTGCCTACACACATGCGGGTGGTAGGCGCAGAGGACTCGGTCAACACGTATGACCTTGTGGCGCTAGCCGACCTTGGTCTCGTTTATACGACCACGGTCGGGCTGGAAATGGCGATGAGTGGGTTGCCAGTGATTGTGGCAGGCGAGACGCATTATCGCGGCAAGGGTTTCACTACCGATCCAAGCAATTGGGAAGAATATTTTTCCGCTCTTGATCGAGATTTGGCAAACCTGCAATCGGCAAAGTTAGATCAACGGCAGATCGACATGGCTTGGCATTATGCCTACCGGTTCTTCTTCGATTATCCCCAGCCTTATCCTTGGCACTTGCTGCATTTCTGGAAGGATGCTGAAAGCACACCATTGAACCAGATTTTTTCTGAGGCTGGACAGGCTAAATATGCTCGCACTTTTGACCATTTGCTGGGCCAGCCGTTTGAATGGGATTAGTCCAATGATCGACAACGAGCGCGAGATCAAGCGCCAGGTGCGCGAGTTCTATGACCGGGTGGGTTGGAAGGAGATCTCTGAGGGCCTCTACCAAAATGCGCGCTACGAAGATTTGCGTCCGGTCACTCAAGAATATATCCACCGCTGTCACCTGCGAGTCAACCGGCACATTGCCCCCAGCGGAAAACTCTTCCTGGATGCGGGTTCTGGCCCAATCCAGTACCCCGAATATCTGGACTACTCCCGAAACTACCAATTGCGCATTTGTGCAGACATTTCCATGACGGCCTTGAAGGCCGCCCGTGATCGGATTGGAGGTCAAGGCGCTTACGTCGTCAGTGACGTATCTCACTTGCCATTTACCTCCAACTCGTTTGATGCAGTTGTTTCCCTGCATACCATCCATCATTTGCCTGCTCGCCAGCACAAACAGGCCTACCTGGAGTTGCATCGCGTATTGGCGCAGGAGCGGTCCGCTGTCATCGTGAACGGTTGGGAAACATCCCCCTTAAATGAATTTTTCCATCGCATAAAGAACAGGCTCAAGAAACGCAAGGGGGTAGGCCCGGTGAATGGCAGCCTGCCTGAAGAGCTTGAACTGGGAATAGGAACATTTGTTGAAAAGAACGACCCGCAAACACTGAAACGTGTATTGCAAGGAAGCTTGAAATTTAGAATCCTGGTTTGGAGAAGTGCTAACACCAATGTGCTGCGCTTTTTTATTCGGGAAGAGTGGTTCGGCCGTTTTTGGCTGCGGGTTTTATATCGCTTGGAGGAGTTTTTCCCAAGCTTCTTTGGTGAAAAGGGGTTATATCCGCTAATCGTGATCAGCAAGTAGCGCGGAGAAAATCATGGACTGGAAAAAACAGGTCGTTTTGGTCACAGGCGGAACAGGGTCATTCGGCAAAGAATTTATCCGGATTCTCCTCGATGAATACGAGCCGGCCAAAGTAATCGTTTTCAGCCGAGACGAACTCAAACAGCACGAGATGCGCGAAGCGGGTTTTGAGCAGCCCAACCTGCGCTACTTCATTGGAGACGTGCGGGACTTAGGTCGTCTAAAGAGAGCCATGGACGGAGTGGATATTGTCGTTCACGCCGCGGCCCTCAAGCAAGTGCCGGCGTGTGAATACAACCCCATGGAAGCCATCAAGACGAATATCCTTGGGACTGCCAACGTGGTCGAGGCCGCCCTGGAGACCGCAGTCAGCAAAGTGCTTGCCTTGAGCACCGATAAGGCTGTAAGCCCCGTCAATCTCTATGGCGCCACGAAATTGGCGGCGGAGAAGCTAACCGTTCAAAGCAACGCGTATTCGGGGGAAAGGCTCACGCGTTTCAGCTGTGTTCGCTATGGGAACGTCATTGGTAGCCGCGGCTCTGTGGTGCCCATCTTCTTGCGCCAGCGTCAGAACGGCAAACTGAACATCACCGACAAGCGCATGACGCGTTTCTGGCTTTCTCTCGAACAAGGTGTTCGATTTGTTCTTCACAGTATCGAGGTGATGCAAGGCGGCGAGGTATTTGTGCCCAAATTGCCCAGCACAAGCATCATGGATCTAGCCAGCGCCATAGCTCCCCAAGCGCAGCTAGTCGAGATTGGTATTCGGCCGGGCGAGAAATTACATGAGGTGTTGATCTCAGAGGATGAGGCGCGCAATACGGTGGAGCTCGAGGATAAGTACGTGATCCAACCCGCGCACGGGCCGTGGTTTGTACGCTCCTGGGACGGGAAAGGCAAAACGCTGCCGGAAGGCTTTTCCTACGCCAGCAACGAGAATCCAAGACATCTGACCTCTGCGCAAATCCTGGAAATGATTGGACCTATCGAAGCTGAATTGCAGGCAGGCAAACCTTCATGACTCGCATACTGATCACCGGGGCCAGTGGTTTGCTGGGTATCAACCTTGCGCTGGAGGCCCTCAAAGACTATGAGGTTGTTGGCGTAGTTCATCGCCAGCGGCTGCAGGAACCGGGTTTCGAATTCATCGAGACCGATTTGTTAGGCCCGAACGCTGCCAACCGTGTGCTCGATGAAACGAAACCGGATTGGGTGGTTAATTGCGCGGCCGTCGCCAGCCTGGATGCCTGTGAGCAGCAACCCGAATTGGCGCAGAGGTTGAATGCTCAACTGCCTGGTCATTTGGCCAAGGAAGCCGCGAAACGTGGATTGCGCTTTCTGCAGGTTTCGACCGACGCGGTCTTCGATGGAGTGAAGGGCGGCTACGAAGAAGAGGACTCGCCTGCACCCATCAGTGTGTATGGGCGAACGAAACGATTGGCAGAGCTGGCCGTGAAAGCTGCTCATCCTCATGTGTTGATCGTACGTCCCAATTTCTTCGGATGGAGTATTAATGGGCAAAGAAGCCTGGCGGAATTTTTCTATAACAACCTTTCCGCGGGAAAGTCCGTGCCTGGTTATGTAGATCGAATATTCTGTCCATTATTGGTGACGGATCTGGCGGACATTATCCTGGAATTGCTTGAAAAAGATCTACGCGGCGTCCATCACGCGGTGAGTTCCGATCATTTGAGCAAATATGAGTTTGGCGTGGCTCTAGCCAATCGATTTGGTTTTGACTCCGGTCTTATTGTGCCTGCCACGACAGGTGAGACCACCGCGCCAAGAGCGTTTAACCTGACCTTGCGTAATACCCGACTCAGTAAAGCCATGGGTCGAAGATTGCCAACCATTGCCGATGGCATTGAGAAGCTCCACGCGCAATTTCAGTCCGGTTATCGAGATAGATTGCGATCGATGACGGCTGCGCCTGTTGCGGTGAAAGGATAGATATGGACATCGAGGTCCAGGGTCGGAAGATTGGCCTAAAGCATCCAACCTATTTCATTGCCGATGTAGCCGCGAACCACGATGGTGACCTGAAACGAGCTATCGAATTGATTCGCTTGGCTAAATTGGCTGGTGCCGATGCGGCCAAGTTCCAAAATTTCCGCGCACCGAAGATCGTTTCCAATTATGGCTTTAAGACCCTTGGAGAAAGGCTGTCGCACCAGGCGAAGTGGAAGAAAAGTGTCTATGAGGTATATGAGGATGCGTCGATCCCATTTGAATGGACGCCTACGTTGAAGGAAGCCTGCGATGAGTTTGATATCCATTATTTTTCCTCACCCTACGATTACGAAGCCATTGAAATGTTAGATACTTATGTTCCGGCTTACAAAGCTGGCTCGAGTTTGATCTCCTGGCCACAAGCGATCGTGCGCATGGCCGAATACGGTAAACCAATTCTGATCGCCACAGGGGATTCCGAAATGAGCGATGTAGAGCGGGTGATGGATATGGTCATGCCAGTGAACGGACAAATCGTGTTGATGCAGTGCAACACAAACTACACGGCCAGCCAAAGCAATTACGATCATTTGCACCTCAACGTTTTGAAGACTTACGCGGCAAAATGGCCCGGGGTCATTTTGGGACTCTCCGACCATACGCAGAGCGCGGCGCCGGTGGTCGGAGCTGTCGCCTTGGGCGCGCGCATAATCGAGCGGCACTTCACCGATGACAACGATCGTGAGGGACCGGATCACAAGTTTGCTTTGAATCCCGAGAACTGGGCGCACATGGTAGAAGAGGTGCGCATCCTGGAAAGGTCCCTGGGTTCGGCGGAGAAACATGTCGCCGATAATGAGAAAGAGACCTACATTGTTCAGCGTCACTGCTTGCGCGTTGCACGCGACGTGAAAGCAGGCGAAACCTTTACCGAGGATATGCTCGAAGTGCTGCGCCCTGCCACTCCGGGCGCCCTGATGGCTTGGGATATTCCAATGGTGATTGGTAAGAAAGCAGCGGTGGACATGCCTTATGGCAAAGATCTGCGTCTCTCGGATCTGAAATAGTTTGTGAATGAGAATCTTGTATTTCAGCCGCGGCTACACGCCCCACGATCATCGCTTTCTTTCTGCTATCACGGAAGCAGGGCACGAAGCGGTTTTTTTGCGTTTGAACCCTGATTCGGCTACTGAAACCCGGCGCTTGCCCAAAGGCGTGAAACCTGTAAGGGGCTCGCTGAGAACTGTGATCTCTCAGGTCAAGCCTGATTTGGTGCACGCCGGTCCCCTGCCAGATTGCGGTTACCAGGCGGCGAAATCGGGCTTCCACCCATTGGTGCAGATGTCATGGGGTTCGGATATTTTATGGGAGGTCAAAAGGATAGCCACTTCCCGGAGCCGGGTGCGTTTTGCGCTGCAGCACGCCGATGCAGTGATCGGCGATTGTGAAACCGTTAAGCACGCAGCAATAAAATTTGGGACGCCAGCTGATCGAATTGTGAAATTTCCCTGGGGCGTGGACTTGACTCAATTCAAGCCGGCTGGCAAAAAAGGGGGAATCCGCGCAGAACTAGGCTGGCAAAATAATTTTGTGTTGCTTCACTTGCGCGCTTGGGATCCGCTTTATGACCCCCTGACGGTTGCCAAGGCGTTTGTGGACGCCGCACGCCAAAACCTGGATTTGAGATTACTAATGCCAGGAAACGGCAGCCTGTCATCTGAATTACGCAAGACCTTTGCCCAGGCTGGCCTGCGGAATCGGGTGCATCTTCCGGGGAAGATTTCTTACGTCGATTTGCCTGCCTATTACCGCGCCGCGGATGTATATCTAAGTGCTGCGCAAAGCGATGGCTCCTCCGTTTCATTGCTAGAGGCACTGGCAAGCGGTTTGCCTGCCCTTGTTTCGGATATTCCCAGTAACCGCGAATGGGTGGAGACGGGCAAACAGGGTTGGCTGTTTCCGCCCAAAAAGCCTGCTGTGCTAAGGGAGCTTATTCTCCAAGCTACCGGGTCCGACAAAATGACGAATATGGCTAGACAGGCTCGTAAAGTAGCTGAATCCCGGGCTGACTGGAACAGAAACAAACTCGCGCTGTATAAGGCTTATGAACTGGCTGTGAGGATCAACAGATAATATGGCCGCTCGGGTTGTTGCAATTGTCCAGGCCCGCATGGCCTCAGCACGACTGCCTGGAAAGGTGCTGGCGAACCTCGGCGGCCAGCCCGTCTTAGCGTGGGTTGTTCGCCGCGCGCAAAGAGCGAAGGGTATCGACCTGGTTGTGGTAGCCACATCGGTGGCGGCTGAAGACTCGGTTATCGCAGCCTTTTGTAAACAGCAGGGCTATGCCTGTACTCGTGGGGACTTGCACGACGTCCTTGACCGCTATGTGCGGACGGCACGCGAATACGATGCTGATGTGGTGGTCAGGCTAACGGGGGATTGTCCACTCGTAGATTCAGAAATGCTGGCCGAAAATTTGCGCACATTTTTGGAAGCAGATCCACCTTTGGATTTCGCCGCTAACCGCCTTCCCGATGATCGAACCATTCCGATTGGCTTGGATGCGGAATACTGCACGAAGACGGCGCTTGAAACCGTCTGGCGCGAGGCACAAGAGCCATACCAGCGCGAGCATGTAATGCCCTATTTTTATGAACACCCAGAGCGCTTCCGCATCCTGCATATTAGGCATTCTCCCAACTATGGCCATTTTCGCTGGACGGTCGATACGCCCGAAGATCTTGATCTGCTGCGCCAGGTGGTCTCCGAATTTGAAGACGATCAATTCTCTTGGAAAGATGTGCTTGAGTTATTTCAACGTCGACCTGATTTAGCCCAAATCAATGCGAATGTAGAACACAAAAGCCAGCGCGATGTAGATTTCCGCCGATGAATAAACTGAGTGTGTTCACTGCCCCCAAGCCTTTCACCGAAGCGCACATCAATAGGATCCAGCGTAATGCGATAAGGTCATGGCTTGAAATGGGTGATGAAGTTGAAGTGTTACTGGTTGGTGATGAAGAGGGGATTGCGGACGCGGCCGCGGCACTGGGTGTGACGCATGTACCGGGCGTAGCAAAGAATAAGCAAGGAACCCCGTTGGTCAGCTCGATTTTCGAATTAGCATGCGAGAATAGCCGGGCCGACCTTTTTTTATTTTCGAACACGGATATGCTTTTTATGCCGGAGACACTGGGGCTTGCTTTGCAAATGAAGCAGCGGGCGGATGATTTTGTTCTCTTGGGTCAACGCTACGATTTGGACGTCGATACTGAGATCGATTTTTCGCCTGGCTGGGATAAACGGTTGCTGGGTGAAGTAGTTCACCGCGGTCGCTTACATCCGATGGGAGGAAGTGACTACTTCTTATTCCCTTCGGGGTTGTTTTCTCAAATTCCGGATTTCGCTATCGGGCGCGCCGGATGGGACAACTGGATGATCTATCATGCGTTAGCGGAAGGCTCGCTGGTGGTGGATGCAACCCCAAGTCTGGTGGCCATCCACCAAAATCATGGTTATCAGCATTTGGCAGGTGAGGACGGGCATCAGCGGCACCCGGAGACCCTGGAAAACCTCGAGTTGGCTGGAGGAATGCGCAAAATGTTCAGCTTGCTGGATGTGAAATACCAACTGAAAGATGGGAAAATTCGGCGCATCTCGTGGTCTCTGGCTCGCTTCCTTCGTGGAATCGAGCAACGGTTACAACCGGATGAACTTGTGGGACGTGGTCCTAGATGGTGGCTTTTGCGCAGCGTTCGTAAATTGCGTCGCGCCCTGCAAAAATACGAGATGAAGGCTGACAGGTTTTTGCCAATCTACCGTTCGGATAAACAGCCTTGAGCTCTCGAATATTTATCAGCGCCGATCACGGCCTCGCCATTGTCTACTTCCTGCAAAGCGAAGTGGTCCCTACTTTATTGAAGGCAGGCGCAGAGGTCGTACTACTCACCGACGACGCCTTGGTTGATAGCATTCGCAGTCGCTTTGACCTGCCTGGCTTGATCGTAGAAGGGTTGCGCCTGGAAAAGACACAACAGTACTTCAGACAAGTTTCTCCGGCGAGGCAATGGTGGCTCGATTTCTTGCGCCGTGCAGGTGCCTCTAACCGAATTAATCTGGAGGCGGTCGAGAGTTATGTTTCTCAGGTAAAGGCCGAGGCAAACCCGCGCCGCAAGCTCTTGTTTCCACTAATCCAATGGATAGTTGCTTTGTTGCGACGTTCGCGCTGGGCGCGCCGAGCCTTGTTGGGAGCGCAAAGTCGTTTCGTTCCCCGTATTTATTCCGACCTGTATGAGAAATATCAGCCCGATTTGGTGGTCGCTAGCACCCCTGGCTGGCGATATGACCGGTATCTTTTGCGAGAGGCTTCCGCCCGCGGAATTCCTACTGCTTCAGTTATCGTCGGCTGGGATAACTCCAGCAGTTATAGCCTGCCCGGCGCCATCGTGGATTGGATCACGTGCTGGTCCGAAATTCAGAAACGGGAATTGGTCGATGGTTCAGATTGGGACCCCGAAAGAGTGAATGTTGGGGGCATTCCCTCCTATGATGGCTACTTCAAAAAAGAGTGGTTGATGCCCCGTGACGAGTATTTCAAGTTACATGGGCTCGATCCAAAACGCAAACTGATCTCCTACGCAAGTAGTTTTATAACTTTCTCTCCCAATATCCAGAACATAGAAGCGCTCGCTGACCTGATATCAAATAACCAGCTATTGGAACCCTGCCAGCTACTGGTCCGCTTGCACCCCAACCACTTCATGGCGGTAAAACGATTCGCCGCGGAACGCGAACAAATTCGGTCACTGGCTGCCCGGGTTCCGCACGTTTATGTAGTGGAACCCGTACCCTTGGGAGGCTCCCTGGGCTATTATTCAGGTGAGGACATGCCTGAGAAGTCTTCGATGATGGTACATTCCGACGTTTTTGTCACCGTTTACTCGACCATGGTCGTTGAGGCATCGATTCATGAAAGACCGGTGGTGAGCGCCTGTATCGATTCTCGGGTGGGCTGGCCCGGGAAATTTACACTCCCACTCACAAGAATCGGTGATTGGCCCACCCACTCCCGCTTCCGTGATTCGAAAGCCGGGCGGGTGGCTTATGCCAAGGACGAATTGCGCGAAATCATAAATTACTATCTGGAAAACCCACGCGCTGAGTTGATCGAGCGGCGCAACTTTATTGTTCGTGAGTGTACTTATACAGACGGGTCTGCGGGGCGGCGCACAGGGGAATATCTTCTGTCGCGACGGGGGAAAAGAGGATGACCAACCGACTGACTCGCGCGCTACAGACCTTGCTTACGGGCAAGGTTGAAAAAACCGGGCGCCGCGTGATACCCCTGATACACCCAGATGACTTGGCTGAGATTAAGCAATTTTTTCCAATGCCAAAATTCTTTATCTTCGGGCACGCGAGATCCGGTACTACGCTCTTGGCCAGACTGGTTCGCGTCCACCCCGATGTGCACTGCAACTGGCAGGCTCATTTCTTCACTCGGCCTCCGCTCCTAAGCAGCATCTTGGCAGATAGAAAATATGAATCTTGGTTGTCGCGGCCCAGCAACCGCTGGAATCGTGGCCGCGATCTATCTCCGATTGCGTTGCGCGCCATGAGCGATTACATCTTGGAACGAGATGCAATCCAGGTGGGCAAGACAATTGTCGGTGACAAGAGTCCCAACGTATTGATGGGCGGCGAAGCGGTGCGCGAAATGCATTCTATTTACCCGGATGCTCTCTTGATCTATATTGTGCGCGATGGCCGTGACACTCTCATTTCCCATCGTTTCCAGAATTTCATCGATGGTCCGCAATTCCTGAGCAAGGCAGATTTGAAGTTGCGAGATGCCTTTGCGGCAGATCCCGAAAGCTTTCTCTCGGGAAAACGATCCATCTTCACCCCTGAGGCGCTCAAGAACATGGCGAATAGCTGGGCGGGAAATGTTCGCGGCACAGATCAGCTTGGCCACCAGCTTTATGGGGATAAATACTTTTCACTGCGATATGAAGATTTGTTGGCTCGGCCTTATGAAATGCTTTCGAAGGTGTGGGTTTTTTTGGGCGTTAATCCCGATACGCTGGAACCTAAAGTCGCCGAGGAAATAGCGAAGAATCCCGACGCCGAATGGCAAAGCGAGAAAGCCCCTGAACTTGCCTCGGCTCTCGAGAAAGGCAGGCGGGGATCATGGAAGCAATTATTCACGAATGGCGATAAAGAAACATTCAAAATAATTGCCGGCCCGGTATTAATGACATGGGGATACGAACAAAGCCTGGATTGGTGAAATGAAGTTCCTCATCGCTGGGTTTGGCTCCATTGGACGCCGGCATTTCCACAATCTTAAGGAATTGGGCGAGCAAGACATCTTGTTTTATCGCACCGGGCAAGGCAGTCTTCCAGCAGATGAACTCAGTGGATATATCGTCGAGAATGATTTCAACGATGCGTTAGCTCACGGGCCGGACGCTGTAATCGTGGCGAATCCCACCGCTTTTCATTTGGACGTGGCGATTCCGGCTGCTGAATTGGGTTGCCACCTTTTGCTTGAAAAACCGATTTCAAGTTCGTTGGATGGAGTGGAAAAGTTGCAGGCAGTGACAAAGGAAAGCGGAAGCCAGGTTTTGGTTGGTTTTCAATTCCGTTACCATCCCGGATTACTTAAAGCTCACACCATATTGAAATCAGGCGATCTGGGCAGGCCGCTTTCTGCCCGTGCTCACTGGGGAGAATACTTTCCCGACTGGCATCCCTGGGAGGACTATCGCCAATCTTACGGCGCGCGCAAAGACTTGGGTGGCGGAGTTGTTTTTACGCTTTGCCACCCCTTCGACTATTTGCGCTGGCTCCTTGGCGAAATCATTTCGGTGACAGGGATAACTCGGCGAAGTGGCGCGCTGGGAATCGATGTGGAGGATCAAGCGGACATCGACCTTGAGTTTGACAAGGGTTTCAGTGCCTCTGTGCATCTGGATTACCTGCAGAAGCCGGCCTCTCACTGGCTTGAAATAGATTGCTCCGAAGGCCAAATGCGCTGGGATGCTGGTAGCGGGCTGTTGCAGGTTTGGCCTGCTCGGAGTCGAGAAGAGCAAATTTACCCCGTCCCCTCCGGATTTGAGCGGAACGATTTGTTTTTGACCGAGCTGCGCCATTTCCTTGACGTTATTAATTCGGCAAGCGAGCCGGTGTGCACCCTTGAGGATGGGGTTGCCGCCCTGAAGATTGCGATTGCCGTACACTCCTCCGCTCAGGAGAGCAGGAAAATCAATGTGTAATTATTCTTGCACCGTGAATTGGGTTCGGGCTTGGCAAATTTGGCAATTGGCTGCTTATGTCCGGGAATTTTGTACCGTCGGCAGCGGTAAAATTGGCTTCCCATAGGCGGATGATCTCCTTCGTGGTATGATTTCCCCGTGTTTGCCCGCTTCAGCCTGCTAAATGCAGGGCTACAGCCTGCATAATGCAGGCTGTTTTGTGCAGGGCTAAAATAAATAGCCGGAGTTTGCATGGCAGTCCTTGAAAAGAAGAAGCAACAACTGATCAGCCCTTATGGCGGAGAATTAGTCAACCTGGTAAAAACGGGCGCAGAACGCGAAACCCTCATCGATTTAGCTAACCACCTACCCGACGTTCGCCTCTCCCAGCGCTCGTTGCATGACCTGGAATTGCTTGCCGTCGGTGCTTTCTCGCCTCTCGATCGCTTCATGGGCAAAGCCGATTACGAACGAGTGATGGAGGAAATGTGTTTGGCTTCAGGAATGTTGTTCCCCATTCCTATCACGCTGACTGTAAAGAAGGCAGAGTTACCAAAAACGAATCAGGTCGTTTTACGCGACGTGCGTAACAACGCCTTTGCCATCATGGACCTCGAGGAGATCTTCCCCTGGGATCCTCAAGTGGAAGCCCAGAAAGTGCTGGGAACCACCGATCCGCGGCATCCACTCGTGTCTGAAATGATCCGCTGGGGAGATGTGTGCATATCGGGCAAACTGCAAGTTTTCGATCTTCCCATCTACAACGATTTTGTGGAACTGCGTCGAACACCATCCGAGGTACGTGCACAGCTCGAAGTCATGGGGAATTCAAACGTAGTCTTCTTCCAGACGCGCAACCCTATGCACCGGATTCACGAAGAGCTCACGAAGCGCGCCGCCGAACGAGTCAATGGCAGCCTTGTGATACATCCCGTGGTGGGTCTGACGAAGCCGGGCGACGTTGATCACTACACCCGTGTACGTGTTTATCGAACACTAGTTGATAACTATTACGATCAGAGTAAGACTTTGTTAAGCCTTCTCCCTATGGCCATGCGCATGGCCGGGCCGCGAGAAGCAGTGTGGCACGCAATTATTCGCCGCAATTATGGCGCCACTCATTTTATCGTTGGCCGCGACCACGCCGGTCCTGGCAAAGACGGTTTAGGTAAACCGTTCTATGGCCCGTACGATGCTCAGGAGTTGCTGCAGAAGTACCAGGACGAGATCGGTGTGGTCATGGTGCCGTTCAAGGAGCTGATTTATCTGGCAGATGAACATCGTTACGTTGAGGCCGGCCAGGAACCTGAAGGCGCAAAGATATTAAATATCTCTGGCACACAAGTGCGCGATGATTATTTGGCAAAAGGTCTTTACCTGCCCGAGTGGTTTACGCGCCGCGAGACGTCGGAAATCCTGCTGGAAATGTATCCGCCTCGCCACAAACAGGGTTTCTGCTTGTGGTTTACAGGTCTCAGCGGTGCAGGGAAATCCACGATCGCTCAGATGGTTACCTCCATGTTGATGGAGCATGGTCGCCAGATCACCGTCCTGGATGGTGATGTGGTTCGCACTCACTTATCCAAAGGGCTTGGCTTTAGCCGGGAAGATCGCGATACGAACATTTTGCGCATAGGTTTTGTAGCTGGTGAGATCGTGCGCCAGCACGGTGCCGTGATTTGCGCCGCCATCAGTCCCTTCCGCGCCGCGCGCAACGAATGCCGGAAGATGGTGGGCGAAGACCGCTTCATCGAGATCTTTGTGGATACGCCCATCGAGGTTTGCGAGCAGCGAGACGCCAAAGGTCTTTATGCCAAGGCACGCCGTGGCGAGATCACAGGCTTCACCGGCGTCGATGATCCCTATGAGGCGCCGCGCAACCCCGAAATTACTTTGGATACGGTAAAACTCGCCCCGGAGCAGAACGCTAGGCAGATCATTCAATTTCTGCACGATCGTGGCCTGCTGCTCGCACACGGCAATAACGGAGCCAAACCCCAGATTTAGAATCCGGGCAGCACACTGCCCACCGAATGTCCACCTTGGCATCAACCTTTGACCTGACTGGCCGCGTCGCAGTGGTGACTGGCGGCGCAGGTCTGCTTGGTCGCCAGTTTTGCCGTACGCTGGCAGAAGCTGGCGCCTCGGTTTTGGTTGCTGATATGGATAAAGTAGCCGCTCAAAAAGTCGTCGACGAAATTGTCGCTTGGGGTTGGAAGTCCGTTCCGCAAACCACTGACGTGGGCGATCCAAAATCTGTAGAAGAGATGACAGCGGTGGCCATAAAGACCTTTGGGAAGCTGGATATCCTGGTAAATAGCGCCGCTCTTGACCCCAAGTTCGATCAGCATGGAAGAGGAAAACATGGCTCCGCCTTTGAAGATTATCCGTTACCCGCTTGGGATGCCGCCATTCGAGTCAATCTGACGGGCGCCTTTCTTTGCTCCCAGGCTGCTGTCAAGGCAATGCTCAAGCAAGGTGGCGGAGTCATCATCAATATCTGCTCGACCTATGGCTTGGGGGGTCCCGATCAACGTATCTATGCGAAAAAAAGTCAACCCGCCCAATACAAGCCGGTGGATTACACCGTAACCAAAGCAGGGATCATTGGGCTGACCAAATATTTAGCCACCTATTACGGTGATAGAGGCATTCGTGTTAATGCACTTTCACCTGGAGGCGTCTTCAACCAGCACGATGACGAGTTCGTGAAAGCCTATTCGGCGCGCACGGTCCTCGGTCGCATGGCCCGCCCCGATGAAATGAATGGCGCCTTGCTGTTCCTCGCCTCCGATGCCTCGAGTTATATGACCGGTGCCAATTTGGTTGTAGACGGGGGATGGACGGCATGGTGACTTTGAAGAAACCCGAAGTCCTAGCCATCATCCCCGCTCGCGGCGGTTCGAAAAGTATTCCGCGCAAGAACGCTCAACTGTTTTTGGGTCATCCCTTGCTTGCGTACAGTATTGCGGCAGGATTGCAGGCAAATTCTGTGTCGCGCGTGATTGTTTCAACGGATGATGAGGCCATCGCAGATATCGCCCGTCAATATGGTGCCGACGTCCCTTTCATGCGACCCGCACATCTGGCTCAAGACGAAACCCTCGACTTGCCGGTTTTTGAGCATGCATTAACCTGGCTCGCTGCTCAAGAGAGATACAGGCCGGATATTGTCGTGCACCTCCGGCCGACCTCTCCGCTAAGGTCCCCAGATTTGGTCGATCGCGCAGTAGACACGCTGATCAAACACAAGCGAGCTCACTCAGTACGCGGTGTGGTTCTCTCCGGTCAAAATCCTCACAAGATGTGGAGGATTAGTGCAGACGGTTCAATGCGGCCGCTTCTGAAAGCCAAAGGCGTGGAGGAACCCTACAATGCTCCTCGCCAGCAGCTGCCCGCCGCCTATTGGCAGACCGGTCACATAGACGCAATCCGGTCGTCCACGATATTAAAAGTATATAGTATGACGGGAGAACCTGTTTGGCCGGTATTCATTGACCCGCGCTACGCCGTGGATATCGATACTCCCAACGATTGGCGGCGCGCCGAGTGGGTGGCTTCACGAGGTGAACTGAATCTGGTTTGGCCGGGTAGGGTCCCGCGACCGCTGCCCCAAAAGGTTGGTTTACTGGTACTTGATTTTGATGGTGTAATGACCGACAACCGCGTCTGGGTGAACGAAGATGGCGCAGAGCAGGTCGTCGCGAACCGCAGCGACGGCCTGGGCCTCAAGATGCTGCAGAACGCTGGAATACCGGTTGCGGTGATCTCAATGGAACGGAACCCAGTGGTGGCAAAACGCTGCGAAAAACTGGGCATTCCCTGCCGAACAGGTATCGAAGACAAAGCGCAAACGCTCAAGCAGCTGATATCGGAAAAGAATGTGGCCACCGAAAGCATAGTGTATGTGGGAAACGACACCAATGATTTGCCCTGTTTTCCAATCGTCGGTTGTGCCGTGGCTGTCGTTGATGCGCATCCCGAGGTCTTGCGCCAGGCTGACCTTCGCCTCACAAAAAAAGGTGGCCATGGTGCTATACGCGAGTTGTGCGATTTAATCCTGGCGATTTCTCCCAAGGAGAATGAATGAAACGTGAACTGCGAATTGGCAAGCGCCTGGTGGGAGATGGCCATCCCACTTACATCGTTGGAGAGATTGGGATCAATCACAACGGCGATATCGAGATCGCCAAACAGTTGATCGACCTGGCTAGGTGGGCTGGCGCCGACGCGGTCAAATTCCAAAAACGAAATCCCGAATTGGCGGTGCCTCCAGACCAGCGCGACAAAATGCGCGAAACGCCCTGGGGATACATCACCTATTTGGAATATCGCCATAAGGTCGAATTCAGCGAGGATCAATATCGCGAAATTGAGGGTTACTGTAAACAGAAAGGCATGGATTGGTTTGTGTCGGTCTGGGATGAGGCCTCGGTGGATTTCATAGAAGCCTTCGATACGCCCTGCTATAAGGTCCCATCCGCTTCACTCACTGATCATAAGTTACTCAGGCACGTGCGCAAAACCGGGCGCCCGATTATTCTGTCGACGGGAATGTCGACCATGGATCAAATCAAAGCAGCCGTGTCCGTTGTCGGAACGGAGAACCTCATGCTGACCCACGCCACCAGTACCTATCCGTGTGACCCAGATGAGTTGAACTTGCGCATGATTCGTACTTTGCACGAGACTTTTCCCTGCCCGGTGGGTTACTCGGGTCACGAGGTGGGGCTGGTGACATCCGCTGTGGCTGTCGCCATGGGTGCCTGCCTGGTGGAGCGCCATATCACTGTGGATCGCGCGATGTGGGGCAGCGATCAGGCCGCTTCCGTGGAGCCCCAAGGCCTGCATGCACTGGTGAAATATATACGGGTGACCGAGCAATCCTTGGGGGATGGCCAGAAGCGTGTTTATGACAGCGAGCAGCTATCATTGCAGAAGCTCAGACGAGTTCAGTAAACGACTACCTTTATTACTTTGCTCAAGCGAATCACGGACAAATTGCAAACTTGGTTGAGTAACCGGCGGATCGCCAAAACCGCCCGCGCCATTTCCCGGCGAACCCCTGAAAGCCCTGATTCGTCCCCGATAGTCTTTTTTAATGCCTCTGCCCGACTCGGTTTTTTGAGTCAAAACGCAGCTTTCTCGTTGCTCTCCGCCTGGGGTTTGCGAATGGCTGGCGAGCGCGTTATCCATTTCGTATGCAATCAGGGTATGACGCGCTGTGTGTTGGGAACCAATCCAGATGATCCGTCTCAGAAACCACCCTGTGTTGCCTGCGTAAAACAATCCCATCGCCTTTATGGGCAGGCGGATGTCCATTGGTTTGCATTGGAAGAAAATAAAGACCTGGACTTTGCAATCGCCAACCTGGATTTATCCCAACTGACGAGTTTTGTATTTAGCGAATTGCCGCTGGGAGAATTGGTTCTCCCCAGCCTGCGTTGGGCGCTTCGCCGTCATTACCTCAGCGATGATGAATCGACGCGGTTCTTTTATCGACAATACATCCTTTCTGCATTCAATGTGGCTCGGAAATTTGAATCCTTCCTCGCGTCCGTGAAACCCAAAACTGTTGTGCTGTTCAACGGCATCATGTACCCCGAAGCAATTGCCCGCTATTTGGCGCTAAGACAAGGGATTCGCGTGATCACCCATGAGGTGGGATTGGCTCCTTTTTCAGCATTCTTTACGGAGGGACAGGCTACAGCCTATCCAATGCATATCCCCTCTGATTTTGCATTAAACAATGAGCAAAATAGGCGTCTCGATGATTATTTGAGCCGACGCTTTCAGGGCCAATTCACCATGGCGGGTATCCGCTTTTGGCCCAAGATGCAGGAATTGGATGACGCCTTTGTCTCCAAATTAGCTGCTTTCAGGCACGTGGTGCCCGTCTTCACTAATGTAATCTTCGATACCAGTCAGGTGCATGCGAACAGCTTATTCCCCCACATGTTCGTCTGGTTGGGCGAGGTGCTTAGGCTGATTCGCTCCTATCCGGAAACATTGTTTGTGATCCGCGCCCATCCAGATGAATTACGTCCTGGCACCCGCAAACAGAGCCGGGAAAGCGTGGCCCAATGGATGCGCGATCACGATGTAGACAACCTGCCTAACGTTGTTTTCGTCGATGCGAACGAATATGTGAGCTCTTATGCATTGATCCAAAGAGCCCATTTCGTCATGGTCTACAACTCATCGATTGGATTGGAAGCTTCGATTATGGGAAAGCCGGTCCTGTGCGCCGGTGCTGCCCGCTATACCCAATACGAAACCGTGTTCTACCCCGCCTCGGCTCAGGAATATTTGCGACAAGCCGAAGCCTTCTTAAAGGCGGACCATGTGGAGCAACCGATAAAGCTGCTCAACGAGGCGCGTCGCGTCCTTTATTTCCAACTTTTCCGAACTGCCCTTTCCCTTGAACGGTTCCTGTCCCCCCATAGCCGAATGGGTTATGTGCACCTCAAGTCGTTCCCCGTGGATGCCTTGATGCGTGAAAATTCCCCCGCGATCCGAGCCGTTTATGATGGAGTTGTAAACGCACAGCCTTTTCTGGTATAAAACCCCGATGTCTCCAATATCGAGTGATGAGCAACTTTTCAATGACCTCCAGTCATTGCTTGCTGAGGTTTTCAAAGTGGAAGTCTCCCAGATCGACCCTTCTGCTCAATTGGGCGAATGGCCGGCCTGGGACTCCATGGCTCACATGGATCTTATGGTGGCCCTGGAAGAACGCTTCGGTGTTGAAATTAACGCTGATACCATCAGCCAACTAATCAGTGTTCCAGCCATCTTGGAACATCTCCGCACCAATTTGAATGTCCGATCATAAGCTTCATATCAGGCCACAGATCCTAATCCCAGCGCATCTGATTGGGCCGATCCAATCCAAGCTGGCTTATATTGACGAGTCGATTTCCTATGCCCAAATCGCCGGTGACGGGAGCGATATTGAGCTTCGGTTGAGAAATTCGGCCGATCAAGCAAAATTGGCTGATTTGGAAGCCAAGGTTCAAAGCGTGGTCGCCGAGATGGCCACAGGCGCTATGCAACCCAAAGTGGAAATCCTCGAGGATTACCTTGAGCGCTCGGTGCCTTTTCCGGCCGACCCCGTGCCCGAACTAATCGCACGAAATGAAGTTAGCCTTGAACACTCAGGTATTTACAGTTTTGGTCCCCTCGTTTCAAAACTGATCGAAGGTTTCGAAAATTATTTATTAACCCTCGCTTCAACGTTTGATGCAAAGCCTCACCGCTTTCCCACGTTGATCTCGGCCGAGAAATTGGGGCGGGTCAACTATTTCCGCGCCTTCCCACATTCCCTGACCTTTGCTACCCATTTGCGCGAAGACCTCCATGTCATCAATGATTTTTCGCAGCATGCCAAATACGAAGAAACGGGGCTTAACGTGTCCCCCGATTCGTTTTCTAAGATCCAGGCGTTGCTCTCACCGGCTGTTTGTTACCATCTATATTTCTCCCTGGCCGATAAACCGCTGCCCGGCGGCAGCTTGGCTGCGACCTCTGTTGGCCATTGTTTCCGCTATGAGTCAACGAATATGAACTCCCTCGAGCGCATGTGGGATTTCACCATGCGCGAAATTATATTTGTGGGGCCTGCCGACTTTGTTTTGGACAGCCGCGAGTCCGCGCGCAAGCAAGTGGCTCAATTCCTCGAAACAATTGGCATGGCCTACAAGGTGGAGAGCGCCAACGATCCTTTTTTCGTTGGTGAGTTCCGCAAACAAGCCGCTTTCCAGAACGCCTTCCAACTCAAGTATGAAGTCCGTGCCCGTTTGCCATTTAAAGATCGCACGCTGGCTGTTGGTTCTTACAACTATCATCAGGATTTCTTCGGGCGCCATTTGAACATCACGCTCCCAGACGGCAAACCGACCCACACAGGCTGTGTCGCCTTTGGACTGGAGCGCTTAGCCTATGCGTTCTTGTGCCAATTCGGCTTGGATCCGGCAGCCTGGCCGGCACCGATCCGCGAGGGTTGGCGTGGATGAACCTATAGTTCGACCTGCCGTAGAAGGCGATTTGCCTTATGTGGCCGCTGCCTGGCGCAATCTGCAGAATTATCACGTTAACCTCGGTCTGGCCTTCCCATTACAGAGTGATTCCCACGATAAATGGCTGGCTTCGTTTCAGAGGACCTTAGGGCGATTTAGTTTTTTATGGGTGGCTGAGGACAAAGGACAGGCAAAAGCATTCCTGTTGGCTCGTGTTAAACAGAGCCCCGCCTTTTTGGGTGGAGTTCAGGTGGGTGAAATCAGCGATTTGTATGTGGACGATGACCTGCGTGGTTCTGGGGTTGGCACTCGCCTGGTATCCGCAGCAATGGATAAGTTTAGGGTCCTAAAAGTCCACTCAGTTGAGGTTCAAATCCAGGCCGGGAACGAAACCGGCTTGGATTTTTGGCATAAGCTGGGTTTTAAACAGGACCTCACTCTGGTGCGTAAAACTCTCTCCGATTAGATGCCGTTACCCCAGTTAACTCACTCCCAATTATCCGGAGCCCTGAATTCGGTTGGAGTTCAACGGGGCGATGGGCTGTTGATCCATTCGGCGCTGCAGTTCCTGGGCCGCCCCGGTGGCGGTCTACCAATGGTATTGGAAACTCTGCTCGAGGCTGTAGGTTCAAATGGAACCATAGCCGTCCCGACCTTTCCCTTTACCTTCAACCGCGGCATTGACTACGATCCCGAGACCACCCCTTCCAAGGGCATGGGCGCTTTTTCCGAGTTTGTTCGCCAGCAACCCAATGCACTGCGCACGCCTCATCCGATGCAATCCCTGGCTCTAATAGGCAGGGAAGCTGCTGATTTGGCCCGACGCGATACGTTGTCGGCCTTCGAAGACGGCTCGGCCTTCGATCGCATGTTGCAGCTGGGTTTCAAGCTTCTGTTATTGGGTGCCGATATTCAGGCTGCTTCCATTGTCCATTACAGCGAACAGCGCGCCAAAGTTCCCTACCGTTATTGGAAGGATTTTTCCGGGAGTGTCAAAGTTGGCGATCAATGGCAGACTCGCACCTATAGCATGTTTGTCCGCGACTTGGATCTCGATCCGCACCTCAACCTGGCTCCAATTCAGCGCTCCCTGGAAGCGGCCGGGCAGTGGCAATCGGCCCGCTTGAATTTTGGTCAAATTGCTGGCTGCAGTTTCAGGGATTTCGTGGCCGTAGCCGATGCCTTGCTGGCGGCCGATCCCTGGGCGCTGGTGGACAACAAGCCCGAGAAGGAAACGAGGCATTGAAAGCATGTCAACGATGATGGAGCTCATCGATGAGCTCTGGTTCCTTCCGCGTCACCTGATTTCCGACGGTTATGACCTCGCCCTGCATCGATTGGCACGGGAAATTTCCATGACCATTCAGGAAGTTGTATCTGGCACTCGGGTCTGGACCTGGACCGTGCCCGAGGCTTGGTCTTGCCCCGAAGCCTATGTCGAAACTCTGGATGGCAATAGATTGCTGGATGTTGCCGATCATCCCCTGCATGTCGTTTCTTACTCGTTGCCTTTCAATGGCGAAGTAGACCGAGCAGAATTGCTAAGCCATTTGTACGTGCATCCCGAGTTTCCCGACGCCATCCCTTATGTGTTCAAATATTACCAGCGCGATTGGGGTCTTTGCGCCTCCCAAAAATTTCGGGATTCTTTGAACGATGACCGTTACCGGGTCGTCATTCATTCGGAATTCAAACCAGGTGCATTGAAGATCGGCGAAGTTCTTGTTCCTGGTGAGGTGGATGATTGCTTTGTTGTGGCCGCCCACTTGGACCACCCCGCGATGGCCAATGATGATTTGACCGGTGTTGTGGTTGGCCTTGAAGTTGCCAGGCGCTTCCTGACTAGGCAAAAACCTTACTTCAGTTACCGTTTCCTCTTTTTTCCTGAGACGCTCGGTTCGATTTCATATCTCAGCCAACATGAATATCTCGTTCCGCAGATGAAAGGCGGCCTCTTCTTGGAGATGTTGGGCACCGATGCGCCTCATTCCTTGCAAACTTCGTTCCAAAAGGATTCGCCTGCCGATCGCGCCTTGGTTACAGCAATCCGCGGCCTGGAACCGGATGCCTTTGTTGGCGGTTTCCGCACGATCATCGATAACGACGAGCGCCAATTCAATGCTCCCGGTGTGCGCGTACCTATGTTGTCACTTTCGCGTGTCGTAAATGCTCACTTGCCCGAATCCAGGTTCAGGCCTTATCCCGAATACCATTCCAGCTTGGATACTCCCGAAATTGTTTCCGCAGAACGATTGGAGTCCTCGGTGCAATTGGTTATCGGCTTGTTGACCGCGTTCGATAATAATCGTTTCATTGTCAATCATTTCAAAGGTGAGATCTTTGCCTCTGGATATGATCTTTGGGTGGACTATAAAACCGATGCTGCCGGCCATAAACGGCGCTTTGAGATCATGGATCGTTGCGATGGCTCTCGCCGCCCGTCCGATATTGCCGACGAACTCGGCTTGTCATTTCAGGCAGTTTGGGAAGTGGTCGAAAAACTTCTTCACAAGGGACTTGTTTCCTTGAGTCCCATTCCCAAGCCAACCGACCCCCATTTGGTTTGAAATGTCTTTTATCCGTGGAGTTAAGCAGCCCATAAAGATGCTGCGCTGGCGGCTGCGACGCGCGCAAACCGCGCGTCGCTGGGGTCAGGCGGAGTTGGATCGCCTCCCAATTGTTATAGGCAATGCCATGCCCAAATCGGGTTCGCACCTCCTGTTCCAGGTGTTGCTCGGTCTGACCGGAATTGGACCCTTTGTAGATCCGGGTCTCCCGCCGATCAGCAGGTCGGTGGGCAACCAGAACCTCCCTGAAGCGGCGGTGCTCGCCAATTTAGGCCAACTAAAACCAGGCGACGTCACCTATGGTTATTTGCACGCCCGCGAGCCATACGTATCCGAATTGACTCGTGTTGGTCTTGCAACCTTCTTTATATATAGGGATCCTCGTGATTTGATCGTATCCCATGTTTTCTACGCCACCCAGATCCACATGGGACATGGCATGCACAAGTACTACACAGAAAAACTATCCAACATGGAACAACGTATCAACGCTGCAATCCAGGGTGTGCAGCAGCCCGATGCTCAACTTTCGCCAATTTTGACCAAGTACAAGAATTATCTGGGGTGGCTTGATCGATCCTCGGTACTGTCATTGCGTTTCGAAGATCTTGTTCTCGACCGTTTAGCAACTTTAGGCCGCATCCTTGATCACCTCGCCATCCGCGGCTTTCAGCCGCCGGCTTCCAGAGAGAAGGCGATAACGCTTCTCGCCGCCGCAATTACTCCACGCGCCTCGGGAACATTCCGGCGCGGCCAGCCTGGTGAATGGCGCCAGCACTTTACGGATGAAAACAAAAGAGTTTTTAAATCGGCCACAGGGAATTTGCTGCAACGCCTGGGTTACGAGACGAGTTCGGCATGGTAGATATCGATTTATTTGTGCGCTTCGTACGTCGAAGTCTGCGCCGTCGGGCTGCGCGACGTCGTTTCCCCGCGGTTTCGATGCAGCAAATGCCCGTCTTATTCGGGAACTCCTTCCCCAAAAGCGGCACGCATCTGCTGACTCAGATTCTCGCCGGCTTTGCTGAGCTTGGACCCGTTGTGGAATCCGGTCTCCCGCCTATTTTGACATTCGAAGGGGAGACGGGAACCCAAAGAGGCCTGGACGCCATCTTGTCCGATTTGGCACGTCTACTGCCGGGTGATATCGCCTATGGTCACTTGCATGCCCTGCCCCAGTTTGTGGAAATCTTATGCAGACCGGGGTTTGCAACCTATTTCATTTATCGCGATCCGCGGGACGTAGTAGTGTCTCATGTATTCTATGTGACCGACATCAACAACCGCCACGTTCATCATGACTACTACGTCAATGTGCTCAAAGATTTCGATCAGCGGCTGCGAACCAGCATTCAGGGCCGCCCTGATCTGGGCGTGCCTTTCCCCGATATCCGCGGCCGTTTTGAGCCTTACCTCCCCTGGTTGGGTCGGGACGAAGTCCTTTCCCTGCGTTACGAGGCCTTGCTCCAGGATGCAGATGCTGAGCTGTCTCGCATCTTTGATTTTGCCAGGAAGCATAGTTTCGTCGCTCGCGGGGATCGCGTGGAGGCGATTGAAACCTTGCGCCGGGCCATAAAACCTTCCGAATCCCCGACCTTTCGCAGCGGCGGTTCCGGTGGCTGGAATCAGTATTTCACGCCGGATCTCAAGAGATTATTCAAAGATGTGACAGGCGATTTGCTGATTAAGCTGGGTTATGAGCAAGATCAGAACTGGTAAGATTCCCGCATGCCGTCCCAAGACCCGCGCGTATCGATAGTGATCCGGGCATTCAACGAAGAAAAACATCTCGGTAATTTGCTCGAGGCAATAAAGCGCCAAACCTTCCAGGATTACGAAATCATTTTGGTGGATTCGGGTTCGACGGACAGTACATTGGCAATTGCCGCCCGCTTTCCGGTAATGGTCGAACACATTAAGCCGAGCGATTTCACCTTCGGTCGCTCGCTCAATACCGGCTTGCGTAACGCGCGTGGCGAAGTTGCCGTGATTGTCAGTGCCCACATCATGCCCCTGGGCAATGATTGGTTGGAAAAGCTGATTTCCCCATTTATTGAGCAAGCGGTTGCGTTGGCTTATGGGAAGCAGCGCGGTGGCGCTGGCAGTAAGTTTTCTGAAAACCAGCACTTCCGACGCTGGTTCCCGGACCATTCAGACCTCGACCAGCAACACGCTTATTGCAACAACGCCAACCTGGCCTTGCGGATTTCTATTTGGCAGGAACAGCCCTTTGATGAAACGCTGACCGGTTTGGAAGATTTGGCCTGGTCCTCGGCTTTACGCGAGCGGGGCTACAAGATCGCCTACGTGGCCGAAGCGGGCGTCGCCCACTTGCATAACGAGAGTGCCAGACAGATTATGAACCGCCACCGCCGAGAAGCGATTGCACTTAAACGCATCCTGCCCAAAAGCCGTTTCACCCTCTGGAATTTTGCGAGTTTGCTTACCCGCAGCACGCTTTCCGATTGGCGAGCAGCCCTTCGGCAACGCGTTTTCCTGCGCGAGGCAGCGGGAATTGTTTCCTTTCGTTTTTTCCAATATGTAGGAACGTATCGCGGATACCGGGACCCCCTTGATCCAGGCCTTGCGCTCAAGCAAGTCTTCTATTACCCGCCTGGCTCCCTGGAAAAACGGAATCCAACATCCGGCAACTCAATGAAAGAAGTGAGGCGCAAATCGGCGAAGGTATGATGACGCCCCCCCGAGTCGTCGCCTTGGTGCCCATGCGTGCTCATTCCGAGCGCGTGCCGGGCAAAAATTACCGCGATCTGGCGGGCAGGCCTCTGTTCCACCACATACTGCTGGCGTTGCAAGGTTGCCCCGAGATTACTGACATTGTGGTCGACACAGATAGTGAAACAATCAAGAAGGGGATCGCCGAATATTTCCCAAACGTTCTGGTTCTGGATAGACCCAGCGAGTTGCGCGGTGATGAGATTCCCATGAACGCCATTCTGATGCATGATACGGAGATGATTCCGGCGGACTTTTATATACAGACACACAGCACCAATCCGCTGTTGCGTTCGCAGACGATTAGCGTGGCTTTGGCTGCCTTTTTCATTGCCTACCCCGATAAAGATTCTTTGTTCGGGGTCACGGAACTGCATACCCGTTTGTATGACGCCAAGGGCCGCGCCCTGAATCACAACCCGCGCGAATTGCTGCGCACTCAGGATCTACCTGCGGTCTACGAAGAGAATTCCTGTCTCTACATTTTTACGCGCACGAACCTGGAAAAATACGACCACCGCATTGGGAGTTCCCCTTTAATGTTTCCGGTTCCGCGTGACGAAGCCCTGGATATCGACGAGGAGTTCGATTTCCGGGTGGCCGATTTCCTGATGCGCCAGCGTGGTCCGGCCTAGAATCCTTCCATGTCCAAAATAGTTCTGTTATCCGCGCCGTATATGCTGCCGGACCGCGCCCGCTTCTTGCCTGTCTTTTCTCGTTACGGTTTGGACGTTATTGCCCCGGAAGTCAGTGAGCGCTTGGAGGAACCCGAGCTGCTCAAGTTGGCCGGGCAATTCGATGGAGCCATTTGCGGGGATGATCGCTTTACCCCAGAAGTTTTGAGCGCCTGCGCCCCCCGCCTCAAAGTGATCTCGAAATGGGGTACCGGAATCGATTCGATTGACCGGGAGGCTGCCGCGAAACTGGGGATCTCGGTGCGCAACACCCCCGATGCTTTTACGGATGCCGTAGCCGATTCGGTCCTTGGTTACATGCTCGCATTTGCCCGCCAGGGTCCCTGGCTGGATCGCTCCATGAAAACCGGCGAATGGAAAAAGCTTGTCGCCCGCTCCCTCAACGAATCTACCTTAGGCGTGATCGGCGTTGGCCGCATTGGCAAAGCCGTTTTGCGTCGCGCGCAATCTTTTGGTATGCCCTTGCTTGGCAACGACATTATTGAAATGCCTTTCCAGTTTTTAACCGAAGTTAAAGTAAAGATGACATCGTTGGAAGAGGTACTAACCCGCTCTGATTTCATCAGTCTCAATTGCGATTTGAACCCATCCAGCCGTCACTTGATCGACGGCGCCGCCTTGGCTAAGGTAAAACCCACAGCCGTATTGATCAATACCGCGCGCGGGCCGCTGATTGATGAACCGGCCTTGATCACTGCGCTCAAAAGCAAACGATTGGCGGGGGCGGCTCTGGATGTATTCGAACACGAACCGTTGCCCTCAACGAGTCCCTTGCGAGCCATGGATAACGTCATGTTGGCGCCCCATAATTCTAACGCCAGCCCCGTCGCTTGGGAGCGCGTCCATTGGAATACTATTCGCAATCTCCTCGACGGCCTTGGGTTAGACGCCGCGGACTTAAACCCAGAGGATTACCCGCCTCTAAAGTAGGTTCGCGTCAACGTCCTTGGATACAATCTTCGACTATGGCGGATAAGAAATTTGTTCTCGTTACCGGTGCCGCTGGCGGCGTGGGGCGGGCAACGGCTCAGCTTTTCCTCGATGAAGGCTGGCAGGTTTTGGCTGTTGATGTGATCAAACAGCCTGCGCCCTCCATGCCATCGGGTGTCTCTTTTGTGTCCATGGACATTTCAAATCCCACCGATGTGGACAAACTCTTTGAAACGTTTAGCCATCAAATAAATAATGGCTTGCATGCACTGGTGAATAACGCCGCGGTTCAGATTACCAAGCCGTTGGTCGAAACCACCGTGGAAGAGTGGGATCGCGTCCATGCAGTCAACCTGCGCGCGCCCTTCCTGGTCACCAAATCCTTTTATTCGCCGCTGAAAACGGGGAAAGGGTCGGTTGTGAATGTGTCATCGGTCCACGCCCTGGCAACGTCCGCGGAAATCGGAGCGTATGCCAGCACGAAGGGAGGCCTGTTGGCTTTGACTCGCGCTATGGCGATTGAATTTGCCGGAGATGGCATCCGTGTAAATGCGGTTCTCCCCGGCGCAACAGATACGCCCATGCTGGAAGCTGGCCTCACTCGAGATCATGTGAAAGGCGGCGGTCTTCAACAACGCAAGAAAGATTTGGCCAGCAAAATTCTGCTCAAACGTTTGGCCGCCCCTGAAGAGATCGCTCGCGTTATCTATTTCCTGGCCGATTCGGCACAGTCAGGCTATGTCACCGGCCAATCTATTGTGGCTGACGGAGGCGCATTGGCCAGACTTAGCATTGAATGACATCCCCGCGTCGGCAATTAAAACACCTGGCGCCGGAACCGCTCTGGCGTGCCGGACGCGCCGGCTGGATACTGCTTAAGCATACGGCCGCCTGGCCGCTGGCAACCTTACACTCTTGGCGGCGTGCCAGCATCCAACGTTTGGATCACCTTAAAGACAGTCAGCGGGGACGGCGGGCTTTCATTCTAGGAAATGGACCTAGTCTCGCGCGCACAGATGTTGGAAAATTGAAAAATGAAATCACGTTTGGAATGAATCGCGTTTTCCTGGCTTTCCCCGCTTGGGGGTTTTCGACCGACTATTTTGTTTGCGTGAACGATCTGGTAATTGAGCAATCCGCCCATGAGATCGCGGCTCTTCAAATGCCCAAATTCCTTTCCTGGCGGTCTCGCCGTTTTATCAAACCTGACGACCACACGATTTTTCTAAATTCAACTTACGAACGTCCGGCCTTTGCTCGCGATGCCCGCGGTCGCCTCTGGGAAGGCGCTACCGTCACCTATGTCGCTCTGCAATTGGCCTTTCACATGGGCTTCGATCCTGTGATTTTGGTAGGGGTGGATCACACTTTTGCCTCACGCGGCCAACCCAATACCACCATCGTTTCCCTGGGCGAGGATGTTGATCACTTTGACCCTGGCTATTTCGGACGGGGATTCCGCTGGCAGCTGCCCGATTTGGAAGTCTCCGAGCAAGCCTATCGCATGGCTCGCAAAGCGTTCCAAGAAGACGGTCGCCGGATTCTAGATGCAACCGTAGATGGACAACTCACAGTCTTCCCCAAGGTTGAATATAATTCGCTATTCTAATTTCCTGAATGGCTCCCAAGAAGAAATCCTCAAGAAAATCTAGGGACGTTCCTGCAAAGAGACCGTTGGCCACTCGCTTATGGACGCGATGGGCAGAAATCACTCTGGCTATTTTGCTTTTGTTCGGTTTTGGCCTGCGCATGATCGATCTAACTGATCCGCCTCTCGACTTTCATCCAACGCGCCAATTCCGCGGGGCGCTGGTGGCCCGCAGCATTTATTACCAGATTGCCCCATCACCCGATCCATACGTTCAACACCTGGCTGTCTCAACCGGACGTACTGTCTCAGACCTTGAGCCTCCGATTATCGAGAGTATTGTTGCTTTTGCCTACTTGCTTTCAGGCGGCGAACATCTGTGGGTTTCCCGTATTGTTACTTCCCTATTCTGGGTTCTGGCCGCAATCCCATTGTTCGCCCTGGCCCGGAGGATCGCTGGCTCGGCAGCTGCTCTCCTTGCCGCTGGCTATTACTTATTACTCCCCTTTTCTGTTTTCGCGAGTCGTTCCTTTCAACCGGATCCCCTGATGGTTACCCTCCTTGTCCTGGGCATGTTCGCTGCTTATCGCTGGTCGGAGACCATCAGTTGGAAGTGGACGTTGCTTACTGCGGCGAGCATGGGTTTGGCCATCCTCGTCAAGGCTTTCGCCGCTTATTTTGTTTTTGGCATTATGGCATCAGTTGTTTTGTATACCCTGGGATTGCGCGCCGTATTTCGCAATAAGCAGGTCTGGGCTATGGCAGCCGTCTCGATGTTGCCCGCGGCTCTTTATTACCTAGTAAATATTGGTGCCACTTCGGGGGACTACCTCCAGAATTGGATTGTAGCTTTACTTCCCCTCGCATATGAGCCGAGTTTCTATGTGCGTTGGGCGGACATGCTCACCGACTTGCTGGGGGATTTGCCGGTCGTGGCCGCATTGAGTGGCATCCTACTTTCCCGTGTCCGTGCCCGCTGGCTGTTGGTTGGCGCCTGGGCCGGATATGCCTTGTATGGCATTACTCTTCCCCATCAGACCACAACCCATGACTATTACCATCTCTTTCTCGTTCCCCTCGCGGCTCTTTCAGTCGCTCCCATTTTTCAATTGATCGTTCGCAAGATAGTTCGCCAGTCACGCTTTTGGCGGATATCTTTTGTCTGCGTACTCCTGGCATCCCTGTTCCTTACCGCTTGGACCTCGCGCTCCACCTTATTGGGAGTAAGTTACAAGGACGAACCACCCTTCTGGGAGCGGATAGGTTCTGCAGTACCCACGGATGGAAAAACGATTGGTCTTGTGCAGGCATATGGTCATCTGCTGTCCTATTATGGGTGGCGGCGAGTCGATTTATGGCCTATCACTGGCGAACTTAATCTTGCTGGTTTGCGCGGCAATCAACCTGCAGAATTCGAATCTTTTTTCCTGGATCATACCGCTGGCAAAGACTATTTTCTTGTAACATCCTTCAATCAATTGGAACAGCAGCCTTTGCTGGCAGAATACCTCAAGACTCATTTCCCGGTTTATTCCGAAGGAGCGGGCTTCATCATTTACGACCTTCGTCAATAGCCGGTAATCGATTACTAACTACGCATTCGCACAGTGGCCGATCGCGAAAATTGATAATGAATAATTTAATCCTTTCGCCATTCATTGCCGGTCAACTTACAAGTATTCTCAAGATTGAATATAATTCACTGTTCAACACCCTGAATGCCCCTCCAAAAGAAATCAATTAAGGCCAATAATGCCTTGGGTTTGAATTTGTTACTTAATCGCGTTACTTTACGTTTGGCCGATATCATCCTGGCTATTCTCGTCCTCCTAGGTTTCGGTTTACGCATGGTGGATCTTACCGATCCGCCACTTGATTTTCACCCTACGCGTCAAATCCGTGGCGCGAGAATTGCCCGTAGCATTTTCTATCAGCTTTCTCCTTCTCCTGATCCTTTTATCCAGCGACAAGCCCTATTGATGCGCGACGAGGGTGACGACCTGGAGCCACCGATTTTAGAAAGCGTGGTTGCCTTCGGCTACTTGCTGGCTGGCGGCGAATACTTGTGGATTTCTCGTATCATCACGTCGCTGGTTTGGGTCTTAGCGGCAATCCCTTTGTTTGCTTTGGCTCGCCGGTTCACATCACCGGGTGCCGGTTTACTCGCGGTGTCTTACTATTTGTTTCTTCCTTTTGGTGTCGTGGCTAGCCGCTCCTTTCAACCCGATCCACCCATGGTCGCCCTGCTCGTCCTTGGCATGTATGCGACTTACCGCTGGTCGGAAACCCGAACGTGGTACTGGTCTGTTTGGACCGCTGCGACCATTGGCTTTGCCATCCTAGCTAAGGCCCTAGCCGCTTATTTTGCCTCAGGAATTCTTTTGGCTGTTGTCCTCTATACTTTGGGATACCGGGCGGCACTGCGGGACAGGAAAGTCTGGGCTATGGCCGCGATCACCGTGTTGCCAGCAGTTGTCTATTACCTGCTGATGATCGGGCCATCGTCGGCGAATGTTTTCCAGAAGCGGATAGTGGCGTTGCTCCCCCTTGCCCTGGAGCCGGGGTTCTACGTTCGTTGGGCAAACATCCTTACTGGCTTATTGGGCGGTTTGGCTGCCTTGATCACTGCCTTTTGCGGGGTCTTTATTGCAAAATTCCGCGCCCGCTGGTTGTTAATTGGCGCTTGGGCCGGATATGCGTTATACGGTATCACAATTGCCATAAAAACAACCTCCCATAACTATTACCACCTTTTTCTAGTGCCTCTTGTGGCTCTCTCAATTGCTCCTGTTCTTCAACTGATTGCAAGGAAAATCAGTTTGCAAACACGTTTTACGCAGGGGTTATTTGTACTGGTCCTTCTGGCCGCTTTGTTTTTTACGGCGTGGACCACGCGCTCCGATATGTTGGGCGTCAGTTACCGAAACGAGCCCTTGTTTTGGCAGCGCATAGGCGCCGCGATCCCGGTCGAGGGTAAAACCATCGGGCTGGTGCAGGCTTACGGGAATATGCTTACTTACTATGGATGGCGTCAAGTCGACTCTTGGCCTGCAACCGCGGATCTTTATGTGCAGGGTTTGCGCGGCAGGAAAATCGAAGATTTTGAGACGTTTTTTACAGAACGTACTGCTGGCATGGACTATTTCTTGGTCACTTCCTTCAATCAACTGAATCAGCAACCTCAACTGGCAGATTACTTAGAAGCCCATTACCCCGTTTACTCAAGGGGGGACGGTTTTATCATCTACGACCTCCGCAAGCCAATAGCTAACAACTAATCACCAATCCTCTTCATGCCTGCCAACCGATCACTTCCCCTCGTCTCCATCATCACCCCTTCTTTCAACCAAGCAGCTTTCCTGCAGGAAACCATCCGCTCTGTGCTGGAGCAGGATTATCCAAACACTGAATACCTCGTCGTTGATGGCGGTTCGACAGATGGCAGCGTGGAAATCCTTCGCAAATATGCTGATCGCATCACCTGGTGGGTCTCTGAACCTGACAAAGGCCAGGCCGATGCGCTAAATAAAGGCCTGGCTCGCGCCAAGGGAGAATTCATCGCCTGGCTCAACTCCGATGATATCTATCGCCCTGGCGCCATCGGTCAGGCCGTCGATGTGCTACTCAAGAATCCCGAACTCGGCATGGTTTACAGCAAACTAGATTCCATCGACCGTACCGGTGAGCTTTTCAATACCATCAGCTATCGCCAATATGATCTCCTCGACTTGCTGACTTTTCGCATCATCGGCCAGCCCACGGTCTTCATGCGACGCGAGTTTTTGCGGCGGGCTGGCCCGTTGGATGCGTCCTTCCACTATTTACTCGACCATCATCTCTGGTTGCGCTTGCGAATGCAGGCGCCCATCAGGTATGTCCCCACGGTGTGGGCTGCAGCCCGCCATCATCCGTCGGCCAAGAACGTGGCTCAAGCCGCCCGCTTCGGCGAAGAGGCCTTCCGCATCCTGGAGTGGGCCAAGACCCAACCGGTATTGGGAGATATCGTGCGCGGGCATTCGCGCCGCGTATACGCAGGAGCCCATCGACTCAACGCCCGTTACCTCCTTGATGGCGGTGAGCCTGGCTTGGCCCTCAAGGCGTACATTTCTGCGTTGACTAGGAACCCTGGTTTTGCTCTAGAGCACTGGCATCGCATGCTCTACGCCTTGGTAAGTTGGTTATTCCCTTTTATCCGCTCCCGAAAAAATTCCCGCCACAAACCTATCCTTATTACCGGCTTGCATCGCTCTGGAACTACCTGGGTGGGACGTATGTTGGCGATCGGCAGCGGCGTTGCTTATGTAAGTGAGCCCCTCAACGTTTGGCACCGCCCTGGCGTGTTTGCTGCCAATGTGGAACATTGGTATACCTATGTGTGCAAAGACAATGAGCCAACGTACCTTTCCGCCTTTAGGAAGACGCTCAATCTCGAATATCAATTCTGGAAGGAAATAAAATCCCTGCGTTCCATCAAAGACGTGGCGCGCATGCTTCGCGATCTGGTTGCGTTTTTGCTCGGTCGCTGGCGCCGCAGTCGCGTCTTGCTTAAAGATCCCTTTGCTATTTTTTCCACCGCCTGGTTTGCTGAAAGGCTGCACTGTGAGGTGGTCATCGTCCTTCGCCACCCCGCGGCTTTCGTGAGCAGCCTTAAACGCCTCGGCTGGCTTTTCGATTTCAAAGAATTGCTGGCTCAACCGCTGCTCATGCGCGATTGGCTGGAACCTTTTCGCGATGAGATGGAGCAGGCCGTCGAGAATTCAGGCGATGTCGTTGGGCAAGGCTCGTTGCTTTGGCGGTTGATCTGTTATGCAACCCGCAGGTCTCAGGAACGGTATTCGAACTTCCGCGTGGTCCGCCATGAAGATTTGTCTTTGCAGCCCGTTATGGGTTTCGAGAAACTTTATTCCCAGCTAGAACTGCCTTTCACCGGCAGTGTCAAAGCCGCAATCTTACGCGCCACCGGCTCGAATAACCCGCGGGAAATTTCACTTGATTCTATTTACGCCACCCAACTGGATAGCCTCGCCAATTTGGAGAACTGGAAGCAGCGCCTGACAAAGCATGAAATCGCGCGCATCCGTTCCCTGACCGGGGATGTGGCTGGCCTTTACTATGGCGATTCGGAATGGGATTAATGGCAAGTAATCATTTGGCTGAAAGCCCTGGCGTTTCTATCGTAACCCCTTCTTTCAATCAAGCCCCTTACTTGGAAGCGGCAATGAAGTCGGTGCTTGACCAGGATTATCCTAATGTCGAGTACCTTGTTATTGACGGCGGTTCCACGGATGGCAGCATAGATCTGATAAAGCGGAATGCTGACAAGCTCGCTTACTGGGTTTCGGAGCGCGACCGCGGCCAGACAGATGCCATAAATAAAGGCTTTGCTCAGGCTACAGGGAAATACCTTGCGTGGTTAAACGCCGATGATCACCTCAATCACGGAGCTGTTGGTGAGGCCGTCGATTTTTTGGAAAATCATCCCGATGTGGGCATGGTTTACGGAGACGCCAGTTACATAGATTCCCGCGGCCGCGTCGTTGGTCGCTTTCCCGCTGCCCAAACCGACTATGCCGCTCTGCGACGCGGCTACGTTCACATCCCGCAGCAAGCAGCCTTCTGGCGGCGGGACCTCTGGCTGCGCGTCGCACCGCTGGACCCCAGTTTTACTTTTGCCATGGATTATGATCTTTGGGTGCGCCTGGCAAAGATTAGTAAGCTCCACTATCTGCCGCGCCCTTGGGCGCAATTCCGCCTTCATCAAGATTCAAAGACTTTGAAGAACGACCAGCTTGCTTGGGATGAAATGCTCAGAGTACACTGGCGCGAGGGTGGGTCTTGGCTTTCGATCATTGTGGCGAAATATTGGCTGCGCAGGGTTGTTGCCCCCCTCATTCATGCCCGTCGGTGGCGCATGCTGAAGGCCTCATAAAAGAATAACCATGGCAAAGCTTTCACCTAGACCTGCCAGACCTTCTCCCTCCGAGGATCCCATCGCTGAGATTCTGGAATCCTGGCGTCTCTGGTTGCTCGGGGCGTTGATGGGTGCAGCATTGGCGTGGCTGGTTTTTGCCGTAGCTCCACCCGATTTCCGCGCCCGCGCCACTGTGGTTGTTGATCACAACCTCGAGGAATCCTGGACTTATTTCCCTGATCGTCAACTCTTCCAGTTTCTGCAGCGTGAGACCGAACGGTTGGTGGAACTTGCCTGGTCGGATGGGGTGATGCAGACCGTCGCATCGGCATCTGACGGTCTATCAGTCGTTGAATTGCGGGCATCAGTCTTGCGGCTCAGCCAGCCCTCCGATGGTGGCTGGCACTTCTACGCCGATGACTCCGATCGGGCCACTGCGCAGTCACTTGCTTCTGCTTGGGCGCATGCCTTTGTACAGGCGGCCCGATCGGCCGTCGAAGCTTCACCTGAATTACAGATGGCGCGCCAGGAACTGGAAGCCGCTTTGTCTTCTGGTGCAAGTCAGGGAGAACTCCAACAGATCGCGCAGCGCATTACCGGCTTGGCAGGACAAACCAGGGGCGTTTCTCCATTTGTGGAACTCTATGTGAGCCAGGCTGCAGATTTGCCGGTAGAGCGCAGTGTCGGTCAGGGAACTTATCTGTTGGTCGGCTCAATCCTCGGGGCCCTGTTGTTGCCGTTTTGGATTGTCCTGCGCCCTCGGTAAAAAGATATGAGAAGAAAGCCTGCGTCCTCTCGGCTGGAGCGAGCCACTCGTGTGGTGTGGGGTTTGGTTTTGCTCACCATTCCTGTCACGACTTTTCGCTACGTTCCTGATTTTATGGGACGAACCCTTGTCCAGCCCATGGCTATTTATCCGCTGGCGTTCTTGGTGATCCTGTTGGTTTTCCGCTTTATTCGGGTTGGCCGATTCCCCTTGCCAGCCAATATCCGTTTGCTCCTCGCCTTTTTGCTATTTGTCGCCATCGCGTCTGTCATCGGCTTGGCGCTTGCCCCGCCGCCTCTTCGCGGAACTACTTACGACGAACGTGTTCTGCGCGGATGGTTTTCTTTGTTGATCGGCATCCTTTTCTTCATGGCCGCCTTTTGGATGAATCGCTCGGAAGGTGATTTGCGCTATTCCCTGAAATGGATTTATGCCGGGTTGATCCTGACCATCCTCTGGAGTTTGGTCCAGGCGATTGCGCTCAACACCTCGTTCATTCCGCGTGGTCTCGTCAATCAACTCCAGCTCTCCTTTTCCTCCAGACCCTTATTGCCTCGCCGCATCAGCGGCTTCGCTTATGAACCCGCCTGGTTGGCGGATCAAATCGTGATCTTTTATTTGCCCTGGCTTTTTGCGGCCATCCTCGGGCGTCGTCCGCTGCTGCGTTACCACTGGTTCGAACCGCTTCTTTTCTTGCTCTCCATTGCGATTCTGTTTTTCACTTACTCCCGTGGCGGCTTACTGATTGCCTTGCTGTGCATGGTACTCACCCTTTTGCTGTTCGGTCGCGGCTTTATAGCTCGAATCTGGATGTGGTTTTCCCTCCCATTTCGCGGATTGGCGCAAAAACAAATAAGCTTTTCTCCTCTTGCTGTCCGCCTCGGTTTGACTGCCTTTCTTGTGGTGGGTTTGATTTCTGCTGCTTCCTTTCTTTCCCGCTACGAGTATTTTTCCAGGATTTGGGAAGTAGGAGACAAGGAAAACCTGGTTGACTATTTGATAGATATCAGCGCAGGTCAACGACTGGCCTACGTGGTTGCGGGATACAAGGTTTATGAAGAGACTCCTTTCACCGGCGTCGGTTTAGGGGCTTCGGCCCTGTATTTGTTTAATGAATACCCAGAGTGGTCATTCTCTCTGCCTGAAATAGCTCGCCAACTAAGTCCCGACTCGAATCAAATCCCGAATACCAAGAGTCTTTATTCGCGCTTGTTGGCGGAAACCGGGTTGCCGGGGTTCTGGTTGTTTGTGGTCTTTTTCGTTTCTTTCTTGGCTGTCGTTCGCCGCATGGCGATCTCGAAAAGTAAATTTCTCAGGTTTGTTGCCATGGCCGGGTTCTTTGCCTGGCTGGGCATCGGCCTGCGCAATCTCACTCAGGATTCATTCACTATTCCCATAATGTGGGTTATATTGGGCGTTCTGGCGGGCTTGTATCCACTTCAGGTAAAGGAGTTTCGTCTAAAGGGCAAAATATGAAAAACCATAAACTTGCGGTTTTCGTATTAATTCTTTTTCTTAGCAGCATTGCCTGCAATACGCTCGGAGAAATCCGCACCCTGCTAACTGAAGAATCGAATAGTTTCGGTTCGGACGGTGCTCCTACATCAGTGTCTGATCAAGGCACCCCGGTTCCTCTCGATACCGGCGAGCCGCCATCTGACGAAACACTCCTTTTACTGCAAGACACTATTGTCCCCGAGAATGACCCCCTTGAGCTGGCGGATCGTTTACAGCACATCGAAAATGTCCCCGAAACAATACCCGCTCCCTCAAAGACGTTTCAGGTTGGTGATCGCCGCTCTTTCTATGTGACCGACACAGATACAAATGTGACTTCCTCGTACAATGCGACATTGCGCTACGTCGGTGACATCGTCTACTTCTGGGTCGAAGACAGTGTGGACTATGAACAAAATGACCTGGTTGACTTGGCTCGCACGTTTGAAGACGAAATCGTGCCGACCGATCGGGAATTCTTCGGATCCGAATGGAATCCAGGCGTTGATAACGACCCTCATATCTATATCCTCTACACCCCCGGCCTCGGGCTTTCTACCGCTGGATATTTCTCCTCTTCCGATGAAATTCATCCCGATGCCACCGAGTACTCCAATGCCGCCGAAATGTTCGTGATCAACGCGGATAACAGCCCCTTATGGGACGAATACACCTACGGTGTTCTGGCTCACGAATTCCAACATATGATCCATTGGTATCGCGATCGCAACGAAACCAGCTGGATCAATGAAGGTATGTCCGAACTGGCCACCCTGTTGAACGGTTATTACCATGGTGGCTTCATCTATGAATACATCAGCCAACCCGATTTGCAGCTCAACGACTGGCCCAATGATCAGAACGCGACCACGCCACATTATGGCGCCGGCTTTATCTTCGTCACCTATTTCTTGGAACGCTTTGGCGAAGAAGCTACGCAAGCGCTTGTCGCTGATGCCGCCAATGGCCTGGAGAGCGTGGACAACGTTCTGGCGCAGCTCGCGATCAGCGATCCGCTAACTGGTGCCCCCGTCACTGCCGACGATGTCGTATTGGATTGGGGCGCCACCAACTATCTTGCTGACGATTCAGTTGCCGATGGCCGCTATGCCTACCGTAATTACCCCGACATGCTCCCCGCCACAGCTTCTGCCACCGAAGTGGTCACCGACTGCAGCGGAGCCAGCACGCGCAACGTTAGCCAGTATGGCTTCGATTACATCAATATTGCCTGCTCTGGTTCGCCTACTTTGCGTTTCGAAGGATCTACGCGCACCGGCTTGCTCCCTGCCTCCCCCTATTCGGGGGATTATGCCTTCTGGTCGAACAAAGGGGATGAGTCCGACATGACTCTGACCCATGCCTTCGATTTCACCAGCGTTACTGGCCCGATCACCATCAGCTATTACACCTGGTATGACATCGAAACCGATTGGGATTATGTGTACCTTTTAGCTTCGACGAACAACGGCGATGATTGGGATTTCATCACCACGCCTAGTGGCACCGACACCGATCCCACCGGTAACAGTTATGGCTGGGGTTACACCGGGGTTTCGGGTGGTGGCGAAGTTGTGTCTCAGGCAGAGTGGATCCAGGAGTCAGTTGATCTTTCCGAGTATGCAGGACAACAGGTTTTGCTGCGCTTCGAGTACGTTACCGATGCAGCTGTGAATGGCGAAGGCCTGCTGGTGGACGATATCGCCATCCCGGAGATTAGCTACTTCGAGGATTTCGAAGCGAGCGAGGGGGGTTGGGAAGCCCAAGGTTTTGCCCGCGTGCAAAACGTATTACCCCAACGTTTCCGCCTTGCTCTGATTTCTCGCGGAAACGAGACTACAGTGCAAATCATTGACGTTCCTGAAAGCAATGTATTCGACATCCCTCTCGAACTGGGTGGCGACGTCGATGACGTTACACTGGTTGTAATGGGCGCCACTCGCTTCACCCGCCAGTCGGCTGCTTATCGCTTCTCCTTCGTTCCGTAGTCCGATCTGTTGACCAAAGAGCCGCTCAAACGAGCGGCTCTTTTTTTGCATCTCCAATTACCAGAATGAACTATGGATCGTCAATAACCAATAACTAATAACCAATCCCCCATCTTCAATCCCTCATCTCTGTTCCAGCGGTATCTCTCCATGCGGATTCCGCATGGCCTCCAACTGCGCTTCTAGTTCCGCGCGCCGTTGGGCTGCGGCTTCCTTGAGCTCATCGCTGAAGCGTTGCATGCGGCTGCGCAATTCGCCGCGCAGGTCTTGCCCCGATTCGGGCGCCAGCAAAATAGCCACCGTAGCCCCTACCAGTGCCCCGCTGGCTAAGCCGAACAAGAAGCCAAATAATCTGCTCATGGTTGCTCCATTTTCCTATGGTAACATGCCATTCCGTCTTGCCGTTGATTAGTTGAAGGTTTGATGCTGGACTTAAACCTTGAACCATCAACATTCCTAATTATATGGCATTGCCTCGAATTTCTTCCAAGTCTCCCGGAGTTCATCCGTGATCATACTTGCCGCGGGCATGCCCCGCGTGGGTTCCGGCTGGCATTACAACCCAAGGAAGGCGGAGTTTACACTGAGCGAAGCGAATGTGCCTTCCGCAGTTGCGAGAGCCTGTCCCGAGCGAGCAGCTTGCGGCGCCGAGGGAAACCGAGCGCCAGCGAGGTGACGTGGCAATCCGTATTGGGCTAAGTTCAGTGTTTCCTAATGCAGGTCTGCATCCATGATCATCCTCGCCGCGGGCATGCCGCGTGCCGGTTCCGGTTGGCACTACAACCTCGTGCACGATCTTGTCCTCGCAGCCGGCGGCCAGGACGCCCGGGCTATCCGCCGCCGTTTCCTGCTCCGTCCCTTCCTTACCGAAGTGAATTGCAACATCCGTACCTTGCGCCCGCGGCGCCTCGCGCCGGTGCTCGTGCCATCCATGCTTGGTAATACATTCGCCATCAAGACACACGCGGGCCCTTCCCCAATGGCGTTGCGCCTGATCCGCACCAACCGTATGCGCGTAACTTACATTTATCGCGATCCTCGCGCCGCTCTCCTCTCTGCCTTCGAATATGGTCAGCGTTCCCGCTCAGCGGGTCGCAAAAATGCATTCGCTCGCCTGGAAACGATGGATCAGGCTATTGATTTCATCAAGATCTATCTGCTCATTTGGAAGCAGTGGATGAAGGTTGAGGATATCCACTCGCTGCGTTACGAAGATTTGTTGGCCAACTACGATGCCGAAGCCGATCGGCTTGCCCGCTTTCTCAAAGCCGACCCTGCGTCCAAGGCCGCCAAAGAAGCCATCGAGTTCTATCGGTCCGAAAAGGCGGGCGCGGAGCCGCCGTCCGGAGCGGAGCGAGTGCGAAGCGAACGTGGAGTGGCAGGTTACAAAGGCCAGCACTTCCAGGTCGGCGAAGCCGAGCGGTTTCGCCAGGTTTTGGCTGCCGATCAACTTAAGCTAGCCAATGAGGCATTTGGCTCGTATTTGACAGACATGGGTTACCAGGTCTAGAATTTGTTTTAAATACTTTGCTTGACAAGAGCCTTGTCAAGTTGTTCGCGACACCCCCTCGTGATTCCCCAACAACTTCCTGACAACCCCTTGCCGATTTCACGGAAATAAAGCATAATTCGCTTTGCTGCTTGGACCCTAACAGGCCGAGACGGCGGACAACATCGAGGTTCACCCACGCTAATTGCGTGGCTCGTCCGTCTCTCAAGCAGAGGCGGTTTTGTTTTAAGCTGAATGCAGACCGCTGAAAGAGGAACAGCTACGGAGGTGCCGTTGTCCACTCAAGCTCTTAATGCCAAGGTCAGGCCAGGGGAAGTCAAGCGCGCCAAATTTACCGTCCGTGATTTCCGCGATAAGAAAAAGAATGGTCAGCCAATTACTATGCTTACCGCCTATGACTATCCGACAGCCCTGGCGGTCGATCGCGCCGGCATCGACGCCATCTTGGTCGGCGACTCGCTCGGCATGGTCGTACTCGGTTATCCAAATACTCTTCCCGTAACCATGGAGGATATGCTCCATCATTCTCGGGCGGTTTTTCGTGGAGCAAGCCAGGCCATGCTCATCGGCGATATGCCCTTCATGTCCTACCAAGTTTCGGTTCAGCAAGCCGTGGCGAACGCCGGCCGCTTTCTTCAGGAGGCTGGCATGGATGCCGTAAAACTGGAAGGCGGCCACCACCGGGCCGAAGCCGTGCGCCAGATTGTGGCCGCCGGCATCCCGGTCATGGGACACTTGGGCCTCACCCCGCAAAGCGTGAATATCTTTGGCGGCTTCCGCCCGCAGGCGCGGACCAGTTCGGCAGCCAAACAACTGATTGATGACGCATTTGCCTTGGAAGAAGCGGGGGTTTTTAGCCTGGTGCTCGAATCGGTGCCGGCTCGATTGGCGCAGTGGATATCTCAGAAGCTCAACATCCCTACCATCGGAATCGGGGCCGGCCTGGGCTGCGATGGACAAGTACTCGTCACCCATGATCTCCTCGGCTTCTTTGATCGCTTTACCCCTAAATTCGTCAAACAATATGCAAGCTTGCATTCAATAATGGCTGAAGCCTTTACTTCTTTCAAAGAAGACGTGGAGAAACATCACTTCCCAGCTGAGGAACATTCGGTGGAGATGAAAGAAGAGCAATGGCAGGCTCTGCTCAAGGAACTGGATGGTGGGCAAGTATAACGAACCCATCCTGATTTTAGGCACCGGCGCTTTGGCTTGTCTCTTTGCCGCGCGTCTCGCCGCAGCAGGCAATCGCGTGCGAATGCTTGGCACCTGGCCCGAAGGCCTGGCCGCGCTTGCCAATCTTGGGGTCACGCTGGCAAACGAGGACGGGTCACTGCGCAGCTATCCGGTGAAGGTCAGCGCTGACCCAAACGATTTCTCCGGTGTTCGACACGTGTTGGTTTTGGTGAAATCTTGGCAGACTGCTCGCGCCGCCGACCAACTTTTCAAGTGCCTCGCTGTGGATGGAGTCGCCCTCACCCTCCAGAATGGTCTGGGCAATCGTGAAAAACTCGTGGAGAAGCTGGGCACAGAGCGCGTTGCCTTTGGCATTACCACCGGTGGGGCAACATTATTGGGACCTGGGCAGGTCCGCGCCGGGGGCGAAGGAAAAATTACCGTTGCGAAACAGGCGCGCATCACTCCAATTGTCGATTGGTTATCAGCCGCAGGGTTTCAAGTCGAAGTTGTGGAATCTGTCGACTCATTGGCCTGGGGCAAACTGGTCGTGAACGCTGCCATTAATCCCTTGACAGCTCTGCTGGAGGTCGCCAATGGAGAATTGTTAAAGCGCCCTCCGGCCCGTGAACTGAGCGCAGAATTGGCCAATGAAGTTGTATCTGTTGCGTCGGGAAAGAATATCCCTTTACCGTTTGATGACGCTGTGAAAGCCGTTGAAAATGTGATTGAACGAACTGCAGATAATCGTTCATCCATGTTGCAAGATGTGGGTCGTGGCTCCCTGACAGAAATCGATGCCATCAACGGTGCCGTGGTCGAAGCCGGGCGTGAAATTGGAATCCCAACTCCGGCAAACGAAGTCATGTGGAAATTGGTGAATGCGTTGAGTCCAGTTCACTCCGTCATTGCGAGCGGAGCCAGGCAATCCTCTCGCAATCGAGAAGGCGAATGAAACAGGTAGTAACCATTGAAGAACTGCGCAGGTCACGCGCTCAACTAGAACCCCCGGTAGGCTTCGTGCCCACCATGGGCTACTTGCACGCCGGCCATATCTCCCTGGTCGAACTCGCAAAGAAAGATTGTGCCACCATCGTGGTCAGTATATTTGTCAATCCGACTCAATTTGGCCCCAAGGAAGACTTGAGCGCCTACCCTCGTGATATTCCTGGCGATCTGAAAAAACTTAAAGATGCCGGCGTGAATCTGGTTTGGCTGCCCACCCCGGAAATCGTGTATCCGGAAGGTTTCAACACCTGGGTAACGGTTGAAGGTATGAGTGAACCGCTCGAAGGGGCTGTGCGCCTTGGACACTTTCGCGGTGTGGCTACCGTTGTGGCAAAGCTATTCAACGCTGTTCGACCGGAAAAGGCGTATTTTGGGCAAAAAGATGCACAACAGGTCGCGGTCATCAAGCAAATGACTCGCGATTTGAATTTTCCCATCGAGATTGTCGTAGGCCCGACAATTCGTGAATCAGATGGACTCGCTATGTCTAGTCGCAATAGTTATTTGAATCCAATGGAGCGTAAGGCAGCCACAGTTTTATATCGCGCCCTGTCGGCTGCGCAGACGGCATACTCGGCAGGTGAGCGTAGCGGTGAGACCCTGCGCACGATAATGCACCAGGTGATTGAAGCGGAACCTCTGGCAAAACTCCAATATGTTTCCTGCGCGGATCGAGAAACATTGCGAGAACTTGATCGCATTGCCAACGGCGCCTTACTGTCCATGGCTGTGTTTATTGGTAACACGCGTCTCATTGACAATATTGTGTTGCACGCGACGAATAACAAGTAATCACTAACGTTTACCGGTCACTAATCAAACGGAGTAGCATGCTATTAGCAATCGATGTCGGTAACACAAATATCACTCTGGGCCTTTACCAGGGTGACACCCTGGGGCCTCGCTGGCGCATCGCCACCGAACACGAAAGCATGCCAGACGAATATGGGCTGCAATTTAGCGCCATGTTTGCACATGCCGGCGTTCCCGTCGGTTCCCTCGTTGGTATTTGCATGGCTTCGGTCGTTCCTCCGCTGACGGGGAAGGTCGTTGAAGCTTGTCGCAATTACCTGCAGAAGGATCCACTCATCGTGGACGCCGGGGTGAAGACAGGTGTCCGCGTGCTATATGAAGACCCAAAAGCCGTGGGGGCCGACCGCATTGTGGATGCAGCCGCCGTACAGCATCTCTATGGTGGCCCTGCCTGCGTAGTCGACTTTGGCACCGGTACTACTTTCGATGCCATCACGGCCGAAGGGGATTACCTTGGCGGCGCAATTGCTCCTGGCATCGGCATCGCCGCCGAGGCACTGTTCTCCGCCGGCGCCAAGCTGATGCGGGTGGATTTGCAGCGGCCGCCTGGTGTCATTGGGCGCAATACCACTCATGCCTTGCAATCCGGCCTGCTGTTCGGCTATGTGGGCTTAGTGGAAGGCTTGGTGGCTCGGTTTCGTGGGGAACTAGGTCCCGATATGAAAGTCATTGGCACTGGAGGGCTGGCTGAGATCGTTGCCCGCGAAACCAAGGTGATCGAGATCTTGGCGCCCTGGCTAACCCTAGATGGCTTGCGCATTATCTGGGGGTTGAATCAATAGCATGCAGAAGATCGCTTTTGCCACCTATGACGGATTCCCCGGTTTGACGGATGACGACAGGCTGGCCGCCGACGCGCTGGCGCAGCGCGGTATCGCTGTGGAGGCGGTACTGTGGACCGATCCATCGGTAGGATGGTCGGATTATTTAGCGGTAGTGCTCCGTTCTTGCTGGGACTACCATCTCAAGCCTGATGAGTTTCGAGCTTGGCTAGACAAACTGGAAAATGAAAAGACTGCCCTTTGGAATCCTTATCAGGTGTTGCGCTGGAATATGGATAAAAATTACCTCCGCGACCTGCAGGGGCAAGGAGTTCCTGTGCTGGATTCCGTTTGGCTATCTCGCGGCACGAGTACTAACCTCAGTGACCTGATGCGCCAGCAAGGCTGGCAACAGGCTGTGGTTAAGCCCATGATTTCGGCCGCGGCGAACGGCACCGAAGTATTCTCCTTTGAGCAGGCAAGAGAGGGGCAGCGTGGTTTTGAGGAGTTGCTTAATACGGGCGGTGTAATCGTCCAGGATTTTGCTGAGGAGATTCAAACAAGCGGGGAATGGTCTTTGGTCTTCTTCAACAAGAAATATAGCCATGCCGTGATTAAGCGTCCTCAGATTGGCGATTTCCGCGTCCAACGCGATTTTGGCGGGACTGCGCAGGCCATCGAGGCGCCCAAACAACTTGTTGGCCAAGCCCATCAGGTCATTGACAGGATCGACAACGACCTGCTTTATGCTCGTGTAGATGGCATCGAACGGAAACGCCAATTATTTTTGATGGAGTTAGAACTGATCGAGCCGTATTTGTTTTTCGAGCTCGATTCGTGGGCGGCCGGGCGTTTTGCGGATGCATTGGTCGAAAAGACAAGTGGGGCATGAGCATTGAAAACAAATTCTTCTAAGTCTGTGTTTGCGAGGGCGCAGAATGCCCGAGGCAACCCCAAAGATTGCCAGGATATCCGTCCATCGATGGTACTTCTCGTTGGCTTGGGCGGTCGCTTCGTCCGCGCCGCTTCACGTCGCCTCCTGGCAAAGACGATCGGAGGTAATGCGTGCTGCCTCTAAGCTCAAGACGAATCCTGTTGGGCGTCACAGGTTCCATCGCTTGCTACAAAGCCGTCGACTTGGCGTCAAAGCTTGGGCAACTGGGGGCTGACCTCGACGTTGTTTTAACTTCGGCGGCCACTCGATTTGTTGCGCCATTGACATTTCAATCCGTAAGTGGAAGGCAGGCTTATACAGACAGCGACCTTTGGGGTGCAGAGGGGCATGTGCTGCATGTGAATCTGGGCCGCGAGGCCGATTTGATTGTGATTGCCCCGGTTACGGCCGACACTTTGGCCAAACTGGCTCACGGAACTACAGACAATCTGCTCACGCTGGCAGTGATTGCTGCCAATGGGCCGTTGCTGTTAGCGCCCGCCATGGATGCAGGCATGTACGATCATCCTGCTACTCAAGCAAATCTTGAAACATTGAAGTCACGCGGCGCCACCATTGTGGGGCCGCAGCGAGGGCATCTTGCTTCTGGCCTGAACGCGCTGGGGCGCATGACAGAGCCTGCCGAATTACTAGGCCACATCCGACATCTGTTAGGTCGAACCGGTTCTCTGGCCGGGAAAAAAGTTGTAGTTACCGCGGGGGGGACGCAAGAAGCCATTGACCCTGTCCGCGCCATTACCAATCGCTCCTCGGGTAAACAGGGTTATGCCTTGGCACAGGCTTCGGTTGATTTGGGAGCCGAAGTTTTGTTGATTAGCGCACCCACTGCCTTGACCACACCGGTTGGCTGCGAACTGGTCTCCGTGACCAGCGCCAGGGAAATGCGAGACGCTGTTTTATCTCACGCCACAGGTGCCGATGTATTACTGATGGCAGCCGCAGTAGCAGATTTCAGACCGCAAGAAGAGTCCCCTCAAAAAATTAAAAGGAGTGCAGGCGTTCCTGAAATCCGTCTGGCGGCTAATCCCGATATCATTATGGAGTTAAACAAGCACAAAGCAAAACCCCGGGTGATCGTGGGTTTTGCAGCTGAAAGTAAAGATTTGCTTAAGAATGCTCAAGAAAAATTAGTGACCAAGAACCTGGATTTAGTGGTCGCCAACGACATCTCGGTTCAAGACGCCGGCTTTGAAGTGGATACGAATCGAGTCTTATTGCTCGACAAATCGGGAAAGCAGGAGCAACTGCCCCTGATGTCGAAGGACGAAGTGGCGAGAAGTGTTCTGGATCGTGTGGTTGGCTTGTTGAAGTTATGAAAAATGAACTCGCACTTGCGGGGATACGGAAACTAAATATTAGTCTGCGTTTCTCAACCTGCGCGCCAGAATCACCACCGCTAGCAAGATCGCGGCTGCTGCTAGCAATCCAGGGGCGCCGATATCATCGGCAAAACCGCTTTGAGGCAAAGCGCTGGAAGTTGCTGCGGGGGTCCCAGCCGTCGGGGTAGGGCCTGTTGGTGTGGCAGCTTGCGTTTGGGCCAAAGCCGCCTGGGTGAGTAAGGCGTTCACTGTCCGAGTTGCATCGTTAATTGGCGTTACCAATGTGTTTGTGGGCAATGGCGCCACTCTGGTCCTGGTGGGTCCGGGAGTCGGGGTACGCGTCGAAGTAGCACTGGGTGTATTGCTCGGAGTATTTGTCACTTGGACGGCAAGGGCAATAGCCGTGCCCGTTTGCTGCTCCGCTGACAGACCAGGTTGAGCAGCCTGTTGTCTCGGCAGAATTACCAGGGCGTACACTGCGATGGCAAGGATTGCGAGCAAAATGATTCCACCCAAAGTACCAGCCATCACTGGAAAGCGGTTTCCGGGTCGCCTCGGTGGACCGGGAGATGTTGGCTCAGGAAGGTTTAGGTCGCTGTCGTTGAGCATCGATGGGCCGTTGGCGTACTCTACACTATTAGCTCTAGGTTTGCCAGTGGATGACGCCCTTCACCTTGATCCGGGAAGGCAACGAGTGCGCCGGGTGCGCGCAACCCGCTTGGGTAAACCGTCGACGGGGGTAACAAACCGGTGATTTTGCCGACCCGACTTTTGCCTAAACCGGCCAATACTCGCACCGTTTGGCCGACGCGGAATGGCTGCACAGTTTCAGGCGGGCGTGATTGATTCGCTTCCTTCACCGGGATGATCACTTCTGGTCTATCACCATTCTCAGGGTTGACTGCTTGGGCATTCAATGTGGCCTTGTCACCATCGTGATTGGCTAACAAATCAAACGCGACCGAATTCATGGGAACTTGGCCAAATCCTTCAAGCGTGATGATTGGATACGGTTGCCTTTGGGCAACTGGGAAGAGTCGCGTGGTGAGGCTTCCCAGTACCAGACCGCGGATGGGGACCTGGGCAGCTAGCTCCAGGACTTGGCGTTCGTCGCAGTAACCGGCAACTAATATCACGCCGCGTTGGCTAATATCGATCAGATCTGCCGTCAGATGTTGATTTGGCTCGCTACCCACGATTTGTAGCACGCCATCTCCGAGCCCATGGTTCCCCCAAATCCCTTGCACCCAGGCGCAAACGATTTCAATGGTGACACCTCGACCAGGTTCGATATCGATAATCTCTCCGGGCACACGCGCCTGCAGGATTGACGATTCGCTGCTGGTCTGTAGCAGAATTTGTGCCCCGTTGATGGCTACCACGCGCCCATTGGCCGGCGCCCGTAACTGTCTCGACCCGATCCCCCGGCGGCCAGCGAGGATCGTCCCTTCCTCGACTTCTTCTCCTACAGCCCGTTGGATAAGCGGATTGGCTTGATCAGCAGAGATTCCCAAGCTGCGTGCTGCATCCAGGATGAGATGCCGCACATCCAAATCGGCACGCGCCACATGGTCTGTGGATTGAACAGCGTCGCCGTCATTAACCAAAACCAGCCCCTCGACCGGCAAGAGTCGCCTACGCCGCAGCGTGGTCTGCGATTGGACATGGCTGACCGGTGTGATCATTATCCGCTAACCTGTAATCAATTCCTGTTGCCAACTATTCAGCGTTTCTTGGCGGCGGTTTAGCGAGCTAGGCACTTGGATTGGACGACCGCGAGCATCGATGATCAACCCGAAAACGCCGCCCGCCACACGGCGCACCCAGCCGCCGCGCCCACGCCCTAGCCCAATGTTCACATTTTGAAGAGGATCGACATAGATGTCGACGACACGACCCGGGGGCAACGGGATGCTTTTGATAGTACCTTCGCGGATCTCCACGACGTCTTCCTTTTCGCCTTCGTGAACAATCTGAACGCGCAGCAATGGATTGCCTCGCCCTCGCATATTGCCCACCGGGGAAATCACAGTCCCCAGATTGATGAAGGAATTGGATTCGAGCACATGAACTGCCATGACGGGATCGATCTCGGCGGTAGCGCCGACTGCATTTACTAGGTTGTTTTGGTCCAGTATCACAGTTGCAATACCGACAGGCTGGATGGCGTCCAGAATCATCAGAAGGCTTTGTTCCATGCGCGGGGCACGTGCCACTGCCGACCCGCTCACCAGGATCCTGTCGAACCAAGGCAGCGCGCCGGGCATTGGGTAAATCGCGTTGGGTGGAAAAAGTGACAGGCTGTTCTCGATTGCTAAACGCATCACCTGCCGAGCCGCAGCCTGTTCGATCGCCATCTCCTCAGGGGTGGAGGGCAACGTACCGGCGAATAGTGGCTTGTTGTATAGGTAATCCAGAACTAAGTCTTCGGGGAGATCATAGGGTAACCAACGCATAATCTGAGGTAAGTGGGTCTCGGCGATCATGCCAGGCAGACCTGCTCCCACGCCTAATTCGGGGAATACGCGCAATTGCAATTCGCCGGCAAATGCAGAGGCCACCGTGGTATGCAACCCTCCGATGTCGATGCCAAGCATGCCCTTCGGCGTATCGATCACCGTGCTGAGGAAACGCACCACGCGTCCCAGTGCATAGGCGGCCGGATAAATTTGCCCCTCCGAAAGTTCGCGTAATTCCAAAAGACCATTCATTTTGCGTGATTGGAGATCGAAATAAATCGCGTTTAGCGCCTGCCGGGCCGGCCCAAAACTTTCCTGCTCCAGGTAAGGGCGTATGTTAGGGCTGAGATGCAGCATCGTCAGCGCGCCTAGAACATTGTCGATTTCGTCGTGTAATTTCTCATTGCCTACGAACAAAACTTGAGGACGTTGCTTTTCCGGAATTAGATTGAGGGCAAGGGCAAGGTAATTGGCTAGGCGGATTACGGATCGCGAGGCCCCCTCATTGGTGCCGCCCGCCATGACCACTAGATCGGGCAGGGTATTGCAAATAGCATCGATGATGGCTTCCGGCGGGCGGCGGTCATTTAGGCCCAAACTGTCCACAACCCTGAAATAGGATGAGCGAACCAGCATATTCGCGCTGTCCAGTGAAATTTCGTCAAGAAGGCCGACCGTCATCACCTTCAAAGGCGGGGCTCCCGCAAATGTTACGCTGATGGCATTGGCGCCAGCCCCCTCGCCGTTGTCACGCGAAATCAACAGGCCGCTATCCGTTAGGAACGTGCGCCCAGTGAATTCCTGCAATTGTTCCAGGGCTTCCAGGACACCGAGGTTTAAGTCGAAGACTGGCGCGCCAAGAGTGCTTGGTGCCGCTCCCGTAGCAAGGAAGCGATAACGACCCTCCACATTGTCGAAGAAATGGGCGCGCGTGTTTACGCTGCCAACATCAATCGAAATGAGGGAGAGGCTCTCAACTTTGTCAGGCGTGGTCATTGCAATCCAAACAGCGCAAAAGCAAAATCGCGTAGAAATGCTATGCGTTCGATCAGCGCTCCCAGGCTTGCCTGCAGCATGCCGGCAAACAACGTAGCCAGCGCGATGGCGATGAATATCGAGCCAAACCAGGCTAACCCTTCTATATAACGGTTGCGCAAAGGTTCTTGTTTGCCGCGGCTTTGTGCACCAAAATGGAAATAAGCCAGCGTACTGACTGTCGCCAGAAGCACCATCGCCCCGGCAAACAAGATCTCGATAGTCTCACCGTAGCGGCCAACTTGGATCGATAAATAGAATTGCTCGACGTCGAATATCCCTGCTGCCGCTCCGATTTGAGGTATCAGCGTTCCTTGCACTGCTCCACCAATGGCAAGCGCTGCGCCTACTCCGACCAGCAATGCAGTTACCGGCGAACCCAGACGAGCAGTGCGCGGTGAAAGTTTTGTAAGCAACAAAATGCTCAGCCCGATCCGTACCGCTAAGTCGATCAGGTCAACTGTTGGAGTTCCGGCGAATTCATCCAAGAGCGGATAAACCAATTGTGGCAAGACAACATCTTGTATTGCAATGGCCGCTGTGTACCCTGCCGCGGCGCCAATAAATAGGTAAAGGACGGCCCGAAACGCGGGGTTGTCACGGAAAGCGTATGAAAAGGTAATCAGGGTCAAACCTGCTGCTACGAACAGCCCGATTTGAGTGAGTATTTCCGGGCTAATCAGCACGTTGGCTCCCCGTTGTTTCTTTTTCGGGTGGTGAATGCGGTGATCGCTTGGTGCGATTTTCCGGCTGCAGATGGATTACGCGCTCGTAAAGACCACCCAGAAAAATCAGCAGCACAATGGCGCCCAATCCAAAGCTATACGCGTCCCATTGAGCGCGGCTATCGATGTTTTCCTGGGAACGTAGTTGTTCGTAGACAACCGCACCCCGCAATCCGCTGACCAGCCCTTTTAGCGTCTGCGGGTTTCCTTGCAGATAGGGTCGTAATAATGGCGCTGCCTGAGCGCTTGTGACAGCAATCAGCCCACTAGGCAGCTCTGCAGCTCCTTGCTCTATCCAGAGGCGGGCGTCCTCGGCGCCGCTGCTAACGATAACCACGAGGGCGAAATCAGAGATACCGTTGATGGATTCCAACGAAGGATTCGCCCATGGATTTAAACCCAGTGCTGTGAGCGAAACCGTCGACCCGCGTGGGTCGTTGAGGAAGTGGCGCAAAGCGGCCATGCCACCAGAAAGGTATCCTAGGTTTGTGTAATCGCTTGCTGTCACAGCAGGCTGATTCGCCAGCTCATCATGCAAGATGTTCTCCGCAATCACTGGTCCGGTTGGTTGAGTGGAAACGAACACAAGCTGTGCTTGCTTCTCTAACAGATGAGAAAGGACTGCCGCAATAACTGCCTTAGCTTCACCATAAAAAGCAGGCTGCAGATCGAAACCAATGAGCACGGGTGCCCCGGAAGGCAAGCCTTCAATGAGATCGAAGATGGCCTTGCTTTCAGGCAGGGCTTCAAGATCCGGCCGCGGCGCCAATTGACCTTGATTCAGAACTGGGAACAATACTGCCAAGATCAACGCAACACCCATCAGGGTGTTGAGAAGTCGAGCTGGCAAAGTAGCTGGTGTTCTTCTGTCATCACTAGGCTTGGCTTCGTCGTTGAGCAGTTTTTCCAGTGCCGTTACATGTCGGCTTTGGCTGTCGGTGAGGTCCAGGCGGGTGGAATACACAGGCGGTTTTATGGATTGGATGGCCTTTGGCTCGGCGGGCAGGGTACCGCTGAGGCCGGCCAGCGGACCTGCAGCTTCCTGGGCGCCAGGCAACATTTCGCTTGAGCGTGTGTCCTCCTGCGGGAAGACACCGCTCGGGCGCATGGCTTGCAGCCAGCTGGGCAGTTCCCCAGGAGCCAGTTCTTCCGTCGTGCCCTCCATGAAGGCGGGGATTTGTGATGAGATCTGTTCGATTTCTTCCCCCTTTGGGCTCTCTGGCTGGTCCAGCTCTTCCAGCCAAGCTGGAATTTCTGGCTTAGGCGGTTGCGGTGATTCTGTTTCTCCGATTTCTGGCTCTTTGACCGAAGGTTCGGGTGAAGGGTCAGCTTGTTCTGAGGATTCAGAATGGGCTTTAGTAGTTCGGTTAGGAGGAATCGGCTGCGTATCGCTGAGGGCGTCCTCAGGCTTGTCTGGGCGGGCAGCTTCTGGTTTTGTTTCCGAGTGGCTATAGCGCTGACGAATCGCTGTTAGCCAGCTCGGCTCTTCCTTGTTCGGTTGTTCGGATGGCACGTGAGGTTTGTTTGTTTTATCCGAGTGGGATGATTCTTGCGATTGGCGTTTGCGTAAATCCTTGAGCCAATCGGGTAGGCTTTCTTCGGGGTCTTGGCCGGAACGATAAGACATGCTGATCTTGTGCTGGCTAGCTGCCGTAAGGCCTGTCGGAACCTAGCAAGATGCGCAACCCGGTGGCCAGCGTCCCAAGTGACACACCAATCAACAGTCCACGCAGTGCGCCCACCGATAAGAAATTGTTTACATAAGGCCCAATTGTCTTGGTAAACATTGGAAACTCGATGCCGAACAAGGGTCCAGCGCTAAGCAGTAAGACGAAAAGAGTGACAAGGAATACTAGGCTCATTCGGTCCTTGCGTTGCTGCATTATGCGCGCGGCTGCCAGGGTAAGGCTGATCGCCAAAACAGCCATCAGGCTGGTCTCGACCGGGAGTTGAATATTGCTGAATATCCAGTTGGCGAGCTGTCCTTGGCTGCCTTCCCACAAAGTGACGATGAATGTCGCGATCATGGCGACCAGCAAAATCAAACTAAAAGTCGCTTTGTCCCCCGTGCGCACTTTTTGGAGATGGACTTGAAAGAGATTTTCCAAACCTAGCAGCAACGCAATAGCCGTCAACAGCATGGCCCAATTCAAGATTTGATTGCGTAAAGCAGCGAGGCCAGGCAGCACCAGGCTGGTGAGCACGATAAATCCAAGTGCAATTGCGACTGCGGCAGACACGGGTGTGCGGAGTCGCAGATTCATTGCAGGGCAAACAATGGGAGCAGCGAGGTAACCACAAGCAGCAAAATCACAACCCAGCGCAGCACATCTTGCGCGCGCGCGGAAGCTAGATGCGTAGGGTCTGCAGCCATATAAGCGCCGGTAGCGAAAAGCTCTTCGCCTATCAGAGGCTGGTCTGAACTTGCAAAGTAAATCGCCTGGCCTGTTAAGTTATTGCTTCCGCCAAGACTGAAACCACCTGTTCTTTGCGTGGCCGCGGTGAGCAACCCGGCCTCTTCACTGAAGCTGCCGACCAGAGCGGATGCAGAGATGTTGTGGTCTAGAATCAGCGGCAGTGCGCCCCCGGCATAGGAAAATGGGGTCAGCCCTGTAGTCTGAGCGAAGGTGCCCTGATAATGATCTGAAATGTTTAGCCGGCGATAGCTGGTTCGCAGAGTGTCTTGCGCTAGCAGCAGGATGGCCCCGTCGCCTGTTGTGGCGAGCGGCGGCTGGTCCGAATCTGCGGCGATTTCCGCCACCTGCCGCAAAAGTGTAAGGCCTGCGAATGCCGCCGCGGCTTCCGGGCCCAGAATAGTGCCCCCGCCAAGACTGATTTGCAGGCGTGAACCGTCTTCGACAGACAGCTCAATGGTGCGCCGCAATTGACGAAAGGCTGGGATTGAGCGCAGCGCACGCCGCGGATTATCCCGGTCCCAAAAGGTGAAAATCAAGATTAATGCTAGGCACAGCCCGATCCACAGCGGCGCGGGTAAGTTCATTTCGATTCTTCCTGCAAAACCTTGATGAAAGCTTGGGTTTGTTTTGGATCTTCAAGGAGTGCGACCAGTGAACGCACTGGCATCCAGGTATCCAGCAGCGGCTGGCCGACGTAAAGACCCTGCGCGGCTATCTCGGTAAAAACCCCACCACTTTCAAGCAGAGCCGAGGTCAGACCTGCCAATCCCCAGTGGCTTAGCTTCTGAGCCCAGTCCCGCCATTCTTGCCGCTCGGCATTCACATTGGGGAAGTTTTCGATGATTAAGTCGTCCACAGGTCGATTGTATATGTGCGAAGGTGGAAACGCAAGCCGCGGATAAATAAGGTTACATCGGGCTTACACTTGCAAAGCAACTGTGGATTAAGATATAAGCATGGACGGCTCCCCTGGTAAGTGGATTCGTTTTGATCCACCACATCGCAAAGGGTATTTGTTAAATTTGGCTGCGCTTCTCGTCGATTTTTTCCTGATCGCGGCTCTATTGGTGTTTTCACTTGGTCAACCGCCTGGTTTGATCGTGGTGGTCGTGTTGTTAGGCGCATTGTTGCTGAGCGTCCCCTTGCCTATCCTGATGTATCGACTTTATTCTCTTTGGCGCTCTGGGTATTGGGTGGGCCGGGATGGAGTTCGTTTGCGCTGGGGTTTGCGTCTGGTCGATTTGCCTTATGACGAAATAATAGATGTGGCCAGTGCTGACGAATTGGAACACCCCATCGGATTTCCACGTTGGACTTGGCCAGGCAGCGTCGTCGGTCAGCTCGTTGATTCGGAACTGGGTCCGGTCGAGTTTCTCGCTTCGGACACAAGACGTTTGGTGCTGATTGGCACCAAAAAACTTGTTTTTGCTGTTTCCCCTCAGGAACAAGGCGAATTCATCGAGGCGTATAAACATGAATCAGAACGAGGGAGCTTGAGGCCACTGGCCGCCTACTCTGTGCAGCCTATTTTTGTTCTGGTTGAAGCTTGGGCCGAGCTGCAGTCCAGAAGACTGCTGGTCGCAGGAGGGGTTATGGCCATGGTCTTGCTGCTCCTGGTCGGGGTTTTGGCTCCAAACTTGGAGACCGCAACACTTGGTTTTGCTGCCGACGGCCAACCCCTTCCTGCCGTGGCCGGGGTGCAACTCTTCTTATTGCCGGCGCTGAACCTGTTTTTCTATATGGGCAATTTCATCCTTGGCTTGCTGTTTTATCGTGAGCCTCATGGCGCCTTGATCTCGCATCTGTTATGGGGGGGTAGCTTGTTGACCAGCCTTGTTTACATTGGCGGGGTACTTTTCAGCCTATAGGTTATCCACCCGAATGTCAGAGTTTTCCACAGGCCACCGTAAGTTATCCACAGCTCATGACTGAGGTGCAGGTTTCTACAGCAAACCTGTTGATTGGCTTTGGGCTGGCCGCTGTTGTGGCGGGAGTCGCCTGGCGGCTTGGGATGCTTTCCGTGGAAGGATGGTTTGCCGCAATCCCGCTAGGCGGTCTAACATACGGTTTGGGCGGCTTACCGGCCGCAATATTGCTGCTTGCCTTTTTCGCCTCCTCAAGCCTGCTTTCGAGGGCATTTGCCAGGGCAAAGCGCCAGGTTTCCGCCAACTTTGCCAAGGGCGGACGCCGCGATTGGGCTCAGGTGGTGGCCAACGGAGGGGTCGCGGTATTCAGCTTGGTCATGGCAGCCACGGGCTGGGTAGCGACGCCATTTGCCTGGGTGGCCTTTGCCGCCGCGCTCGCCGCGGTGACCGCTGACACCTGGGCGACAGAAATAGGAGTTTTGAGTGCTGGTCAGCCGTTCTTGATCACATCCGGAAAGCGAGTGCCGCCCGGTACTTCGGGCGGCATTTCCTTTTTAGGCAGCGGGGTTGCCTTGTTGGGTGCGTTGCTGATTTCAGCTCTGGCCTGGTCCCTTGGATTGATTACCTTTACCGTTCTGCCTTTTGTTGGGTTGGCTGGATTGCTGGGCAGCTTCATCGATTCAGCTCTGGGGGCAACGGTGCAGGCTGTTTACTGGTGCCCGCAATGCAAAAAAGAAACCGAGCGTTATCCCGTCCATTATTGCGGTCATTCGACTACTCTTTACCGCGGTTGGCGTTGGCTGGATAACGATTGGGTAAATTTCCTTAGCTCATTGGCCGCTGCCCTGATTGCTATCGGGCTATTCATCTGGTTCGTGTGAGATAATCCGCGCTCTCATGAGCCCCTTGGTTAAAGAACGCGTTCCTATGTCTTCACCGGACCTCACCGAAGCGGAACGCCGCGCGGTTCTCGAGGTGCTCAGCACGCCGGTGCTGAGCATGGGCAAGCAGACTCCCGCATTCGAAGAATCTGTGCGCAAATTCAGCGGCGCTGCTCATGCCATCGCCGTGAACTCCGGAACCAGCGGTTTGCACCTGTGTGTGCGCGCCGCCGGGTTCGGTGCTGGCGATCTAGTAATCACCACTCCTTTCTCGTTCATTGCATCCAGCAATGTGCTGCTCTACGAAAACGCGGTTCCCATTTTCATAGACGTGGACATAAACACAGGCAACATCGATCCATCTCGTTTGGCGGAAGCCGTCGAGCAGCTCCTCAAAGGGGGCAAGGCTGCCGAGAAATGGTTACCGCGTAAGGGTGCGATCGCAAAAAAGCCGAAGGGGGTTTTGGCAGTGGATGTGTTTGGGCAGCCAGCCGACTATGACGCTATCACCGCGATTGCCACAGAATACGATCTTTTGCTTATCGAAGATTCGTGTGAGGCGTTGGGTGCAGGATACAAAGGCAGGCAAGCTGGGCGCTTTGGTCAAATGGCTGTGTACGCGTTTTATCCGAACAAGCAAATCACTACGGGTGAGGGCGGTGTAATCGTCACCGACGATGCAACCGCTGCGGATTTCATGCGTGCCTTGCGTAACCAGGGTCGCGCTCCCGAAGATACGTGGTTGCAGCATACACATTTGGGCTACAACTATCGCCTCCCGGAGTTGAGCGCTGCGCTTGGCCGCGTTCAAATGGAGCGACTCAATGAATTGCTCGCCAAGCGTGAGCAAGTGGCTGCTTGGTACACCGAGCGGTTGAAGAAGGTAGAGCAGATGGAAGTACAACACCTTGCAGATACTACTACGCGCATGAGCTGGTTCGTTTATGTAATCCGCTTGGCGACTCAGATTTCACGTGAAAAGGTAGCGCATCTTCTGATGGATGCGGGTATTCCCACGCGGCCGTATTTTGCGCCCATTCACCTGCAGCCGTTTATGGTGGAACGCTTCGGCTACCAGCCAGGTGATTTTCCTATTGTCGAAGATCTGGGGCGCCGTGGGTTGGCCTTGCCGTTTTCCAGTGTGATGACCGAGGAACAGGTGGATCTGGTTTGTAATGAACTAAAGAAAGCGATCCCAGAAGCTTTGGAAAAATAAAAAGAGAGCTCGCAACGGCGAGCTCTCTTGATTTTTTTTTTAGCGTACTTCGCTAAAGTTGATCATTACCAAACTTTCCTGACAATCATCCGTTGTGCTGAACACGAATGATTCAGAAATAGGTGCATCGTTGTCGTTTAGAAGAGTAATCTGCAAAGTGTTATTCGACGCAATGGGCTGGCTGGCAACTTGGATCTCGTAATAGGCGCCGGACCCGTATTGGGTGGCGGCCCCGGTCAGGCCGATCTTATCGATTGATTGGTCGCTCAATGTTCCGGTTACGTGCACCTGCAAACCGCTGATCGGAATCCCATCGAGACCAAAGGCTTGGCCGGCTACGCCCATGAAATTGCAAGCTAGTTCGGGATGGAAGATGGTTGAATCCATCGCCACTGGGCTGCCTTCCTGAATCTGGAAAAAGCTGCCGGCCTCTTCGGCCGTTGGCGTCAAGGTAGGCTCAACGGTTGCGGTGGGAGTTTCGGTCGGCGAGGCGACCGGTGTATTTGTCGGAATGTCTGTGGGAGGAATCGGTGGCAGTGGGTTGAATTCGCTGAATGGGTTTAGGAATAGCAAAATAATAAAGGCGACCGCAGCGATAGCGCCGAGGAAAAAGAACAGGCTCCCGCAATTCCAAATGGCCGCGCCTACTTTGCTGGGTTTCCTTGGTTTTACTTCTTTGAAGTCGAACTCATCCATCTTTTACTCCATTTATTCAGCCTTGCGAAGGTTAATCCTACGACATCACCGCTTCCAAGACCACCTCATTCGCCTTTCATTTTCGCTGCGCTCGGTGCGCCTCTCAGGGGCAGGCCATCCGCAAGCGAATTTAGCGCAGCAAGGTTTCGATTGTAGATTGTGCCCGCTGCGCCTCCACCCATTCCTCAAGCGCCTTCATTTGAAGGGCCAATCGGGCTTGCGGGCTTAGCGGTCGGTCCGGATCGCGGTCCAGCACCTCGATGAGGTGAAAGCCCAATTCGGTCTCGATCACCTGGCTGAATTCACCGGGCTGAAGAGCAAAAGCGGCCTCTTCTACTTCGGGTTGCATCAGGTAGCCTCTGGGGAACCAGCCCAGGGAACCCAACCCTTGTGGATCGTTGTTGGCGGCCTCTTGTTCGAAAGGCGTGCCTCCTTCCAGATGATCCAGCGAGCGCTCAGCTTGGAAAGAGTCCGTGAACAGAATTTGCCGCGCTTCCACTTGCTCCGCGCTCAATGGAACCGCCTCCGTGATCTGCGACCGCATCCAGCCGGCCTCAATCTCAAGCGATAGTTCGCTGCGGAATTGATCCGCAGTGTAGCCCTGCTCGCCAAGCCAGGCGTCAAAGGCTTCCTGGCCGCCTGCTTGCTCGACCACCGCGCTCAGTCGCTGGTCGATTGTGGCATCATCGAGCGATAAGCCTGCTTCTCGAGCGCCCTGCGCCAGCAGTAGCCGATCAATGAGGTCATCGAGAACGATTTGTTCCGCGTCTTCGGATGCCAGAAGTGTGCCAGATTCGCCTTGGGCAGCCCTGTATTGCGCCAGGTGGATTTGGTATATATCGCCAGGGATCGCTTCGCCGTTGACTAATGCCACTGGTGGCGATGTAGTTGGAGTGACCTGTATCGGCGCAGGCAATTCGGTGCTGGCTGCCCCCGTAGTAGGTGGGTTCGCTGTTCCGCAGGCAGCAAGCACTAAAGCAAGCGCGCCCACTCCGATGGTTAGCAGATAGTAGTTGAGCGGGTGCGCAGATACGGGTCGTACTAACCCTTTGTCGCAACAAAGCGGTCCCTCAGGGCGGAGCTTGACAAGCCCGGCCCTTGTCGCGCTGATATTTTTTTGCGCGTGGGCGGTTGATACGGTTAGGCAGGACATAGAAGGGGACAAATATGCCAAACAAAAAGCCCTTGCGGGCGCGCCAAAGATTATACAGTATCGAGTATTCATTGCGCGTCCAAGCGCTTGACACCGATTTGTTAATTGCGCATAATACAAGCCAATAAAAAAGGCTGAGAAAGAGGAAAGTAAGCGGTTGGAAGCTGCCAGGGAAGCCGGGGCACAGACTGAAACCCCGACACTGCAGAAGATCGCCGAAGTTCCCTCTCGAGCCTCTCCAGTGAATAGCAGACCTGCTTAGTAGCTGGCGACGTACGCTCAACGTTAGCGGAGCCGCCAATCGCCAAGCGCAAAAAGAAAAGCCTTGTTTACAGCGCACGGCTGTTGGAGTGAGAGGGCGGCACAGCCGCCAAACCAGGTGGTACCGCGGAGGTTAATGCAACCTTCGTCCTGCAAAGGACGAAGGTGTTTTGTTTAATGATGTTGGAGGCGCTATGCTGGAAGGTCTGGAAAAGGTTCGGGATGAAGCCCTGGAAACCCTAAAGGGCGTTCGAGATGAAGCCGCCTTGGAAACATGGCGAACCAGATTTCTGGGCCGCTCGTCTGCCCTGATGCAGAGCCTGAAACAATTATCTAGCCTTGGTGCCGAAGATCGTCCCAAAGTGGGCCAGACGGCCAATGAGGTAAAGCGAGCTCTGGAGACTGCACTAGAGGAGCGCAAGATTGCTCTCAACGAACAAAAGGTTCAACGATCGTTGGGCGAAGATAGCTTGGATGTGACTCTGCCCGGCCGCGCTGTCCCATGGGGCCGTCTGCATCCCATCACGCAGACTCTGCGCCGAATCTATGCGATCTTCGCTGAGATGGGGTTCCAGGTCTATCGTTCTCGCGATGTGGAGACGGACGAATACAACTTCCAGTTGCTCAATATTCCGCGCCACCATCCGGCGCGCGATATGCAAGACACTTTCTATATCGATGACGGCACCGAGGAAAGCAGCGTGTTGCTGCGCACGCAGACATCGCCCGGCCAGATCCATGCCATGCGCGAAAGCTCTGTGCGGGATCCAAAGAATCCTCCACCAGTTCGCATTATCCTCCCAGGCATGTGTTATCGCTATGAACAGGTCACGGCGCGCTCTGAAATCCAATTCACGCAAGTTGAAGGTCTTGCTGTCGGCGAACACATCACCTTTGGCGATCTAAAAGGAACGCTTTCCGAATTCGCCAAACGTTTCTTCAACTCAGAGGTGCGTACGCGCTTCCGTGCTTCGCACTTCCCGTTCACCGAGCCTAGCGCTGAGATGGATATAGAATGCTTTGTCTGCCACGGAGCCGGCTGCCCGGTGTGCAAGCAAACAGGGTGGCTGGAGATACTGGGCAGCGGCATGGTGCACCCCACCGTGCTAACCAACGGCGGCTACGTCCCCGAACGTTATTCCGGCTTTGCCTTCGGAATGGGTCCGGAACGATTGACCATGCTGCGTTATCGCATTGAGGACATCCGCTATTTTTGGAGGAATGATTTGCGCTTCTTGGAGCAATTCTCATGAAAGCACCGATTTCCTGGATCAAAGATTTTGTGAACCTCGATGGAATCTCCATCGAAGATCTGGCGCATACGCTCACCATGGCAGGGCTTGAGGTTGAGGAAATTCAATATGTGGGCCTTCCTATGCCGGAAGGCTTGCAGGTGGCAAAGATAAGCGGCATCGCATGGGATCGAGAAAAAATTGTTGTAGGCGAAATTCGTGAAGTGCTGCCGCATCCGAACGCGGATCGCCTGGTGCTGTGTCGTCTGTTCGACGGCGAGAAGGAACATACCGTCCTTACGGGTGCGCCAAACTTGTTCGAATACAAAGGCAATGGCGAGCTCAGAAAACCGCTCAAGGTCGCATACGCACAAGAAGGCGCCGAGATCTATGATGGGCACCAGCCGGGTTTCCAAAAAACGATTCTGAAACGCGCCAGGATCCGCGGTGTGGAGTCATATTCCATGGTTTGTTCCGAAAAAGAATTGGGGTTCTCTGAAGAACATGAGGGCATCATGTTCCTGGGAGATGATGCCAAAGCCGGCATGCCGCTGGCTGATTACATGGGCGACGCGGTGTTCAATATTGCCATCACGCCTAACATCGCGCGCGTCGCAAATGTATATGGTGTGGCCCGTGAGGTAGCGGCCCTGATCGGGCGAAAGCTGAAGCTTGCCCCTGTAAGGGTGAAAATGGACGGGCCTGCGATCAAGGGGAAGGTCAAAATCGAAATCCAGGAACCGGAACTCAACCCGCGGTTTGTGCTTGGCCTGATCAAGAACGTGGAGATAAAACCCAGCCCCGATTGGGTTCAGCGCAGGCTGCGCCTGGCGGGGATGCGGCCGATCAATAACATTGTGGACGCCACCAACTATTCCATGCTGGAGCTTGGCGAACCGCTGCACGCCTTCGATTACGACACATTGGTTCGGAGGGCGGGTGGCAAGACGCCCACAATCATTACGCGCACGGCCAAGAAGGGCGAAACGCTGACTACACTGGACGATGTCGAACGCAAGCTGGACGACTTCACGGTCATGGTTTGCGATGCAGCGGGTTACTTATCCATCGCCGGAGTCATGGGCGGCGCCGAAACCGAGGTCACTGAAAGGACTCGCAACGTCCTGCTTGAAGGTGCGGCCTGGAATTTCATCAACATTCGCAAGACGCTTAGGGCGCAGAACTTTTCCTCGGAAGCTGCCTATCGTTTCTCGCGCGGGGTGCACCCGGACATGGCGCCCCGTGGAGTGAGCCGCTGCCTTGAATTGATGCGACTCTGGTCAGGCGGTGTGGTGAATGAAGGGTTGGTGGATAAATATCCTTTGCTGGCGAAGCCCTCGGTGGTTGAAATCGGGCCGGAAGACGCTCGGCGTTGGTTGGGCGTTGAATTGAGTGCCAGCCAAATCGCCTCCATCCTGCGCAAACTGGAATTCGATGTAAAGACTAAGGGGAAGAAACTTGTAGTCACAAGCCCAGACCATCGCCTGGATATTGGGGAAGGGGTGATTGGGAAAGCCGACTTGATGGAAGAGGTCGCCCGCATATATGGCTACGAGAAGATCGCTGCCACGCGCCTGCGTGACGAGATCCCTCCCCAGCAGAGCAACCGGACCCTGGAACTTGAGGAGCGTATCAGGGATTACCTAGTTCGCATGGGTCTGCAGGAGATCATCACTTACCGCATGACATCGGCCGAACAAGAGGCACGGCGTTTGCCTCCCGGGATCCGGCCGGATGACAAACCCTACATTCGCCTGCTTAATCCCATCTCGCAGGATCGGGTTGTAATGCGCAAAAGCCTGCTGGCGAGCGTGCTAGAGGTCGTGGAAAGCAACGCCAATCTACGCGAACGCATCGCTGTATTTGAGATCGGCCAAATCTTCCATGCATCGGAAGCAGGCCCGCTGCCGGATGAATATCAAAGGTTAGTGATCGCCATCACCGGGCCGCGCGCCCTGACAAATTGGGACAGCGCGGAGAGTGCTCGTTTTGATTTCTACGACATCAAAGGGGCCGTGAATAGTTTGCTGAATCACCTAGGTCTAAGCGATCTGCAGTACCAGGCCGGGAAGCACCCATCCTTCCACCTGGGCAAATCTGCCAAAGTGTTGCTGGGCGAGCAGCAACTAGGTGTTTTAGGAGAAATCCACCCTCAAGTCCAAGCCCAATACGAGCTAGGCAAATATCCTGTTCAAGCAGCCAGCCTCAACCTGGACCGGCTTTACGAGTTGGTGCCCGAACGCTTCGACTCCGCGCCCGTGCCTGCCTACCCCCCTGTCCTTGAGGACTTGGCTTTGATTGTGGACGAATCCATTCCAGCCAGTCAGGTGGAGGCGCTCATCCGTCAAACCGGGGGCAAGCTGCTCACCGCTGTATCGCTGTTCGATCTCTATCGCGGTGAACAAATCGGGAAGGGCAAAAAGAGCCTGGCATACCAACTCACATATCAGCATGGCGAACGTACACTGACTGATGAAGAGGTTTCCAAGCTGCGAGAGCGCATAATGAAGCGGCTTGAGCAGGGACTGGGCGCACAACTGCGCGGGTAAGCACGCGATTATGCCCTCCTCACATTTCGAGGAACTTGGTTTTCACCAGCTAAGGCTTAACCGTTTCAATAATTTCCGCCACCAGATCATAACGGCCAAATTGAGGCATTAAGTAAATACCCTGTGCCCATGGCTTTATCCTCTCGATGATCTCTACCGCGATCTTCACACCTTCTTTGGGTCCGGTCTCACCTGCGGCCTCGATTCGCTTTCTGAGCGTCTCGGGGATGGTGATTCCAGGCACTTCGTTGTGGAGAAAACTGGCATGCCGCGAGCCAAAGACAGGCAAGATGCCAACCAGAATCGGTTTGCCTACCGCGCCGTTGCCGCTCGCATAAGCATCTAAAAAGCGTTTCGCCGAATCAGGGTCATAAACCGGTTGGGTCAGGAAGAAGTCGGCCCCACTGTCCAATTTACGGCGAAGCAATTGATTTTCGCGGACTTCGTCTGGGGGCGCAAAATTCAATGCCGCGCCGACGTGAAACGAAGTTGGCTGCCCGATCTCAGAGCCCGAGTGATCGATCCCCGCGTTGAAACCTTGTTTGATAAGTTTGATCAAGCCGGTAGGAGCCAGATCATAGTTATCCATCGCTTCGGGGTAATCACCGATCGCTGTGGGATCGCCCATGATGACGAACACGTTGCGCACACTGAGCGCGTGGGCGGCCAACAAGTCGCCTTGCACACGAAGTAAGTTTCGTCCGCGTGTGGGGAAATGCAGAGTGGTATCCACGCCCACTTCGCGCTGGATGAGGTCGCAAACCGCCCAGGGGCTCATGCGCATCCGCGCCATGGGGCTATCGGCCACATTGATCACGTCCGCCCCGGCTTCGTGCAGCAGATCTGCGCCCGCCAGCAATTTGTGTGTCGATAGCCCGCGCGGCGGATCCATCTCCACCGATATGACAAATTTCCCCGCCCTGAATTTTTCTGCCAACTGTGATCCTTTGTCGGCGCCGACGACTTCTTCGGTGCGCTCAATGACGCGAATCTGGCCGTTCTGGCCATTGGTGGCCTGAGTGGGGTTATCCAATGCGTTGCGCATCGCAATGATATGTCGCGGCGTTGTGCCGCAGCATCCGCCAATGAGCGCCGCGCCTGCTAACCTGAAGGCATTAGCATATTGGCCGAAATACTCCGGTCCGGCTGGGTACATGATGCGCCCCCCAGCTTGCTCTGGCCAGCCTGCATTTGGCATCACCGAGAACAAGGCATCCGGCACAACTTCACGCATCTGTTTAAGTATGCGCAACAATTGGGCCGGCCCACCAGAGCAATTGATGCCGATCACATCTGCGCCTGCCTGATGGATTTTCCTGGCAACTTTTATGGGCGTGTCGCCGAGCAAGGTGCGATCGTCGCGGGTGAACGTCATCGAAGCCACGACGGGTAAAACGCTTACCGCTTTCGCAGCCGCAATCGCCTCGCGAACCTCGTAGAGATCCGTCATCGTTTCGATGATGATCAGGTCCGGTTTGCCGGCGACCAATCCGCGTATCTGCTCTTCGAACGCGGCGCGTGCTTGCTCGGGCTGCACGCGCCCAAAGGGCGCAAGCCGAACGCCTAGCGGGCCAACGTCAGCGGCCACGAACACGCGCCTGCCGGAATCTAGAGCCGCCTTTCGAGCAATCTCCACGCCGGCCCGGTTAATTTTTTCGACCTGGTTCTCTAGGCCGTGTTCCAAAAGCCTGAAGCGATTAGCGCCAAAGGTATTGGTCATCACCAGATCCGCGCCGGCGTCCAGGTAGGCAGAGTGAATTCGCCCCACCAACTCTGGCTGGATCAGGTTGAGTTCATCGAAGCAGCGCGCGAAATCGACTCCGCTCTCATGCAGCATGGTGCCCATGGCGCCATCGGCGAGGAGCGGTTTTTGCGGATGCAGGACGGAGAGAAAATCAGATTTCATGTTGAGGTACCGGGAAGAACCTGCCCGCAACGTCTCGAAAGAATTGGATCCAGATCAATATCGAACCCGGAAACACCAAACGCATTAGTGAAGTATTGATCCACCACCCGATGTCTCGTTTTTCAGAGGTGAGGTATGAATTGGCTACAAAAGCGCCGAAAATGGCAACCAGTATCACCAAGCCAATCGCTGCTATGTGAAAATTGGCGCCGCTCAGCCTGGTCTTCCATGCCAGAAGAACAGCGAACAGGAGCAGCAACCACCCCATAGCCCCCCATTCATCGATAGAAAGAGTCTTCACCGCAAAAGATTGCAGAAGCAAACCTGCCTCACTCAAATGCAGGTTACCCCGCATAATTTGGGAGAAAGCGAGCGAAAAGACTCCGTCGGTAAAGCCTGGTTTTTGGTAGGCGAAAGGCGCGGCTACGTACCAGAAAAGCGAATAGAGGCCAAGGCCTCCCAGGAGCCAATAAACCTTCCTTTTTTCTCTGATAAGTTCTCGACCATAGGAAACAAAAACCGCGGCCGCGACGACCCAGGCAAGGTGCAAACCTTCTGGGCGAGTCCAAGCGGCTAGGATCAAAAAAATTACTCCCCAAACCCAATGATGAGCGGAAGAAGTTTGCCCCCCGGTCCGGGCGTAATAAAGCATAAGAATGCCACCCACCAAATAAAAAGTAAACGGCAGGTTTGCGTGTGCCATCGTGCCCATCAGGAATACGGTTGGTATGGTGGCGATGAGCAGGGTCCCAATAAGGCTGGGCAGAGCTTGTGTCTTTTTTCGGAAAAAGGCATACAGCAGGCCAGCAAAACCCAGCAAATAGAATGGAAAAACCAACTTGCTTTCTGGCAGCCTCTCGCCAAAAAGGGTCAGGAAGCTGCCAATTAGCAAAGGAACATTCAGTGGATACCATGTGGTTAATGTGCCGCGCTCGGTAGCTCCTTCCTGTAAGCCTACGGCGGGAATACCGTAACCTTTTGACCCCCAGAGCACAATCTCATCGGTGTGGGAATAGGCGTTCCCGATCGCTAGGATAAATGCCCAGACGACAAGGAGGCAAAGTGCAAGGATAATGAGCAGGTCTTCGCCAGCCATCCTCTTCCCGGGGCGTTTTGGCTTCTCCCTCGTTTTGAGGGCTGCGTACAGGCTTCCTGCGGCACCCCAATAAATGGCTGTGAGTCCAACGATCAATGGAGTGGATAATTGAAATCCGAGCCACAGGGCAATAAACAGGCTGAAAGAAAGCCAGCCTAAGCCCGCACCGATTCCTGACGCCAGATGCATCAAACCATGTTCGTCAGGGACTGTCCGTTTGGCGAGCCATGTTCCTGGGAGAATAAGCGCCACAAGCAAAATGATGGGGAGTAAGGTTGAACTGGCTATCTCCCATAGAGAATGATAGGGAGGCTGCAAATTTCCCTCTCGGTTCGTGTCAGGAACATAAACCCCCCACTGATTATTAAACAATTGATATCGCTCTGTGGGCTTGGCCAGATTCGCCAAACTGGTAATATCCGCGAGCAAAACGGCCGAATTCCGCTCCCCAACCTTTTGGATGCAATCTTCCGAAGTTCCCTCACAGTACTCGACCGCGCGCGGCCAAAGAAAGAATTCTACATATCTATTTCTCGTGAGCGGCTCTGGCCCGTTTGCCCGGGTTGGAATCAGCACTAAAGCATCTTTAGGGATCCGGTCATTCAGAAAGTTATAAAAGTTGGCTACATCTTGGCTGAAAGCAAAGTTGGCGCCGCGCCATGTTCCGGTTTGCCCAATCGCCTTGTAAATTTCTATGGTTCGTTGGCCATGTGAGCGCACCAGCAAAAAGACCTGGACCAGAAGAGCGAGCAGCAAAATGGTAAAAAGGGAAGCTCTAATCAAGCGACTGTAATTTTCCGGTTTCATTTCGCAGATTATCAGTGGCTACTGTCAAGCGCCAGTCGAATTCGATCGCACAGTCTGGTGATCTCCTCGGCGTTCCCATAAGGCGCTTCGGGCCACTCGTCCACTTTCGTGCCCCAGTATTCCCGCGGCGTGCCCGGGTGACGGGCGACCAGCGCGAGATGCAAGTGGGGCACGTGGTGTCCGAACCGGAACGCGTAGATGCTGTCAGCCATGGTCACGGTTTTTAGCGCGCGGCTCAGCCTGCGCGCCAGGCGCCCGACAGCCGCGGCCTCTTCTTCTGTTAAGTCCTCAATGCCATCCGCGTGGCGCTTGGGTTCGATGAATACGGTTCCCAGGAAAGCCTTGGTTTCACCTTCGCGTATCTGGGCATGACTGGCGTAAAGCAGATCATCTTCGTAGATAACGCCACCGGGAACCTCGACGTCGCCGCGGTGTTTGCGACAGATGTAACAGTCTGCCTTCTGTTCCGCGGTTTCTGCTAGCTGCCTACTGCCCTCTGCCATCGTCCCTCACGCCTTCATCAGCTGCTCAACGCGACTTTCGCCCACGCTGTAGTATTTGGCTTCGGGGTGATGTACGATGATCGCCGCGGTGGATTGCTCCGGGATTAACTGGTAGGCCGCCGTCAGTTGCATGCCTAGCTCTTTCTCTGCTGGCAGTAACTCGAACACCTTGGCGTGGTCTTCCAGTTCCGGGATAGCCGGGTAGCCCCACGAGTAGCGCTTACCGCGGTTGACCGGCAAACCCAATTCGCGTTTGATATGGCGATGCATATATTCCGCGGTGGCTTCGGCGGTCTGCACAGCCAGCCCGTGGTTGAAATAGGCTTCGGTGTAATCGGCCTTGGCCTGCAATTCGTCGAAGCGCTCGGTGGCTTCTTGTCCTACGGTCACCACTTGAAGAGCCACAAGGTCCATCGTCCCGCTCTCAACGGTGGCGAAGTAATCTGCCAGGCACAGCAATTCCCCGCTGGGCTGCCGCGGGAAATCAAAGCGTGTTAGCTCCTTCGGACGCCCGTTGCCAACCGTTTCAGGGTCGTAAACGATCAGGCTGTCGCCTTCGGCTTGCGCTGGCCAATAGCCATACACTCCTTGTGGCTTTAACCACCCGCTGGCTTGCGCTTCCTTCTTCATGCGCGCCAGCCGCGCTTCGAAATCCTTCTTGATCTGCTCCCACTCGGCGCCCTGTTTGTTCTTCGCGCCCCACGAAAGCCGGAAGAGTTCGTTCTTCGCCAGGTATTCGAAGACCAGCTCCAGCGGCATGTCCTTCACCACGTGCACGCCCCACTTGTCGGGTTTGGGGAGATCCGGCGCGGGTCCGACTACGGATCGACCGGTGACCGCCGCCGTACGCCGCGGCTTCAACTCGCGGCCGATCTCATTGGCTGCCTTGGTGAAGATGTCTTCCACCAGCGTTTCTCGCTTCGGCTCGTCGATGAGTCGATCCATGGTTTCCAAGCCCTCGAAGGCATCCTGGCAATAGAAAACGCCCGGAGCGTACGGCGGCCCGTCTTCGGTGTACAGGATGCGCCAGCCAAACCGGCGGTTGATCGCCGCACCGCCGATAAGCACGGGATAGTTCAATCCGCGGCGATGCAATTCATTGACAATCAAAGGCATCTGTTTGCTGGTGCTCACCAGCAGCGCGCTGAGCCCGATGGCAGTGGCGCCGACCTCTTGTGCCTTGCTGATTATGGTTTCGGCGGGCACCTGCTTGCCGAGATCGAAAACCTCGTAGCCATTGTTCACCAGGATGGTCTTCACCAAATTTTTGCCGATGTCATGTACGTCACCATACACAGTAGCGAGCAC
>DATDRZ010000056.1:0-28215 GCA_035291465.1 Anaerolineales bacterium
TTGATTCCGAGTGGAATTACCGATGCGTTTGAGGTAGTTTCCAGCCATGCTCCCATATATGGGGGCATTTCGCTAATAAATAACGGATGGATGAATGCCTAGAACAACAATCGAAAGTGAAGAGTTAGCTCTCCAATCACCCGGCTTGGACCTGGACGCCGTTCAGGCCATGGGCGATCAGCGTGTCGTGCTGGTGGTCGAAGATGACATCGATACGCTGAACCTCCTCAAGTTAACTTTGCGCCGTGCGGGCATGAACGTGGTGGGCGCCATGGATGGCAAGCAAGCCATCCGCAAATGGATGGAGTCCAACCCGAACATTGTGCTCCTGGACATCATGATGCCGGAGATGGACGGGTGGGAGACACTCAGCCAGCTGCGCGCCATCACTGATGCGCCCATCATCATTCTTTCGGCGCTGACGCAGAAAGATAACGTCGTGCGCGGCCTGCGGCAGGGCGCCGACGATTACGTGGGCAAGCCTTTCGCGGGCGATGAAGTTATCGCCCGCGTGGAGGCCGCTCTGCGGCGCTCGGGTCCCAAGACACCGGTTTCCAAGATCGCCTTCCCGGAAAACGGGCTGTCCATGGACCTGGAAACCCACCAGGCCAGCTACCGCGGCAATACGATCGATCTAACCCCGCGCGAATTCTCAGTGCTCGAAATTTTAGCCAAGCATCACCCCAAGCCGGTTTCTTATGAAACGCTGGCCACGGAAGTTTGGGGGCAGGACAATGAAAAGATTCGCGAGCGCATCAAGTGGATTGTGTATTTGCTGCGCCAAAAGATTGAAAAAGACCCCAGCAATCCAAAACTCATTTTAAACAAGACGAGATACGGATACCACCTGGCCGTGGAGTAACATTGTCCGTTCTTCGCAAAATCACATTCGCCGGGACAATCATGGGGTTGCTGGCCCTCGCGGCTTTCACCATCGCCGTGGCGCGCAGCGGATCGCCCCAGCAGAACTTATTGCTTGCGCCGACGGCGAAACCGGGGGACTGCTATGGACAATTCGGTGAAGAAAAGGCCGATGCCAAGGACGAAAATGGCAGCGATGGGTGGAGCATTACCGCTCCCGCGGGTTACGTAATCGTATCTCTATGCATTAAAACTGGCCAGGGAGGATCTGAACCTGCGTACTTTCTGACCGACGAGAATGGCATTATTGAAGTCGGCGATCAGGACTGTTACTCCGTAGACGGAATCGGAACCTCAACAGTATCTGCTGAGAACATAGTAGAAAACCCCACCTGTCAGCAAATTTCACACATCGAAGCCAAGTGGGCGCAGGCCACTCCAACCCCTAGCAACACGCCGACCAACACTGCGACGTACACGTTTACGCCTTCAAACACGCCCACGCCGAGCGAAACGCCAACCAACACACCAACGCCCACGGAAACCCCAACGCCCAGCGACACGCCAACGAACACGCCAACTCCTAGCGACACTCCTACACCGAGTGACACTGCAACCATTACCAACACTCCCACCCAGACGCTAACACCGAGCAATACACCAACCAGCACGTTGACTCCAACCAATACTGCTACGCCAACAGATACCCCAACGCCGAGCAAAACACCTACTCCGAGCAATACTCCCACTAACACCCCGACGCCAAGCAACACGCCGACCAATACGTCGACGCCAACTAATACATTTACGCCAAGCAATACGCCCAGCAATACTTCGACACCAAGCAATACTCCTACGCCGAGTAACACCCCCACCACTACGTCTACCCCGACGGACACACCGACTCCGAGCCATACGCCGACCAATACGTCGACGCCAACCAATACATTTACGCCGAGCAACACCCCGACAAATACTTTAACCCCGACAGACACGGCGACGCCCAGCGACACGCCTACCAGCTCTTCAACCGCGACAGACACGCCGACGCCGAGTGAAACCCCGACCGATACATCCACCCCGACGGATACCCCAACGCCGAGTGATACCCCGACCAACACCAGCACCCCCACAGACACGCTGACGCCCAGCGAGACTTCAACCGAAACAGCAACTCCTACAGAAACTCAGACGCCGAGCGAGACACCCACTCCGTCGCAGACCTCGACGCCCTCAAGCGAAACGCCGACCGCGACACCCACGGGCACGCTCACCGCGACGCGGACGCCAACCCGCACCCCGACTAGGACCTTCACGCCGTCCAATACACCTACAGTCATCATCCCCGTGACTGGCGGGTTGACCTTGCTGGATCCGTGCACTACCAATCCTGGCGTAACTCTGGCCTGGCAAGTGCGCAATAACAACGCCTATTCGGTGAACATTGTCTGGTGGGTCCTGGGTGGGACTGCGACCGGTGGCCCGCTGGTTGTGCCCGCCAACAGCACCATCAGCTTCGATTCGCCCATCGACGGCCCATTGCCCAATACGCTGGCTATTATGTGGATCGATCCTGCCAACGGCCAGACCAAGTCGATCAGCGCCGCCAATTTTGGCCGGCCGTGCACAGGACAAGATTCCAGCCCAACCCCGACGGCGACTTCGACGCCTGGCGCCTTGATCCCTGTTACCGGGGCCAATCTGCCCACCTTATTGCGAGACAATATGGTCTTGAACATGGGATTGGGCGTGATTGGCTTTGTAATGATCCTGTTTGGCATAGGCATCATGCGTCGCCGCAGGCCAGGCGAAGAGGAATCAGAAGGCTGAAAGCGTGATAACGACCAGCCAAAGCGACGGGGCATCTTCGATCCAGATGCTCCGTTTTATTTCGAGATCGATGTGATTACAAGCAGCCCTGATAAACGTAAATCCAATCGCTTTGTCTTTTGGCTGGCAGCTTTTGGGCTCTGGCTGCTGATATTTGCTCTTGGCAAGAGCGTAGTGGATCTGATCGTCTTGCCAAAGACGCTGGATCTGACGGCTGACGATCAATTGCAGGCAGGGTTCCTGCCGGTGTATTCTGAGGAGGACGCAACCGCAGATCCTGATTTAGTGGCGGTTTCGAATCAGCTTGCGCAACCTTTTCCCACGCCGCAACTTCAAGAAGTTCAGCCTACCGCTGAGCCCGGATTGGCGCCCGATCGCATTTTGATCCCTATTATCGATCTTGACGCTCCGGTAGATCCGATCGGGGCGCAAACGGTGAAGTTTGAAGGGGAACTTTTTCAACAATGGCTTGCCCCGAGTTATCGTGCCGCTGGTTGGCACAACACTTCTGTAGGCCTGGGTGTTGCGGGGAACACTGTGCTCAACGGTCATCACAATATCTATGGCGAAGTGTTCCGCGATCTGGTTAAGCTGCAAACCGGCGATGAGATCGATCTGGTTTCGCGCGACCAGGAATTTCGCTACGTCGTCGTCTACACTGCTATTCTGCCCGAGCGCAACCAACCTTTAGAGGTGCGGCTGGCGAACGCGGAGTGGATCCGTTCCACTGAAGACGAGCGCCTCACCTTGATTACCTGTTGGCCGTATGAAAGCAACACCCATCGTGTCATTGTGGTGGCTGTACCGATCCGGGTGGCGGCTAACCTTCCCTGACGAAGATCGAAGAGTCAAAAAAAGAAAAATCCCCGCCTCCTCAAGCGGGGATTTTCCAAATACAGTCCCGTCCTCGTTAAACTTCGATCAAACAGGAGCTTTAGCTTCTGTTTGTCGAAGTAGCTCAGCTCAGCGGGACTGCAATGACAAACAGTCGGCCCCAGGTGCTGATGCCTTCATTCGCGATGCAGGTCTGCAGCACCACGGGGTTGTCGCTGTTGTACATCTGGTAGAAGAGTTCCGCGGCGGTCAGTGTTTCGCCGCTGCCATCCAGGTCCACGAATTTGGAATAGGGGGAATTGGGGGAAAGCGCCTGGAAGTGGCGGATGCTCTGGATCTGGTAATCCGCCATGCGGCCGTCGCCATATACCACGGTAATAACTTGGCCTTCGGAAAGCTCGAAGAATACTGCGCCGGCCAGATAATTGTGGCCCAGGAAAGCGTTGCTGCCATATTGAGCAGCCATGCGGAACTGGGAAACCTCGTTTTCATTAGTAGTGACGTATCCGGCATTTCCTTCCGGCTGGCGGGTCACCTTGTTGGCCAAAACGCCATCTACATAAATTCCGGTGATCTGATTGGCGTTACCGTTGCTGACCGAGGCTGCAAAACTGTCCAGACGAGCCTGGACTTCAGCCGCGGCATAGTCCTTGGTGAAGGAGACCGTGAAGCTGCTGAAGGCTTCGCTGGCTTCTTCATCGACTGATTCGGCTGCGGGGGCGACTACAGCCGCTTCGACTTCCACCGCTGTTTCGCCGGTTAGCGGCGAGCCGAAATCAGCGGGAACTTCCTGGTTTGATTTTTCTGCCAGTACGGGGGAGACGGCGCCCAGGCCGCCTAGCACAACTGCAATTGCTACGACACCGAGGAGGAGGGTCTTGCTGAGCGTTTTCATTTTTTGGTCCCTTCCGAGTTGAGGAGAACTCGATTTACGGTTAGATAATAGTAAGTTTTCCGTGATAAATAAATGGGACGGGGGTACCCTTTGCAAAGTTGTAAGGCAAGGGAGGCTCAGCCTTCCACGGTTGTGAGGAGTCCTCAATGAGGCCGACGAAGCAACCTTCGTTTATGCCAAGCCAAGGCAACAAAAAATGCCCATTGGGCCTTTTTCTTGGCGGATAGGTTCCTTAGCCGTCCGCTCAGGTCTAACGACTCTTGCCTTATACTGGGATCACCCCATGAAGCCGATCGCCACCTTTTCCATCGTTGCCTATGACTCCGGTCCGGAAGAATGGGGCGTTGCCGTCCAGTCAAAATTCCTGGCGGTCGGCGCGGTGGTGGGTTGGGCGCGGGCAGGCGCCGGCGCGGTTGCCACCCAGTCCTATGCGAACGTCTTGTATGGTCCAAAAGGGTTAGACCTGATGGAAAAAGGCCGGAGCGCGGAGAAGGCGATCCAATCTTTAGTCGAATCCGATGAAGGCCGCGATCAGCGCCAGGTGGGCATGGTGGACGCGAAAGGCCAGGCGGCCGCCTTTACCGGCAAAGAATGTTTTGCCTGGGCCGGGCATCTTGTCGGCGCAGGTTTCAGCTGCCAGGGCAATATCCTGATCCCTGGAACCATTGAAGCCATGGCTAAACGCTTTGAAGAAGTTCGCGGCGGGGAGGGCGAGTTGGCCGATTGGCTGGTGGCCGCGCTGGACGCGGGTCAGCAAGCTGGCGGCGACAGCCGAGGACGGCAATCGGCAGCGGTCTTAGTGGTCCGCGCGGGTGGCGGTTATGGCGGCAATAATGACCACTACCTTGACCTGCGCGTCGATGACCACCCTGAACCGATCAGAGAATTAGCTCACCTTCTGAAAATCCATCATCTGTATTTCGGCGAGGTCAACAAGGACGACCTGGTTCCCCTTGCGGACGTCGCCGCGGAACTGCAAGCGTTGTTAGCGCGCACCGGTCAGTACAAGGGTCAGCAATCCGGTGTATTTGACGAAGAGACGCGCAAGGCATTACGCGCCTTGGTGGGCGCGGAGAATCTCGAGGAACGCTGGAATGGGGAAGGCGATCAGATCGATCGCATGGCGCTGGATTTCTTGCGTGAGAAATTCGGTTGATGATTCGTTTTTGTTGATGAAAGGAGTTTCACCATGGCAGACAACTCGGTATACAAGATTATTGAATTAGTAGGCACCAGTTCAGAATCGTGGGAAAAGGCTGCGGAAGCCGCGGTTCAACTTGCAGCCAAATCCCTTGAAGATTTGCGCATTGCCGAAGTGGAGACATTGGATTTACAGATCGAAGATGGAAAAGTCCTGGCTTACCGCGCCAAGGTCAAGGTTTCATTCAAGTATCACAAGGAATGATGTAAAGCCATGGAGCCATCCCTCGTCGTTGCTGAAGCAACTCCTCGGGACAGGCTCCAACACGGGATTTTTGATATTAACTCCGTGTTGCCGTGATTCCGTGGTCTCATTTTCTCTAACAGCCTAGGCAATCTTCATCGCGGCTTTTAGCGATTGGATACGCGACTCGACTAAGCGCGGAAGGGTTTCTTCGATATAAAAAGGCCCACTGCCTTCAATGGCAAGCGAAGCGATCGCCGTGCCCACCAGAACTGCGTACGGAAAATCTTGACTTTGGATCAAACCTGCTAACAGACCTCCACACAGGCTGCTTCCATTTTCCGTAATATCGTAACGACGAGCGGGGAATGGGGGCAGATGGATTTTCAGTTGGCTGGCCGAGTCGTAAAGCCAAAGCCCGCGCGCGGCAGTTCTGATAAGCACTGCCCCGCAGTTGAAGCTGGTAAGCATCTCGGCCATTTCCCACAAATCTTCGCTGCGTTCGGCAAACAGGGCGCGCAATTGATCGTCGCGGACGACAAATAGCGCCAGCCCGTTCACCAGCTCAGGGATCTCGTCCCAGAACGTGGGGTGCATGTAATTCTCGCCGGCTTCCAATACGATCAGGTTGATCCCAAATTCACGCAAAGCCGTAGGCATCAGGCTGTGGCTGAAAAAATCAAGCGGGCAAAGGTGCGCGCCACCCGCGCCACGATACGCTTCAGGGATGTCTTCCTGTCGCAAGGTGAGACGGGAACGCTCGCGTTTTGAATCGAGGTTCGGCTTCCGCGGCTCGTAGTCGAGCAAGGATTTTGGAAAGGGAAGACCCAGGTTGGCGAAATACCTTACGGGATTATCGGACCGAGGTTGATCAATTTCTTTGTAGGCAATAAAGCGCCGCAGATCCTGTGGCTCGTCGAGCACTCGCAGGCCGCGAACATCCAGTCCCCGGGCCGCTAACTCTTCGATCCATTCTTTCGGGTAATCGCTGCCCACCCTGGCGATCAAACCGGGGTTCGCTCCCCATAAGCGGCAGGCCGCCGCGGCGTATAACAAAGATCCACCGGATTGGTCAATGCGCACTTTGTTGTCCGCGGTGATGATGGTTTCGCGCTGCAAGCGGCCGAGCAAAAGACAATCGGGAGGCACGGGGCGATTATAGCGGTGGTGTCGCAGCGAGCATTGTCGCAGCACAGGTTATTCCTATCCAATACCACCCTGTAATAAGGCAATCGCCAACCCAAATCGTAGGTCAGGTTTCGATGTCAAATCATTATGGCGGGCAAAGAAGCCTATGGTGAAGTTAAGATCGCCGGTAAGCAGCCTCAACCTGTTCCAAGCCAGCCGCCAACCGCAACCCGTGAGGACGGGTTTCAGTATCCTTCGCTGTTATCGCGGTTTTCTAATCAGCATGGATGGCCAGACGTGACGGATTACTTCGAAAACCTGTCCCTACGAAAAATCGTACGCTGCTGTAATCTGCCGATCGCAAGCAGCGGCAAACTTTTGAAACCGTCTTACCTCCCCGCCAGCGAAAGAAAAACATCCTCCAAACTGGGTTCGGCGGACTCCACCACGGCATTTTTCAAGCCGGCTTTCGAAAGTAGTGTGACCATTTTTTCACGGGTTACATCTTTGGCAGTGATCACGCGCAAACTATCGGCGGCAAGTCCCACGCGCTTTACTCCGGCTTGTCCCTCGATCTGGCTCAACCCTTGCAGGAGATCGGGCACCTGTACCTGCCAGGCGCTGCCGTCGAGGGCCGCTTGCTTGAGCTGCGTAGGTGTGTCAAAGGCCAGCAGGTTTCCGGCGCGCATGATGCCTACGCGTTGGCAATACTCGGCCTCATCCATGTAGTGAGTGGTGGCGAAAATTGTAATTCCTTCAGCGGCCAATTCGTAGATCAGGTCCCAAAACGTCCGCCTTGCGTTGGGGTCTACCCCACTGGTTGGCTCATCCAGGAACAGCAGCCGCGGCTCATGGACGATGGCAGTTGCCAGCGCCAGCCGCTGCCGGTACCCAACCGGCAGCGCTGCAGCGGGTTCCTGCTCTTGGCCGTTGAGCCCTAAGCGGTCGAGCACCTTGTGCAGATATTTTTCTTCGCTGACCCCATAGACGCCTGCGTAGAACGCCAGGTTTTCCCAGGCAGTAAGCTCGTCATACAGCGCAAATTTCTGCGACATGTAACCAACCTGGCGCCTCACCTTTTCCGGCTCCCGCTGGATGTCCCAACTCAGCACGTGCGCCTTGCCGGCTGTGGGAAGCAATAGCCCCAATAACATACGGATGGTAGTCGTCTTGCCTGACCCGTTGGGCCCCAAGTAGCCAACCACTTCCTTCTCATTGACTTCGAAGGAAACCTGGTTTACCGCAACGAAATCCCCAAAATTTTTGGTGAGCTTATCGACATCAATGACGGTGTTAGCCATCCAGAGCTCCCGCAGATGCGGCAATGAAAACGTCTTCGAGTTGAGGGGGAATAGGACCGATGTGATCCAGCTGCCAGCCTTTATCTTGCACCGCTTTCTTAAGCGCAGTTTGCGCTTCCTTGGCGCTTCCCGCCCGAACGCGCATGTGAAGGCGGTCCCCAAACGCCTGCACATCTTCAATCTGTGGTATGGACGATGCCAGCTGGCGGATCTTTGGCAGCGGCCTGCCGCGCGCTTCCAGGACGCGATCGGTAAGTTGAGCGCTCAGCTCGGCCGGCGCGCCCTGCATCAGCACTCGGCCGCCAGAAAGAATTGCGACGCGGCGGCAGCGCGTGGCTTCATCCATGTAGGGCGTGCTAACCAGCACACCTACGCCTTCCTGGGCCACCAGGCGGATGATGAGCTGCCAGAAATCCTGGCGCGTCACCGGGTCCACACCTCCGGTCGGCTCATCCAGCAGCAACACGCGCGGCTTGTGCACCAGCGCCGAGGCCAGGCCCAGCTTTTGCTTCATCCCGCCAGACAGCTGGCCCGCCGGCCTGGCGGCAAAATCCGCCAGGCCAACGAAATCCAGAATTTCCAAGGCACGCGGCTTCCAGTTGGCGGCCGAAAGCCCGCGCACTTCGGAAAAGAAGCGTATATTTTCAAGGACGTTGAGGTCTTCGTATAACGAGAACCGCTGCGAAAGGTAGCCGATATTTTCGCGCGCCCGGTCCGGCTGCCGCTGCATGGGCACCCCACAAATGGTTACCGAACCCGAATCCGGACTTAGCGCACCACACAGCAAGCGTATTGTTGTCGTCTTGCCCGCGCCATCTGGCCCGACTAATCCAAACAGCTCTCCACTTTGCAGCGTGAGATCGATACCCGAAACGGCTTCGGTTTCGCCGAAGCGTTTCTGCAATCCCTGGGCTTCGATCAGTTTCTCAGTCACGTTGTTCAGCGCGCAAAGTGCACATCCGCAGGCATGCCGGGCTTCAACCTGCCATGCGGATCATCCAAGTGCAGCTTGATGGCGAAGACCGTGGTGCGGCGGCCTTCACCGGTCTGCACGTTGCGCGGCGTGAACTCCGCTTCGTCGGCGATGTGCGTCACCGTGGCTGTGAATGTTTCACCCGGAAAGGAATCAACCCTTACCTCGGCCGTGTCGCCCAGATTCACCTGCCCGTAGCGATCTTCGGGCAGGAAAACGGTGATGCTCAGGTTATCCAGTTGAGCCAGAATGATCAGCGTCGCGTTGGGAGTGGCAATTTCCCCAGGTTGAATGTTTCGATAAAGCACGGTAGCTGCAACCGGAGCATTAAGCTCCGCTTTTGCAATTTGCAGATCTGCTGATTCAAGCGCAGCCTCCGCGGCGGCCAGATTGGCCTGGCTGGCGTCCACCTGCGCCTGCGCGGCCTGCAGGCGGTGTTCGGCCAAGGCCAACTGGTCCGGGTGCGGTCCGCTTTCCATGGCGGCGTAATCCTCCTCAGCCTGCGCCAGTTGCGCCTTGGCGACCTCCAGTTGGGCGTGGGCAATGGTGAGATCGATGTCATTCGAGCCTTCCAACAGGTAATTGAGATCTCGCACCGCATTGTCGTAGGCCGCCTGGGCTGCCGAAAGCTGCAGCTGCAGTCGAGCACGCACCAAGTTGTCTTCCGGCTTGTTGGCGTAATCCTCGTACTTGTCCTTGATCTTATCCAGCGCATCTCGCTTCAAAACCACATTGGCCTGCGCTGTATCAATGTCTGTTTGGGTTCCGGGGTAGATGAGATTGTCGACCCGGTTTTCCGCGTCGCGCAGCTCATCGCGAGCCAGGGCCAACTCCTGCAGAGCCATGGCGGTAGCCAGATCGAGGCCATCAAAGAGTTCATCGTAGCCCTGCTTCGCGGATTCCAACTCCAATTCGGCAGCTTGGACAGCGGCCTCTGCCTGCGCCAGGCCTGCTACTGCCTGGTCACGCTGGTTTTGCAACAAGGTGTCGTCCAGGCGGAGCAAAGGTTGCCCTTCCTCCACCTGGTCGCCTTCATCGACCAGCACTTCGACCACCCGACCGCCGATCTCGGGGGCCATGCGAATCTCGACCGCTTCCACGGTGCCTGAAGAAGATAGGGAGCTATTAGCATTCGCCTGCCCGACCAGATATAGCACCGCAACGATGACAAGTCCCGCGACCACTAGGAATGGGATGATCTGGCGGGCGCGGCTTTGGCCGGTGCCCCTCGAGTGGCTACCGAATCGCTTTAGAATATATTTTCGGATTTGTTCAACTCGGGCACGCATAAGCACCTCCGTCCTTCGATTAGTCCAGGCGCTTGCGGAACCGCAGCGTCGCAAGCCCCATGAGGATGATTCCGAATATCACCAATGCGATGATTTCGTTTTGAAGTTCAATGATTCCCACGCCTTTTAGTAGCAGGGCTCGAATGATCGTCAGGTAATAGCGCAGCGGCACTGCGTAAGAGATCCATTGCAGGATCTTAGGCATGGCCGAAATGGGGAAAAAGAAGCCCGATAAGAAGATTGAAGGCAACATAGTGATGATCACCGTAAGCATGGCTTCCTGCTGCGTTTTAGCCACGGTGGATGCCAAAAGCCCGATCGCCAGGCTGGTCACGAGGAAAAGTGCGGAAAGAGCGAAGATCAGCGCTAGCGATCCGCGGATTGGCACCCCAAACCACAACGCGCCTACGATCAAAACCTCCACGGTGTTCAACAGGGCGAGAATGCTGTATGGCACTAACTTGCCAACCATTAGCTCCCAGGGGCGGATCGGCGTAACAATGAGCTGCTCGATGGTCCCCCGCTCCCGTTCGCGAACAATGGCACTAGCGGTAAGCACAGAGGTGATGAAATACAAAACCATGCCTGCCACGCCTGGCACCATGAAATACGCGTCCTCCATGTCGGGGTTGTACCAAACCTGCGTGCGTACCTCGATAGGCTGGCTGGCCGGCAGGCTCAAGCCAGCGCGTTCAAAGCGTTCGATCTGGATCTCAGTGGAAAAATTCTGGGCGATCAGCTGCCCCGCCGATAGCGCCGTAGACGCCACTGATGGATCAGAGCCATCAATCACGAAGGCGATCGTAGCGTGTCCGCCGGTTGCCAATTGTGATCCATAATCCGGCGGGATGATGAGGCCGACGCCAACGCGGCCGCGATCCACTAGATCGCGTAACGCGTCTTCAGAATCCACATCGAAAGCCAGGTTGAAATAATCCGCGGCTCGATAAGCATCCAATAGCGCCCGTGAAGCTGGGCTGCGATCGCGATCCAGCACGGCGAGTGGCAAATTACGAACCTCGCTGGTGGCAGCGTAGCCCAGCAGGAAAAGTTGCAGAATGGGCATTAAGATGGCGAGCGCAAGTGTGCGCGGGTCGCGCAGGATCTGCGTGAATTCTTTGCGCATCAGGGCAAAGAGGCGTGAGTTGTCCATCGGGTTCCTATTCCGCCAGGATGCCATGCATGTAAATATCCAGCGCCGACTCGAAATGCTTCTCTCCAAACGGCAGCTTGATATTTTTCAAGAACATGGCTTCGATAAGCCATTGGGACATCACCAAGCCGATCATGGTCAGCAAAATATTGGTTTCGGGGATTTTGCGCAGTTTGCCTTTGGTTCTTTTGATCTTCCCCAGGAAGGCGAAGATGTGGGGCGACATCGTGCGAAAGATCTCCCCGAAATGTTTGCCCTCGAATTCCACCATCTCGATGAACATGATGTGCAAAAGCCCTTTTTGTTTGCGGATCACCTTGTACACGCGCTGGGCGACTCCGCGCAGTATGGCTTCCGCGTCACCGCCTTCGGCGGTTTCTAAGATAGGGAGGATCTGGTGATAGGGGTGGTGGCGCAGCAGCACTTCGCGGAAGATCCTTTCCTTGTTTTCGAAATGGTTGTAGATGCTGGCCGGCGTCAGCCTGGCTGCGTCGGCGATCTGGCGCATCGAGGTGCCGTGGTAGCCCTGGCTAACGAAAAGCTTGAAGGCCGCCGCGGTCACCCGATCGCTGGTTGCCTTCCCCTTGGGGAGCTGTTTGGCCTTGAGCATAAAAACGAACGTTCGTTAGTATTCTATCATGAAAAAAGGTCTCGGGCAAGACCTTCTTCAAGGGTTACCCTGAGTTACTTCTTCTCTTCCTCGCCCAGACGGGAAAGCTGGCGGAAGACGCCCAGCAACATCAATCCCAGACTCACACCTTCCCCTGCGGTTAAAGCCGGCCGATCCTGATCCTCGACCCTTTTGAGCAGCACCAGCCCTGCCGCAAAGCCCAAAGCCGCTCCTACAACGGTGCCAATGGCCAAAACGATATTCTTATTTTCGTTGGGTGGCATGCTTCCTCCACTAGCCCCTGCGGCGAATAATGCGGTCAACGGCATTACTCCAACTTTCGATCAGCAAAAAGGGCTGCTTGGCTGCCTTGGTGATCTGGGTCGTGGCGGAGTTGACCTGTTTCGCCAACCTTTGCGCCTTAACACTCTGCGCGGGCAGCCATTTGATAAGAGCATTCACTCCATAATTGGCCCCGATCAAGAGAAACAATAACAGGGAACCAGAAATAAATATTGGGATTGCCAGAAGAATGGAGGCGATCTGCGCGCTATGTTCGATCGATGGGGTTCCGTCTTGTATGACTGAAACAAAAAGGACCACCGCAAATAGAATGCCAGCGATAAGGGGCAGGTAAATTTGCCAGAAACTCTGTCGTCGGTGTGCACGTTGCGTTTCTTCGTCGATGGAAGGTTTTACTGGATAATCATGTGCCACGTCAGGAATTCTAACATGCACAAATTTTGTCTTACCTCTGTGGTATGGGCGGGGAGACCCGCCTACATGTGTAAATGGCGAAGGGATCCCTCGTAGCCGCTAAAAGAGGCTCGCTCGGGACAGGCTCTCGCCTCTAGGCCAGGAAAATTTAGAAAGACAAGCTCTCCGTTTAAAGATTTATTATCTTGGAATTCGCTTAAAAGAATTCGATCTGCCTCGGCGGCGAGCGCCTCCGGAAGATCGGCGAAAGAATAAGGCCAACCAGGAAACCACCGATGTGCGCCCACCAGGCTACGCCTGCGACTGCGCCAATTGAAGCCAGACCCGAAAACAATTGGGTTACAAACCAGAATCCGATGAAGATCAAAGCCGGCACCTCGATGACTGTGATAAGAAAGATAATCGGTACCAGGGTGACCACTCTGGCGGAGGGAAAAAGAAGGATATATGCGCCCAGCACTCCGGCGATGGCGCCGCTGGCGCCCAGCACTGGAACGCTGCTGCCCGTGCCCACATAAGTTTGCAGCAAAGCTGCGGCTACCCCTCCCAGAAGGTAAAAGGTCAAATAGGACAATGGGCCCATGCGATCTTCTACGTTGTCGCCGAAAATAAACAGGATCCACATGTTGCTGAGGATATGGAACCAGCCGGCATGCATGAACATGCTGGAGAAGATCGTCACCGCATAGGTAACTGGCTGGCTTTCCAACCTGGAGGGCACCAGGGCGAATGAATTGATAAAGCGCTCGAGTTCTCCGCCCGACAGACCGAGTTCAAAGATGAACACCAATACGTTGATCCCAATGATGATCCAGTTCATCACCGGGAAATGGCGTGAGCGATTGCTGTCTCGCAGCGGGATCATGATTTTCTGACAGTGCTAACGTTTAGCAGTATAGTCCATTCCGTTGAACCAAGCGACTAGTGAGTAGTGAATGGTGATTGGGATAAAGTCTTGCGGATAGCAATCTGCTTTTCCTGATCACTAGTCACTGTTCACTGATTACTTTCTTGAGTATACTCACCGTGGATGTTCAACACCCGTCCGGGGTGTAGCGCAGCCTGGTAGCGCACCGCGTTTGGGACGCGGTGGTCGTCGGTTCAAATCCGACCACCCCGACCTTCATGGAAAAAGTACGTAGCCGAAACAAAAAAGTGGACGGCGTGATCGAAGCCGCCCACTTCACATCTGACGGCAAGTTGGCCTGGGTGCGCGCCTACGAACGCCGCGGACCCACCTGGTCGGACACGGTCTTGCTGGACCGGGACGCTCTGGTTCAGCGCCTTAAGAAGCGCAAGCGCTTCTATGTGGGCACTCGGCGCGAGTTCCTGGCTTCGGAGTTCGAGCTCGGTGAACCAGTTAGACTGATTGAGTTTTATCGTGGAGAAGCGTTGGTGGTTGGAAAGGGGCAAGTCCGCCAAGATAAATTAGAAGGCATTCCCATTGTATAAATAGTTCAAATTGGAATACGAAGGGGGAGATTGGCTCGTCGCGGCTACGCCCCTCCTCGCAACTGCGGAAGGCAATAGCCTTCCTTGGTTCTACCGCGGCGAAGCCCTGGTGGTCGGCAGCGGCCCTGCCCGCCAGGATCGGTTGGACGGCGTCCCGGTCGTATAGCAATCGTAGGGTGGTTGGTTTGACTCGCTGCGGCAAAAATATTATACTGACCTCACGGAGAAAGCCCCTATGAGACTACTGGCTTTCAAGAAAGTTCCTGGATAAATCGACTTCGAAAGCACGCGCAACGCGCGTGCTTTTTTATTTCATAACCAAAGGAGAAACTGCCAATGGATACAGGAATGATGCGCAAATTTGAAAAGGCCAAGGCCTATGCGGAAGAGCGCAGCCGCATGAACGTGGAATCCCTGGTCGTAAACTTCAGCGGCGTCAACAATCCCCACCGCGTGGAATACAAAGACGGGCTCTGGCATTGCGATTGCGAATTCTTTGTTGGGCGGGATCGCTGTGCCCATACCATGGCCTTGGAGTTGGTCTTGCAGGGCATGTTCGCGCCTGTCCCTGTCGCCTGAATGAATCGGAACACGCGTGAGCCCGGCCCGCCGGGCTTTTGCTTTGGAGCAAGGAATGACCTTCACACAGGGAGAAGCCAATCAATTCATCGTTGAATGCCATTTCGATCTGGAATCAGTGAAGCAAAAAATCGCCGCTGATCCTGGTTTGGCCAACGCGTATAACCCAGAGACCATTGAATCCGCTCTAGGCGCCGCCGGACACATCGGCAACGAAGCTATCGCTGAATTCTTGCTTGCCCACGGTGCCAAACCGGAGCTGGCGGCCTCTGCCATGCTGGCGCAGCGAGATGTATTACAAGCAGCAATCGATAAAGATCCAAAGTTGGCGACGTCAGGCGGTGCGCACAATATTCCGCTGGCATTCCATGTAGCATTAAGTGGGGACCTCGAAATGATGCAACTGCTCTGGGATAGTGGCGCCGAGGATCATGTCAAAGGGGCGCTGTTTGGCGCGGTGATGAAAAATCACGTCAGGTTGGCTAAATGGCTACTGGAACATAGCGCAGCAACCGGCGTGAAAGATTTCCAGGGCAGGAGTCCACTAGAAGTCGCCGAGCAGTCTGGATATTCAGAAATGGCAGAATTGCTACGCGGGGCTAGCTAGGCGCGCGGGTCTGGATTCCATCTCATCCGCATATACACGTTCCCTTTTTCAAGCTCATCCAACATCTGGTTCAGCCGTTTCTGTCTTGTATCAGCGCGCTTGGCGCGGTCGATCCAGCCGATGTAATCGTTTTGCTGATAGGGCGGTCTCAGGTGGTAGCGATCCATCAGGCCGCGGCGTTCGATGGCTTCACGTACATCCGCGGGGATGGGATAGTGGGGGCGTTTGATGTTCGACCAATCTTGGTTTGGGCGTCTTCATTTCTTTCCGAACGGTGCCAGAAAATCAATGCGCTGTTCCTTTGCCGATTCATCGATAAGTCTGACGAGCCGTTTTTGTTTCGTGTCTTCGCGCTTGGCGCTCATCACCCAAAATGTGATTGTTCGCTTATAACCGGGCGGCTGGGCAGTGAAAAATTTCCATGCTTTCTTGTTTCTCTGGAACTGGGTTTCGAATTCCTCTGACAATCCTTTGCTACGCTGCTCATACGAATAGAAACCTGTCTTTTCAACATCACGTTCCTCAAAAGCCTTGAGACCTGCAGGCTGCATTAGCCCTTGCTTGATCAATTCCTTGACCCGTTTGATATTTACTTCACTCCACAGGCTGCCCCTGCGCCTGGGAGTGAAGCGGATTACGAAACTATCTACTCCGGTCTTGTTGAGCTTGCCGTCGATCCAGCCAAAACACAGTGCCTGGATTTGTGCCTCTTCGATTGTCAGGCTGGCTTTGCCTGACCCCTTTTTGTAGAATTTCAGTAATATCTTGTCTGCTCGATCGTGGTTGAGTGTCAACCAGTTCCGAAATCCCTCTGGAGAAGCAAAGAACGTGGATTTCATAGATCTTGCATGGCCGCGTGAATCTTCTTCACGGTGTTCCAATTGCGCGTGGTGATATTACTCCCGAACTCCTCGCCCAGGAAGTCCATTACGTCTGGCGACTTGACCTTCGGACCCAGCACGCTAACCACATGGCCCTTGGTAATAGCCAGCATCAGGTATTCGCCGCCCATGGAATTGTATGGCGTCTTCAGCTTTGATCTTGGCAGTTCCGATAAGAAGGTGATGTAAAAACGCGTTTGTGGAGCTGCTTTCACGCCTTTGAAAGGATCGCTTTTAATCAGCGCCTGAACTTCCTTCTCGCTGCGTAAGATGACGGGGACCCCGAAGCCGAATTGCTTCTTGATGGCGACTCCGATCTTACTGCGGAGTTTCGTTGCCTTTGTTTCCTTGGCGGTGAATATGACATTGCCGCTGGCCAGCAGCGTTCGAACGTCCTGATATCCTTGGGTTTCGAATACTTTTTTGAGTTCAGCCATTTTGATCTGGCGTTTTCCCAGGTTGATACCGCGCAAGAGGGCGACGTACTTAGCCATTACTCGCTATCTCGTAGTTTGATCCATGCCTCAACGATCCCTTGGATCTCTTTCTTGAGGGCTTCGGCTTCTTTCAGTGATGGAATGGCTAGGTAGCGTGCAGTATCGCCGCTGCCTTCCAGATGCGGGAATTTACCCGGAATTTTTGCACCGGTGTGAAACATCAGGCTGGCGTGTTTCTTTGAACGAGGGTTAAAGCTCGCCAAGTTGCCTTTGTAAATGAATGTTGGGCTTTGCCACTTGATGACTTCTTCAATTCGATCGCCAGCCGCCAGCAGGATTTCGCGCACGCGCTGCACCACCGGTTTCATCGGATTGTCATATTTTGCAAACCATTGGTCGACTTCCTTCTTGCTCATCTTTCCTCCAGATACAACGTTGTGATGACTTAATCCGGGCGGCGAACGATGCCTTCCACGCGTTTGTCGGGTATCAGCCACATTACGGCCACAGCGGCAAATAGTGCATACGCTATCCAGGTGCTGATGAATGCGAGAAGAATTGCTGCCAGGTAGAGCACCAGCGAAGCGTACCCTTTGAAGTCGGACCCAATCGCGCGGCTGATATCGGAATCTGCCCCGTGCGCTCGAATGATGGCGCTAACCAGTAATCGGTATGCAAAACCCGGCATTAGCAGATTGATGCCGTATACGATTGTGGGCCACAGCGCACCTGGATGTTCACTCATCCAACTGGTGGAGAAGGGGATCACCGAAAGCCAAAAGAGCAAGTGAGTATTCGCCCACATCATGCCGGCGCTCACGCGCTTGGTGGCACGCAGCAGGTGATGATGATTGTTCCAGTAAATGGCGAGGAAAACAAAACTAAGAATGTAGGCAAGGAACATTGGCAGGATCGGCTGCAGATCGCTCAATTCCGTTCCTTCAGGCGGGCGCAGTTCCAGCACCATGATGGTGATGATGATCGCCAGCACGCCGTCGCTGAAGGCTTCGAGTCGGGATGTGGACATCGATTAGGTTAGAGCTTCGGCCAACTTATCGAGCGATTGGCTCCAGCCAACCGTGGCGCCATCGCTCTGTGTGGCGGGCATATTCTCATGCGTCAGCGTTATTTTAGTCTTGCCGCCCATGTCTTCGAAGCGGACCGTGATCCTCCCCTCCGGGAATTCTTCTTCGAATCCATAGTGGCCGCCGGGTACCACGTTCCCGTCTGCGTCGGCGAAATTATCTGTGAATACGAGTTCTTTGGGTGGATCGATTTTCTGAAAAGTACCGCTACTCCAAATGATCTTTCCATCATCGGCTTGCATGCTGAAGAGATATTTGCCGCCGATTCTCAAGTCGATCTTACAGGTCGGCGAGCTGTATCCCTTTGGTCCCCACCATTCCATCACGCGTTCCGGCTCCGTCCAAGCCTTCCATACTAATTCGGGTGGTGCATCGAAGATTCTGGTGATGGTAATCGTCTTAACTTCTGTCGCCATGCTGTCCCCCGCAGGCTTATCCCGCGGTCCCAAAGCGTTTTGCGGCGCGCGCCATGGCGCGTTGCGCGATTAGGTCGCGGTCGCGCGGCGGCGCCTGGGTCACTAAGGCATCGAGTAATGATTTGGAGGCGGCGGCAACTTCCAGAACGGCGCGCTCGAATGCCGCCTCGTTGGCCTTGGATGGCTTGGTGAAGCCAGATATCTTGCGCACAAACTGGAGCGATGCCGCGCGAATTTCATCTTCGGTAGCCGGCGGCTCAAAATTGAACAAGGGTTTGATATTGCGACACATATTCTTCCTCCTATTTCCCCTTGTCGGCGTTGAAAGCCACTGCAGCCTTTACCAGGTCCTTGAATGCTTTTTCGTCCAACTTTTCCCCTTCGTGGATATCGATTGATCGCGTAGTTTTTGCTTCCAAACCGGCGTTGAAAAGTTTCTTGGGATCTTTGATCGATGCGCCTTTGAAGAAATTGGCTTTCACATGATCTTTGAAAGCGCCGATGCTGACTACCATCCCAGCGTCAGAAAAGACCGGGCTGTCCCATTTCCATTCTTCGGTGATCTTGGGGTCGGCTTCGTGGATCAGTTTGCGTAGGCGCGCCATTTGCTTGCCGCGCCAGTCTTTGGTGTCCGCGATACGGTTATCGATGAGCTTGCTGGCGTCCATCTTGTGCTCCTATTTGGCGAATTCCCCAATATCCTACCACTATGTTTTACGCGGATAAACGCGGATGAACCCGATTATGATTTGCATTTATCCGCGTTCATCTGCGTCGTCGATCTCGGCCTTGCGAGCCAGGATCAGCTTCTTTAGCACTGCGCTGGGAATCGGCTGATTCGGCTGGAACTGCACGCCTCCCTTAGAACTCTTGAAATCCTTCAATTCCTGCTTGAACTTTCCCACAATTTCACCACTCATTGGAAAGTACGAGCAGTGGTTTTTTTGAACGCGTACCCCGCTAGCGGTTTCCCTTTGTACTTGAATGCGGGGAGGCCGTAACTAATGGCCTCCACCGCTTCTGGTACGATTGCCTGGACGGTCTCCCGAATTCGTTGCAGCGCGGCACGATGTTCTCCGGGCGCGGCTGCGAGAGTTGCATTGACCTCTTTGGTGACCGATTCACTATCGGGCTTTGATTTCGCGGGTTGCTTTGCCTTCATCTGCTCTCCACTACCTCGCCGGCGGGATGTTTTGATTCAATTTGAACAAATTTTCCGGATCGTATTTTTTCTTGATCTCCCTTAACCGCTGCCAGGTGAAACCGGGGTAGGCCGCGCGGAGGCGCTCTTCGCCCTCATTTGCCAGGAAGTTGACGTACGCGCCTTTATCCGTTTGTTGCAGCGCTTTCGCCGTTTCCCTGGTCCAGGCTTCGTGCCGGCCGGCGTCTGCTGGGTTCTCGTACAGAGTAGCTACGTTCACCATGATCTTGCTCTTGCGATGAGCAAATGCTGTAGCCATCACCGGCACCCGCGCCATGGCGCCACCCAGCACGCGCAATTGCGTTACCCGAATTGGCGCGTCGTTGCTGTTGAGCCGATCCAAGATCAACTGTGCATCCGATTTATCGATCTTGTCCACGAACATGGTCAGCGCTGAGCCTGCTACTGGATGCGGACCCTCGGGGCCTGCATAGATTTCCGGATATTTCTTCGGTCCCATCATATCTCCTAAAGGCGTGGCTAATTTCCTGAAGGGGGCGATCGCTTTTTCTCCGGCTTCGCCACTGCCGGCGTACACCAGCATCCCGAAAATGATTGTTTTGCCAACAATCTCGGGCGGCAGAAAAGACATGGGAGGAGCCGGCATTACGTTGGCGATACCGGAGAGTTCCTCCGGCGCATCATCACCGGCAGCGATGAATCCGCTGATGGTTTCCGCTGTCGCCGGCAGAAAGATCATTCCGCCAACGATATCGCTCACCGGGTGCAGTTGATACTTGAAGCGCGTCACCACGCCGAAATTTCCACCGCCGCCGCGGATCGCCCAGAATAATTCAGGATAGTTATCTTCGTCGACGCGCAACAGCTTTCCGTCTGCGGTCACGATGTCGGCGGCTAGCAGGGAGTCGATGGTCAATCCATATTTTCGAATTAAATAGCCAACTCCGCCGCCCAGAGTGAGGCCGCCAATCCCAACCGTGCCGGTGTCACCGAAGCCCGTGGTCAGACCGTGAGCTGCAGTTGCCTCGGTGTATTGGCCAGCGGTCAATCCGGCTTCCGCCCAGGCCGTTCTGCCTTGCGCGTCGATCTCCAGGCCCTGCATCCCGGACATGTCCAGTACGATGCCGCCTTCAGAAGTGCTGTGACCGGCGATGCTGTGGCCGCCGCCACGAACTGCCAACTCGATGCCATTTTCGCTGGCGAAATTGACCACGCTCTTAACATCGTCAACACCAGCGGCTTTGATAATGACCGCCGGGCGTTTGCTTAGCCAGGAGTAAAACACTGATCGCGCTTGGTCGTAACCAGCATCCTCAGGTGTGATCACTTGCCCGCTTACTTTGTTTTGCAGAGAGCTAAATTTATCCATGACGTCAATCTTCATACGAAAGCTCCGGTTCTTTTCTCTTCGTTTCTTTGTGTTCTGCTGATCTTGCGGCGGTATTCCTCAGCAAAGTAGATACCATAATTGAAGCGCCAATTGCTACTACCGCGGCGATCAGCGCAGCCAGGTGTAAGCCTTGTACAAACGCGTCGCGAGCAATGGCCAGCATAGTCCGACTCAGCTCCTCCGGCAATTGGCTTGCAACGCCCACCGCGGCTCCGAGCGTGCCCCGCGCTACTTCGGCGATCTCGGCAGGTATCGCCGCCGGTAGTCGATCTGCCAATTCCGCGCGATAGATTGCCGTGCCGATACTTCCGAGTATCGAGATTCCCAGCGCACCTCCAAACTCGGCGCCTGTCTCCGAGATCCCCGATGCTGCCCCCGCTTTTTCTTCCGGCGCGCTACTGACGATCAACTCAGTGGTAAGGCTGAAAGCCGGTGCGAGGGCTAACGAGATCAATATTGAAGCGCCAACGATTAACGCCAGCCCGCCTGCCACCCCGACCTGCGCCAGCATACTCAGGCCGATGGCCGCAATCGCCATGGCTGCTCCTAGTACGATCCCCGGCTTGAAGCGATGGATGAACTTGGGCGCTACATTCGAGCCGATGACAAAACTAATCGCTGAAGGTAGCGACCATAAGCCAGATTCTAGAGGCGACAGCCCTAGCACCAATTGTAGGTATTGGGCGATGAAAAGGAAGTATCCCACCGCAATGAACACCGCCAGCACGTTGGTTGCCAAGGAAACGCTAAACCGCGGGATGCGAAAGAGCTTCAGGTCCATCAATGGGTCTTTGAGACTCAATTGCCTGCGAGCGAACAAGAATCCGATAACCAGCCCCGCGCCCATCGCAGCCAACGGCAAAAGGTTGATTCCATCCTGGGCGATCTCCTTTAGTCCGAAGACGATTGCCAGGATCGCCGTCAGGGACATCGCCGCGCTGGTGAGATCCAATCGGCCCGCATTCTCATCCCGATATTCGGGTAGCACGCGGGGTCCCAACAGCAGTAGCAATGCCATCACCGGCAGCGCCAGTAGGAAGACCGAACCCCACCAAAAGTATTGCAGTAGGACTCCGCCCATTACCGGGCCGATCGCCGAACCGGCCGAGAAAGCCGAGATCCATACCCCAATGGCTCTTGCGCGTTCTTCAGGGTCGCGGAACATGTTGAAGATCAACGAAAGGGTACCCGGCGCCAGCGTGGCGCCTGCGATGCCCATCAGTGCGCGGCTGACGATCAGCATCTCCGCGCTGGTCGAGAACGCTGCGATCGTGGATACGATGCCAAACATAGTCGCCCCGATTAGCAGGAGTTTTCGCCGACCGATGCGGTCACCTAGGGTGCCCATGGTGATCAGCGATCCGGCCACAAAGAAGCCATAGATATCGATGATCCAAAGCAGCTGAGCACTCGATGGTTGCAATTCGGCGCTCAGCTTGGGCACGGCCAGGTGCAGCACGGTCAGGTCCATGGCATACAGTACGCAGGCCAAAGCCAACACGGCGAGACCGATCCATTCTCGCCGTGTGGCTTTTACAGGAATGGTTTTGGCCATACTCAGGCCTGCTCCTTCTGCAACATTTCTTCGAAGCGGTCCCAGAGTTCGGAAGCCCCGCTTTCCATTCCGGATTCGACCATGCCGTCACGATCTTCTTTGTTGTCGAAGCTCATCAGGTCAACGATCCTGGTCTTCTCGCCCAGATCTTCGAAGGTGACATGTTCAACCGCGATGTGACCAGCCTGCGGTTCGAACTCAAAGGTTTGCACCAGTTTCTCGGGAGCCCTCACTTCGCGATACTCTCCGCGGAAAGCGAACTCATTGCCTTCCTCATCCTTTTGGATGAAGCGCCAGGACCCACCGGGGCGTACATCCATCTTGTCGACCATGGTGGTGTACTTGCGCGGTCCCCAGAATTGGGGGATCGCTTTTGGATCGATGTAAGCCTTGAAGACCAGTTCCCGTGGGGCATCTATTACGCGTGTCAGCAGGATCTCTGTGTCCGAAGGCAGGGTGACAACTAACTTGTTTTTCTTGGCTTCCACGTCAATCTCCTTTAGGCGAATAAGATTTGTTCTCTTAGTTTTAGTCCGGCGCTTTCCACTCCGGGTTCCAAGCAACCTCCCACAGATGGTTGTCGGGATCCTGAAAGTAGCCTGCGTATCCTCCCCAGAAAGTCTCACCAGCAGGCTTGACGATCTTCGCCCCGGCCTTTTCAGCTTGCGCCATCACAGCGTTTACTTCTTCTTGGCTAGCCACGTTATGCCCAATGCTCAATTCGGTTGCGCTGGGCGGGGTTTCTTTGATACCCGCATCCTTTGCCAGGCTTTTTCGCGGCCACAGCACCAGCTTGGAACCGTTCTCAAGATCAAAGAAGGCGACCGCGCCATATTCGAATTCCTGGCCGACGATTCCGTCCGTTTTCAGTCCAAGTCCATCGCGATAGAACTTGAGCGACCTTTCCAGATCATCGACCCCGATAGTCAAAACGGTGATGCGCGGCTTCATTTGTGTCTCCTTCAGGCGAAATTCTCCTTTTTACCAATTACCGCTTACTATTTACTGCTTGCGCCTCTTCTTTTTCTGGATTCTCTGCAAATACTCATCCAGGCGATCGAAAGACTCTTCCCAATTCTTTCGATAACGTTCCAGCCATTCAGAAACGTCCTTCAGTGGGGCTGCCTGCAGCCGCGCCGGGCGCAATTGTGCATCGCGCCCGCGCTCGATCAAGCCGGCACGCTCCAGCACTTTGAGATGCTTGGTGATCGCCGGCATGCTGACCGCGAAGGGCGCCGCCAGCTCGGTCACCGAGGCCTCCCCCTTGGCCAGCCTGGCCAGGATGGCCCGGCGGGTCGGGTCGGCCAGGGCAGAGAAGGTAAGGCTTAGGGCATCGGTTTCCATTTCTTCCTAACCGTTTCGCAAATATTTCACATCGAAATCGCGCGTCCATTTGCTGCCGGTTTTGTTTTCCCATAAACCCGTGATTGTTTTCTTATCCTTGCTAAGCTTGCCAATAAAGCGCTGCGACCAGCCCGGAGAATTGCGCCAAATCCTCCATTCCCCTTTTTGGAGGCTCATCGCATAGACGCGCGAAACGCGCCGGTCATCGATGTAAAGCACTGTGTAATCAGCCGAATCCTGGTCCCGCCCGATGAACCAAGTGGCGTAGGGAGTTCCGCCTTTTGCCCCTTGGCGCATAACCAAAAAGTCGCCATGGTCGAACCACTCAAAGGACACGTTGCCCCGGACCACGGCTTTGGGATCTGGAAGAAAGGAAGCATTCGACAATTCCATTGTCCAAGTTCCTGCAAGGAATCCAAGATCTTGCAAGGCTGGGTTGATCGCGTTCTTCACTCTTTCCTCAACTTCCGAATGATCCTTTTTTGATTTCGCCATCGCGTACATATTTCGCTGCAATCACGCCGGTCGTGGAAATCTTCGAATCCACCAGCTTGAATCCAGCCGGCATGGCTCCATCCCCGAAAAGCCTTTTGCCCTTTCCAATGGTGACCGGAAATATCTTCATGTTGTATTCGTCGATCAGATCATTTTTCAGCAGGGTTTGCAGCAGGTTGCTGCTTCCGTGCACCTGGATCTCGGGTCCGTCTAGGGTTTTGAGCTTCCGGATTTCTTCTGCAACATCGCCGGCGAGCAATTCAGAGTTTTGCCAGCTGACTTGCTTCAAGGTCTTGGAGGCCACATATTTCTTTGCTTCATTAATTTCTTTTGCTCCCGGCTCCTTGGACTGCGGCCAGGCCCCGGCGAAGATCTCATACGTCTTGCGCCCAAGCAGCATGGCGAACGGTTTCCCCATGTAATCATTCATGGCATCGTTCATCACATCGTCCCAATAGCCAACCGACCAGCCTTCGTGGGAAAAGCCGCCACGTGGATCTTCCCCGGGACCGCCCGGGGCTTGCATGACTCCATCCAGCGTGAGGAATGTATTCACAGTTAGCTTTCTCATGGCGAACGTCCTTTATTTTACTATATGGTTATATAACCTATGGGTAAAATACACGATAATAGCGAAACTGTCAAGGAGGAAAAATAACGATATGGGATCTCAGGATGTTGCTGATTTTAAGATTTGTTCTCTCATCCAACCAGCAGCCGTTGTAGAAATCTCTTCCAGTACATCTTTGTCCGTCCTCCCTGAACTCTTCAGCACCTTGAACGAATGGTCGGCTCCGGCCACCATATGCAGCGTGGCGCGCTCGCCCAGTTTCTTGATGATCGGCTGCAGCAATCCCGGCGTAGCCAGGCTGTCTCGCGGCCCCTGCAGGAATAGCATCGGCACGTCGACTTTGAAAAGGTGCTCGGCGCGCTCGATCCCCGGTTTCCCTGGCGGATGCAGCGGGAACGCAAAAAATACGATTCCACGCACACGCGGCAGCGGCGCCTGGCTTGCGGCCAGTGAAGTCATCCGCCCGCCAAAGGATCGGCCGCCTGCGAACAGCGGCAGATCGCCGGCGGCCTGAGTCGCCGCAGCCACTGCCGAACGCACTGTGGTAGTGACCACTTCTTTACTATCCGGTCTGCCCCCGCCAGGTTTTTCTTTGTAAGGAAAGTTATAGCGAAGGGTGGCAACTCCCTTTTCAGCCAGTGCCTGGCTGAGCGTTTCCATGGATCGGTGGCGCATATCGGTTCCGGCGCCGTGCGCCAAAACCAAAAGCACCTCGGCATTCGCCGGGCGCAGCAACAGTGCAGATACCTCTCCCTTTTCCGGAGATGCGATGAATTTCAATTCCTTAGGCGAAGGCATCGATTGATTTGAGCTATTTTGAGGGAATCTTCCTTAGTCCGTAATACCAGAGCAAGATCACAACCAATACGCGCACTGTGATATTTCCCCATAGGGCAGCGCTGGCGCCCTGAAGAAATGCGAAGAGTTCGACAAGGGCAGTCGAAGAGTGGAAAACGATGAAGGTGGCGGAAACCAGCCGCAAAGCATGCGCGTCCGTGAGTTTTCGAGCGTAGAAGGACAAGAAGGCGATCCCGAATTCGGCTGCCCCCAGCAGGTAGGCCACCAGGTATTGGCTGGGCTGAAGCTGAATGCCTACCGCGCCGGGGATGAGATCAGGTGCGACGATGAGGGCGACTCCCGCCGCAAAGGTGATGATGGCATGTAGCAGAAGCAGTAATGAAAATGTCATTCGGGTAGGACCGCGATGGCGTCGATTTCTACCAGCCAATCGGGGCGGGTGAAGCCGGCTACGAAGAGCACGCTGATGGTAGGCACGTGTTGGCTGCGCCCCCACTTCTCTTGGAACGCCTGGAACCCGATCTGCGGGTCCTGGCCCTGCAGCACATAGACGCCGAATTTGACCACCTGCTCGTATTTGGCGCCTGCCGCGGCCAGGATATTTTCGATGTTCGCCAGCGTGGCGTGCGCGTAACCGCGCGGTGCTGGCAAGGTTAGTGGGTTGATGATCTCGAGCTTCATAGATTGACTTCCTAGTACATCCACTTTGCGTCTTTTTCACGTACTTCTTTGGCGCGAAAGGCGGCAATTTTCTGGATCAGCGCTTTGGGCAACGGCTTGTCGTAATCAAATTGAATGCTATCTTTGCCGGTCTTGTAGGCAGCTAGCTCTTTTTTGAAAGGCGCCAGTGCAGGTTGGGTGGGGAAAAAATTGAGATGGGATTTGAACGCGGCATAGGAGAAAAGGATTCTCTTTTCCTCGAATACGGGGTATCCCCACTTTAGACCCTCGTTCGCCTTGGGCGCGACCTTTTTGAGTATCGCGCGCATCTCGCGCAGCTTCTTTTGCGCTTCCTTGGGAGCGGTATTGATGTATTCGTCGACGGTTATTGGTTTAGCCTTTGCCACGGACATCACCATGCCATTGGGTTAACGGACATCAGTTTCTTGTCGCACTGCTAGCCCTTCTTCTGGTTCATCTTACCAAACTCATTCATGATCCTGCCCACCGTCTTCCAGGTGCGCGTAGTGATCTCCTTCCCGTGTTCTTTTTCGATCTGGAGCATCACGTTCGGAGTTCCGGTGCTGGTTGTGTCGATAGCGCTGAAAACTTCCCCTCCTCGTTTGAGAAAGGTGACATTCAGGCGGGATTCGGGAACATCCGGCTTTCCCTCAAAGGGATCTTTTTCGATCAATCTATTGAATTGCCCCTGGCTGCGGATGATCGTCGAACTTTTGAACCCCAGTTGCTCGTCGATGGCTTTCTCGATCTTGCTTTCCAGCGCTTTTCTGCTTTTCATATGGCTCTCGAAAAGGACGTTCCCACTGGAGATGACCGTTCGGACGTTTCTAAAGCCAAGATTTTCAAACACGCGGCGCAACTTCTCGTTGCGCATATTGGGATTCAGCGGGCTGATCCCTCTCAACAAGGCCGCGTATTTGGTCATGCCGGTTCTGGCGGAGAGGGAGGGATTCGAACCCTCGGTGGCCCAAAGGACCACAACGGTTTTCGAGACCGCCCCATTCGTCCACTCTGGCACCTCTCCGCCGGAGATTATAACTAGGCTCAGGTCTTTTCTGAGTCGTATTGCGAGAAGAGCCGGAGAGGATCTGCTGATTTGATTTCAGGTTTAAGGAGATCAGGAATTCTGAACGTAAGCATCTCGAAGCCAATCAATGACCTCGGCATCAATCTCTTCCAATGAAGTCAAGCTGACCTGGAGGTTGGTTGTCTCATGAATCTTCGAGGGTTGCAGTCGACTTGGCCTCCGAGTGTTCAGGCGAAGAGCCAAGTCAATCCGATTCTTTGTGGAAGCTTGCACGCGGGCAAATGTCCTGCGCGGCGTGCGCAGCGAAACGTATCCCTTGCGCACCTGGATAATGATTTCGCCGAATCCGGTTGCAGTGGCGATAATGGCGTCCAAGATCGGACGCAGGTGAACCCGGTCGGCATACTGCGCATTGATCAACTCGTCGGGTGAAGCCAGGAAGAGATCCGGATATCCAAATCGTCACAAGAAGCGATTGAGCATAGCCATCCACTCCTTGCTTTCCCAGCCAGGAATGCAGGCTTTTTCATCCTTGAATGATTTATTCTTGATGAGGCGATTCCACTCATCTACCCCCTTGCCAGTGCGCTCTTTGAGTAATCGCGCCGCAAAGCTCCACATCTCTTGCCAGCTGCGAGTTTGCGCCATGGGATCTTGGTCCTTCTTTAAGCGAAAGTATAACGGAGGGCTTACTTTTCGATTCGGTATCGAATGTGAATTCCGCCGTTTGGCATCTCTACAACCTTGTATCGTTCCAACC
>DATDRZ010000057.1:0-5014 GCA_035291465.1 Anaerolineales bacterium
CCCGCCGATATCGGCGGGCGTTTTGCTTTGCCTACACCTTTGGTGCCCGATCAAACCACCGCGGGCTGGCAGTGGCTTTGCCCTCGTTCCAAAGTTGGTAGGTGAGCTGCATGTGACCAATATGCAAAGAATAGTGATAAATCACATGATGGATGATCCAGCGCAGCGGGAGTGAGCGGCCATCTTTCCCTATCGTTCCGTCCAATTGCTCGGCGGTAAAATTCCTGAGTACGCCCTCGGTCTCTTTGGCAACTGAAGCTAACCGCTCAAGAGATTCTTTTGCCGAAGTAGCTACATATTTGAATTCATCCTCGCGGACTCGTGTCTTTGGGTATCCACCGACTGTCTCGGCTATCCAGCCGTGCTCGGCGCCGGCGACGTGGACCGCCAGCACGCCCAGTGAATTTGTGGGATCAGCGCCCTCGGGCAACGAGGGGCGCCAATTGAGTCCATCGGCAGGCAAATCTTTGATTATGTTGCCAACCTGAGAACGTAATTCATCCAGGGTTTCCAGATAAGCTTGTATCTCGGCTAGCATGAGGCGACCTTTCCTTAAGTTTTAAAGTTAGGTGTTCATCCAGGCATAACTTTGAAACGTGAGGCGCAGGCTATTTAACAATCCCGCCCTCGGTGAGTTTACGCAAATCACCCAGGGCTTTCTTGATTTCCTCGGCGCTGACCTCGCGATCTTCGCTCACATGCTTTAGCTCGCCTGCGGTTGCCTTTTCTGCCGCCACCTCGCCTACGGTGCGGTCATCTTTCAGCGCTTGCTTCACTAGCGCAGCCCCCGCCTGGTAACCAATCAACGGATTCAACGCCGTGATGATAATAGCATTGCGCGCCAGCCAGCCTTCAGCTTTCTCTTTGTTGGCCGTCAGCCCAACCACGCATTTCTCCGTGAAGGTGCGCAGCGAACCGATCATGACCTGCATCATTTCAAACAGGTCGTGAGCGATAATGGGCATCATTACATTCAATTCGAGTTGTCCAGCCTGGACCGCAAGCGCCACCGTCGTATCGCAGCCGATAACATGGAACATAGCCATATCGGTCATCTCCGCCATCACCGGATTCACCTTGCCGGGCATGATGCTGGATCCGGGCTGCAGGATCGGCAGGCGGAGTTCATCCAACCCGGTCGAAGGACCTGAGGCAAGTAGACGGAAATCGTTGGCGATACGGATCATGGTGAGAGCCAGGGTACGCATAGACGCCGAAAAGTCAGCCGCATCCGCTAGGGATTGCATGCTCTCGAATAAATTGTCAGAAGTCTGCAGCTCCAGCCCGGTGATTTCTGAGAGTCGTTTTACCATTCGCGCGTGATATTCCGGATGCGCATTGAGCCCCGTGCCGGTGGCCGTGCCACCTATCGGCATACGGCGCAGGCTGTCACCTGCACGCCTGATGCGCTCGCCATCGCGAGCAACCGCTTTGGCATAGCCGCCGAATTCCTGACCCAGTCGCACGGGCACCGCATCTTGCAAATGGGTCCGGCCAGACTTCACGATGTGATCGAATTCCTTAGCCTTGGTTGCCAGGGCCGCAGCTAAGCCGTCCACTACATTCAACAGTTCGTCCAGGCGCCAAAGACATCCCAATCGGATCGCCGTAGGAATCGTGTCATTGGTCGATTGCGCCATATTCACGTGGTCGTTGGGGTTGACCAGGTTTTTGCCTAGTTCACCGCCCAGCAGCTGGGTGGCGCGGCTGGCGATCACCTCATTGACATTCATGTTGTGGCTGGTGCCAGCGCCTGCCTGGAATGGATCGACGACGAATTGATCTTCCCACTTTCCATCCATCACTTCAGCGGCAGCTTTGGAGATGGCTTCGGCTTTGTCCTCATCCAACAAGCCAAGTGCTTGGTTTACGCCCGCGGCCGCACGCTTGATGGCAGCCATGGACCAGATGAAGGCTCGCCAAGGCTTGAGACCGGAGATAGGGAAGTTCTCAACGGCTCGCTGGGTTTGCGCCCCGTACAGCGCGTTCGCAGGAACGCGCACTTCCCCCAAAGAATCTTTTTCAATTCGGAGTGAGTCGCTCATCTTCACCTTCCTGGCCCAATAGATGCGATAGGTAAATCGATTCTAGTCGATTCGCTTCCGGCGTTCAACTTCGCGACAAAAAAGAGGAAGCTACTGCTTCCTCTTTTCTTCGGCGAAGGAGGGTTACTTTCCGTGCTGCTGCCAGCCTTCCCAGTATCCCGGCCCATTCGTGAAGTAATCATAATTGGGCTGGATGTCGGGTCTCAAGTTGACACTTTCACCGGCCTGCAGCACCTTGGTGCTGTCTACCTTCACGGCGTGGCCGTGGTGGTTAGTGCCTTCAAACGTCTGGTCGAATCCAGGGGTGCCGACGGGTTGGGCGATATGCTCGCCACCCTTGGCCGCGTACGCCTCGGGGACTTCGTCCTCGGTGAAGATGGCCTCGAACGGGCATTCGGGAATGCAGGCGCCGCAGTCGATGCAGGTTACCGGGTCGATGTAGTACCAGGGATACTTATCCTGGGGCATGCCAGGTACGATGCATTCCACTGGGCAAACATCCACGCAGCCGCCATCTCGCAGGCACAAACTGGTAATAATATGGGTCATTTCTGATGCACCTCCGTTAGACCAAAATTTATCCGCCGGTTTGGTCGTTTATCCGGCGAAGCGTTTACTCACTTCGTCCCAATTTACCACGTTCCACCAGGCCTTCACATAATCCGGTCGGCGATTCTGGTAATTGAGGTAATACGCGTGCTCCCAAACATCCACGCCGAGAATCGGCGTTCGGCCATTGGACATGGGATTGTCTTGGTTGGGTGTGGCTAATACAGACAAGGCGCCAGAACTATCTTTGACCAACCAACCCCAGCCGCTGCCGAACTGGCCGACAGCTGCAGCGGCTAACTTCTCTTGAAACGAGGCAAAATCGCCAAATGCTTTTTTGATCGCATCCGCCAGTGCACCGCCGGGTTCGCCGCCGCCCTTTGGCGACATGATCTCCCAGAACATGCTGTGGTTCCAATGGCCGCCGCCATTATTGCGCACTGCGGTGCGAATATCTTCTGGAACGGCGTTCAGGTCCTTGAGCAAATCTTCGACTGATTTATTGTCGAGCTCGGGATGCTTCTCAATCGCAGCATTCAGGTTGTTAATGTATGCCTGATGATGTTTGTCGTGATGGATCTCCATCGTGCGGGCATCGATGTGAGGTTCAAGAGCATTGAATTCGTAGGGAAGTTTGGGAAGAGTGAAAGCCATTGCTGCGCTCCTTTACAATTGCACAGGTTACTGGGGAGAACGTCCAGTAAATTGCTGCGTTACAATTCGAGACGAACAAATCGATTGTAATTGCGCCCTACCCCTTTGTCAAGAAAATCACAAATAAACCGCGTGGACTCGTCCCCGACCCCAAGATTTCCACCGCAGTTGGCGTTGCTGCTAGGTATTCTCGCTGTAGCCTCAGCGTCATTGCTCATACGATTCGCTCAGCGCGAAGTTTCTTCATTAGTGATCGCCGCCTACCGCATGGGGCTTTCGGGATTAATCCTCATACCATTTGCACTGCCGCGTCATTCCGGTGAGATTCGGAGACTCTCAAGCCGCGAATTGTTACTGGCTGCTATCGCGGGTTTGCTGTTGGCAATGCACTTTGCCACCTGGATCCTTTCGCTGGAATACACCTCGGTTGCCAGTTCAGTGGTGCTCGTAACCACCAACCCTCTGTGGGTAGCTTTGCTGGCGCCCTTTGTGCTCAAGGAAAGGCTGACCCCTTTCATCATCATGGGCCTGCTGGTGGCGCTATTCGGAACCGTGGGCATTGCAGTGAGCGACGCCTGCCAGCAAACCGCCGGCGGCCTGGCCTGTCCGCCAATATCCGAATTCATTCAGGGCAAGGCCTTTTGGGGCGACACGCTGGCATTGGCGGGCGCCTGGTCCGGTGCGGGCTACATCCTCATTGGCCGGAGCCTGAGGCCAAAGCTGTCGCTGACTCCTTATATTTTTCTCGTTTACGGCATGGCTGGACTTGTCCTTGTTGGGATGGTCGCCATCTCTGGGCAACCGGCCTTCGGTTTTTCCCCCATTATTTACCTTTATTTGCTCCTGCTAGCCCTTCTACCTCAGCTTCTTGGCCATTCCAGCTTCAACTGGGCGTTAGCGCACCTGCCCGCTTCTTATGTGTCGATTGCCTTACTGGGCGAACCCGTGGGCGCCAGTATCCTGGCAGCCATGATCCTTGGGGAGGTTCCGAGCGGTATGAGATTACTCGGCATTGCCCTGATCCTGGCCGGAATCGTAATAGCTTCCATTCGTCCAACCGGCCTTCTAGCCCCTGTGTATAATAAAAATCCCAACGGTTAAGGAAGGAGACGACCAATGCTCATTCGTTGCATCCACTGTTTCACTCCCTTCACAATGACAGAGGAGGCCATGTACACCGCCCTGGACGAGATCGAGGCCAAGGGCTGGAAACACTACAATGCCTATTGCCCGCGCTGCGGCCGCCCCAATATGGTGGCCCGCGCCCAACTGGAGCGCGAGGCCCCCGGCTGGACGCCACGACCAGCGGCCGCCGGCGCCGCAACTCCGGCGCCTGCAACTCCCGGAGCCATGACCACGAGGCCACCTGTAGTCTCCACTCCGCCAGCGATGCCTAAACCGGCCTCTGCGCCGGTAACAGCAGCCAGGGTAGGCGCAGTTGCCGCAAAACCAAAGGCGGCTGCCAAGCCAAAAGCGGCGCCTAAGAAGAAGACTGCCTCCAAGCCGAAGAAGGCCAAGAAACCAGCAACCAAGAAGAAAGCGCCAGTCAAGAAACCATCCAAGGCGAAGGCTACCAAGGCCAAGAGCATCGCCAAGAAAAAGGCCGGCGCGAAGAAAAAGAAAAAGTAAAAATAAACGACCCCGAAAGGGGTCGTTTTTAGTCATAGGTTTGTTCAGGGGTAGGTTGTATAAGATATCGGCGGGAAGGGAGGGTCCATTCATGCGCGAGCCGTCATCCCTTACGAAAAGAGAAAGTGATGTCCTTG
>DATDRZ010000058.1:0-4749 GCA_035291465.1 Anaerolineales bacterium
ACTCGCCATGCGGCTTTGGGGCCAGCGCTTATCTGGCCGGTTCACCAAGCGAACGAGGCGAGACAATGTGGACAGCTTTTGACGTGTTGGACAAGTGGACCGATTACCCCCGCTATGGCTTCTTATGCGATTTTGGCCCGGAGCGCAAGGATATCGAGCAAGTGCTGGACAAGCTGCTGAAATACCATATCAATGGACTTCAATTCTATGATTGGCAATATCGCCACGACCAACTATTCCCCCCTCAACCTGAATATTCCGACCCACTGGGGCGGCCCTCCTCACTGGGGACGATCGAGGCATTCATCGGGGCCGCACACCAACGTCGCATGGCCGCCATGCCCTATTTGGCAGTTTATGCCGCCTCCAAGGATTTTGCACAAAGCCATTCCTCCTGGGCGTTATACGACGAGAAAGGTTCCCCTTATTTCTTTGAGGATTTTCTTGGCTTGATGGATCCTTCTCCAGGGAGCCCCTGGAGCCTGCATCTCCTGGATCAATGCAGACAGATAACCGAGAAGCTGCGTTTTGACGGCTTCCACGTGGATCAATACGGAGAACCAAGATCCGGTTTCACCAGCAGTGGATCGAGCGTGAACCTGCCAGACGCTTTCGTGGGTTTTGTAAATGCCCTTAAAGCCCGGCACCCCGATGAAGCCGTCACCTTTAATGCGGTCAAAAATTGGCCCATAGAATCCCTGTCCCGCGCATCGCTGGATTTCCTTTACATTGAACTGTGGCCTTCGACTCCATCCTACCGGGACGTCGTTCGGGTCATTTCCGAAGCCAGGTCCAAATCGGGTGGCAAACCGGTGGTGATCGCTATCTATCTGCCTGCGGATCGACCTAACAACATTCGCCTGGCGGATGCATTGATACTGTCCAGTGGGGCCACGCGGATTGAATTAGGTGAGAACGAACGCTTGCTGGCGGATGCATACTTCCCCAAACACGAAGCCGTTGGCGATGATCTGAGGAGAACGCTTCGCGCTTACTGCGATTTTGCCGTCCGGTACGGCGAATTGATCGGCCCGCGGGCTGAAGATCTGGCGAGCCTGGAGCCGATCCTGCCCGACGGTATTTGGAGTGTGTCAAGGAGAACCGATCGCCGCATCGCGATCAACTTAGTCAACATGCGCGGACTGGGGGACGCTGGTTGGGGAGAACAGCACCCGTCCCCGGACCCCCTAAAAGAATTTATGGTCCGCGTTCCATTGAGGGAAGGAATTCGGCAGGTTCATTACGCCAGCCCGGATGGCAGCGACCCGTCCATGATCCCGGCATCCTGGCGATCCGATGGCCAATCAGTGGAGATTGAAATCCCACAGCTTGAATTCTGGAGCTTGATCCTCATCGAGACTATTTCAGGATAAACCTGCTTATGAATGATCTAATGCAACGAAGCATCGAAATCATTTTGGAGAATCAGCACCCATCGGGCGCTTACATCGCCAGCCCGAATTTCCCCAATTACCGTTACTGCTGGTTTCGGGATGGCGCGTTTACGGCTTATGCCATGGATCTGGTGGGGGAGCAGCAGAGCGCCGCTCGGTTTCATGCCTGGGTGGCCAATATCGTCAATCATCGGCGAGATTTGATCGCCAATGCAATAAACAAAAGCACACAACGAAAACCCCTTGAGGCGGGCGAGATATTGGATACGCGCTATGCGGTGGACGGTAAAGCGGCAGAAGAGGACTGGCCAAATTTCCAGCTGGACGGTTTCGGCACCTGGTTGTGGGCGCTAAAAGAACACCAGGGCCTTACCCAGAGCCAACTGCCTGCCAACTGGCTGGAAGCCGCCCACCTGGTGGCCGATTATTTGGCCGCCCTGTGGCGTTTACCCTGCTTCGACAGCTGGGAGGAATTCCCCGATGTGCAACATACCTATACCCTTTCCGCGATCTATAGCGGTTTGCAAGCTTATTCTTCCCTTTCATCAACGGATCGCGACCCAATATTGAAAGAGATTTCCGCCCGGATCCTGACTGCCGGAGTCAGCAACGGACATTTCACAAAATCCCTGGGATCCAATGGCCTGGACGCAAACCTGCTCGGCCTCACTTTGCCTTATGCGGTGGTTGCGCCGGATGATCGTCGCATGCGGGCCACAGTTTCGGCGATTGAAGCCGAACTGCGCCCTCCAGAGGGAGGCTTGCGCCGGTATGCCAGCGATAGCTACTACGGCGGCGGCGACTGGATCCTGCTGACCGCCTGGTTGGGCTGGTACTACGCAAAGATCGGAGAACGCGCAAAAGCCGAAGAGGCTTTGTATTGGGTGGAAGCGCAAGCAGATGCGGATGGCCAGTTGCCAGAGCAGGTGCCGTCGAGTTTAGTCTCGCTCGATTATTATCACGAGTGGACCGATCGTTGGGGGCCGATCGCCAAACCGCTGCTTTGGTCGCACGCCATGTACATCATTCTCAAACGGAATCTATAAATCCAATCCCTTCGCTTCTATCATCAAGTGGGATGGGTGTCGTAGCCGCGTCGCACCTTTTTTCGCTAAGGAGTAGGGAATCGGAAAGAGATTGAAAGCCAGGTGGGAAAGGAATTTTACGCGGGGCAATCGTAAGTGAAAAGAGAGCGAACAAGGGATGATACGGTTACACACTAGCAATACATATGCTGAGTGTGTATAACATATAACTATGGAAAACAAAGAAAAGCTTCATCGCATTCAGGTCTTGCTGGACGAGACCCAGCAGTCCTACCTGGCGCGCGTATCCAAAAAGAGCGGCAAAAGCGTTTCCGCGCTGCTGCGCGAGCTTGTGAGCGAAAAAATGCTGGCGGCGAAAGAAGGCCGCCTGCGCCGCGCCGCGGCGGAGCTGCGCGCTCCGTACAAAGCCGACTCTGACCTGACCGCCTTCACCGATTTGGATAGCGAAGACTGGTATGCGTAGAGGGGAGATCTGGTTGGTGAATCTCGACCCCACCATCGGGTCGGAGATCCGTGGCGCAAAAACCGAGCCTAGAAAACGCCCGGCGGTCATCGTGAGCCGAGATTCCATCGGCATACTGCCGCTCAAGATCGTCGTCCCCATCACCGGCTGGCGCCCGGAATTTGCAGGCGCCCCGTGGTTGGTGCCGCTGGAGCGGAACCCGCGCGTCGGCCTCGTTAAGAAATCCGCCGCGGACACCTTTCAGGTGCGGTCGGTATCCGAGCAGCGCCTGGTGGAGAAACTAGGCGAACTTGGCGCCGATGACCTCGAGCGAATCGACGAGGGCTTGGCGCTGGCGCTGCACTTGGATTGATGGAACAAGTTGTGTGCGGGTGTTCGCATGCGATGACGGGGGTTGCTTCGGTCGCAAAAGAGGCTCCCGCGCAATTCGGCCTGGGATAAACCCAGGCCTAATTTGACGATGTTTCCCCTTTCCCTTATAATATCGCCCGCTCTGCCCCGGCAGAAAGATCGGGGCTTTTTTATTCAGAAAGCGATTAATGGATTAACCGATTAATTGATTTTGGATAACCGTCTAATTGACAGAGGACTATAAGTACATGCGTTACGCAATCATTCAAACCGGTGGAAAACAATACCGGGCGGTCGAAGGTGAGGCCATCGAGGTCGAGAAACTCGACGCCGAGGTCGGTAAGAAAGTCGAACTGGCCGACGTCATGTTGGTGGCCGACGGCGATACGGTGATGGTGGGTACGCCCACCGTGGCCGACGCCAAGGTAGCCGCCACCGTGGTGGCCCAGGGCAAAGGTGAGAAGATCACCGTCTTCAAGTACAAGCCCAAGATCCGCTATCGGGTAAAGACCGGGCACCGCCAGCGGCTCACCCGCCTGCAGATCGACAGCATCGACGTGAAGGGGTTGGCGAAGAGCGAGAAGAAAGCAGAGGGAGCAGGGGAGCTTGCGTCGAAAAAAGCACCGACGCGTGGGAGCAGGGGAGCAAAAGCTAAAGCTACTGCGAAGGCCAAAGCTCCGACTGCAAAGAAACCAGCCGCGAAAAAACCGGCTAAAGCCTCGACTCCAAAAAAGGCGAAGCCAAAAGCGAAGAAGAAGTAGTTTTTCGATTAACCGATTAACGGATTAACCGATTGAACTTAAGGAACTAAGTAACTAAGAAACTAGAGGAACCATGGCACACAAAAAAGGCGGCGGTTCCAGCCGCAACGGAAGAGACAGCCATGCCCAACGTTTGGGCGTGAAAATTTATGGCGGCGAGATCGTGCGCTCCGGGCATATCCTGGTGCGCCAGCGCGGCACCAAGATCCGCCCGGGCCGCAACGTGGGGCTGGGCAAAGACCACACCATCTTCGCCACTGTGGATGGCCAGGTGATCTACGAGACCATCGCCGGCGGGCAAAAACGCGTCAGCGTGGAGCCAAGGTAAGCTTTGCTTACCGCATTTGCGAGGAGGAACTTTGGTTCCGACGAAGCAACCCCGCGATTGATTGCAAATCGAATTTGAAACTCGAACTTTGAAAATTGACATTCGAAATTGGTTGTGAATTTTAGGTGAAATTATGAAAGCACAAATACATCCAAAATATTATCCGGAGGCCAAGGTGACCTGCGCGTGCGGGAACACCTGGACTACCGGTTCGACCAAACCTGAGATCCGCGTGGACATTTGCTCCAATTGCCACCCGTTCTACACCGGCGTACAGCGCATCGTGGACACCGAAGGCCAGGTCGACCGCTTCTACAAGCGGCTCGAAGTTCGCACGCAATTCAAGCAGGCCGAGGAATCCAAGGCGGCCGCCAAAGTTTCCCCGGAGCGACCGCTGGCTGAGCTG
>DATDRZ010000059.1:0-11695 GCA_035291465.1 Anaerolineales bacterium
CCGCGTTCGTTCACGCCCAGCCGTTATAATCCATGCAACTGGTTTTAATACCTGAGGACCCATGGCATGTACGACCGCGAAACGCTGAAGAAATTACGCGACCACAAAGATAAGTGGGAAGAGACTGCGCTGCGGCAAAGCAGCTTGCGGCTCCCCGAGCGCAAAAAGGATTTTGTCACCACCTCCTCAGAGCCCATCGAGCGGCTGTATTCACCTCTCGACGTCGCCGATCTTGACTATTTCCGCGACCTGGGTTTTCCTGGCGAATACCCTTTCACACGCGGAGTGCACCCCACCCTGCACCGCAGCCGATTGTGGACCATGCGCATGTTCGCCGGTTTCGGCTCAGCCGAAGAAACCAACAAGCGCTTCAAGTATTTGCTCGGCCAGGGCCAGACCGGTCTGTCGGTCGCATTCGATCTGGCTACGTTGATGGGCTACGACACCGACCAACCTGAAGCCGAAGGCGAGTTCGGAGTGTGCGGAGTCGCCCTCTCGTCTCTGCAGGATATGGAGATCCTCTTTGACGGCATCCCGCTCGAAAAGGTTTCCACCAGCATGACCATCAACTCCCCTGCGGCGCCGATCTGGGCGATGTACATCGCCGCGGCCGAAAAACAGGGGGTTCGTCCCGAACAGTTGCGGGGCACAATCCAAAATGACATCCTCAAAGAATACATTGCTCAGAAGGAATATGTCTTCCCTCCTGAACCTTCGATGCGCCTGGTGACTGATACCATCGAATACGGCGCGCAGCATCTTCCGCAATGGAATCCCATTAGCATCTCGGGCTATCACATCCGCGAAGCTGGCTCCACTGCAGCGCAAGAGCTGGCCTTCACGCTGGCAGACGGCCTGGAATACGTACGCTGGGCGATCGATCGCGGCCTGGCGATCGATGATTTTGCGCCGCGGCTGTCATTCTTCTTCAATGCGCACAATGACTTCTTCGAGGAGATCGCCAAATACCGCGCCGCGCGCCGCATCTGGGCGCGCGAAATGCGCCAAACCTTTGGCGCCAAGAGTCCGCGCAGCTGGCTGATGCGCTTCCATACGCAGACCGCAGGTGTCTCGCTCACCGCGCAGCAGCCGGAGAACAATGTGGTGCGCGTGGCTATCCAGGCGCTGGCCGCCGTGCTGGGCGGCACACAGTCTCTGCACACCAACAGCATGGACGAAGCCTTGGCTTTGCCTTCGAAGCACGCCGTCACTGTTGCCTTGCGCACACAACAGATCATCGCCGAAGAATCCGGCGTGGCAAACACCGTTGACCCATTGGGCGGCTCCTTCTTCGTGGAAGGGCAGACCAACCGCATGGAACAGCAGGCGCTGGACTACTTCCGCCAGATCGACGAACTGGGCGGTGTGTTGCCCGCCATCGAGCGCGGCTTTTTCCAGGGGGAAATCGCCGATGCAGCCTATAGGTACCAGCGCGAGATCGACGCCAAAGAGCGCCTGATCGTGGGTGTGAACGCTTACAATGATCAGGGTGGCTACCAGATTCCTTTGCTGGAGATGGACCCTGAGGGTGAGAAGCGCCAGATAGCGCGCCTTAAGAGATTGCGCCAGGAACGCGACAACGGAGCTACCGGCCAGGCGCTCGATAGGTTGCGTCTTGCCGCTCAACGCACTGAAAATACAATGGCTCACTTGTTGGCCGCAGTACGCACTTATGCGACACTCGGTGAAATTATGGGGGTACTGAAAGAAGTCTTTGGCGTTTACGAAGAATCTGTGGAAATCTAATCCCTGAAATAATGGAGGAACTTTGAAATCCAGCCTTATCTTTGTCCTGTTTACCGTGACAGCCTTGGTCCTTTCGGCCTGCGCTCCAGTTTCGGAGGAAGATTTTCAAAGCACGGTAGAGGTCGCTATTGCACTAACCGCGCTGGCCCAAACCGCGGCAGCCCCAGCGGTTACCACCGCGGCACCACCTGCGCCAACGGCTGAAGCCACCGCGGAAGCCACGCTTCCTCCGCCAGCTGAGGATGCCGGGCCGGAAGTTGTATTCCTTGCGGAAGGTAGCTTCAGCACGGATGAAAAGGCGCAGCTCAGGAGCCGTGTTATCGAGCCCTTTATCCTCTACTATCATGAACTTGCCGATCATCCCCCGCTGCTCACTATTACTATCGAAAAGTCCACCAGCCTAGCCGGCTATCCTTATAGCGCCCAGGCCATCTTCGAAACCGGCATCAACATCGGTTGGCTGGTTCCTGCTACCGGCGCCCTGGTGGATTGGTGGTTCCCGGACTGCATGGGTCCATGCCCCCTGAGCGACAACTTCCGGGCAGCATATCCGGAGATCGTTGCCATTTTAGAGCCTTAACCGCTCAAGCAAACACTCCCGCATCGGCGGGAGTGTTTAGTTTTTCACTAGTTTGTCTTCAGCTTCACCGCAAGCTCGCGCCTTCGGCTTGGGATTGGCAGCGGGAATGACTCGTCGGTCAGGCGGAATAACTCCTCAATAGGCACCGCCATGCGCTCCGGCTTCTTATCCATGACCGGTGAATAGCCACGATCCAGCAGGAGGCCAGGCAGACTCACGAAGAGCAATTCGGTCAACCGCTTGCGTTCACCCTCGCTGGGCACATCGAACTTGGCGCCCACCCAGCGATGGCCAAACCAGCGTTTGTGCACCTTCAGCGGCCCCAACGCCAGAACCAAATATTCATCCGACGGAATCTGAAAATAAATGCTAAGCTGATCACGCGGCAACTCCACTCTGTCGCTCACTTTGAATCCCACGCCATGCTGGGAAATATTTTCAACCATGACGGAAATCAGGCTTTTTTCGACGGCGCTGAACAGTGTGGCAGGAGCTTTGAACGGGAAACGATAATCTTTGCGATTGTGTTTTTTGCTCAACACGTCGCGGATGCCGAGCAGGATGATGCCAGCGTTGAATACGGCCCAGATGATGGCAATTCCGTAGTGCGTTAGGGGCACGCCGGTGGAGAGCCCCGTAGACAGATGGACAATACCAGTGAAGCTCACGCCGATGATGGCGCCAAACAAAACCATGTAAGCGCGCAACGAGGCGCGTTCTTTCTTGTAGACATTGTTGTCCAGCGATTTCGGAGTCACCTTGAAGTTCAGCGGCTTCGGCCAGATCAGCCACAAGAAGGATTGCAGGAAAGTGATCGTTTTGAGCAGGTTGTACTTCTCCGTCTGGAACCAATTGAAGTAACCGCGGCCGCCAACCTTGTTCGCCAGGATAGTCAGGAGGAAATATGGCAGCCAGTGCACGACAAAGGAGAAACCATCCACGTTCATCGGAAATATTTCGAAGAGAATGATGATGGTGGGCGTGCTAATCAAAAGGATCTTTTGAATCGCCTCCGCATAAGCCAGGAAACTGGCCAGATACGAAATGCGCTGTTGCCAAGTTAGACCCCGTTTCCAGAAAGGGCTATCCTTGCTGCGATAGAGCTGCATGGTGCCTTGCGCCCAGCGCAGTCGTTGCAGCAAAAAAGCATGAATGGTCTGCGGCGCGATGCCATAGGCCAGCACTTCGTTGAGGAAATAGGACATCCAACCTTTGGAGTGCAGCCGTACCGATGTGTGGATGTCTTCGGTAACGGTTTCCGTGGCCACGCCGCCAATATCTTCAAGCGACTTGCGGCGCATCACCGACGGCGACCCGGTCCAAAATGCTGAGTTCGTGTGATTTTTCCCCGGTTGGATCACGCGGAAAAACAAGGTTTGCTCGTGCCAGTGCCTGCTGAGCGGATCATGTTGAATCGAATCCTGGTTGTAGAACTCCTGTGGCATTTGCACAAAGGCAAGCTTCTCATCCTCAAAATAACCAAGAGTGCGATCTAAATAGTCGGGCTGCGGCACCATGTCTGCGTCGAGGATGGCGATGAACTCGCCGGTGGTGTGTTTAAGGGCGTGGTTGAGATTGCCGGCCTTGTGGTACAGGTTATCTGGTCGGGTCAGGTAATCGGCCCCCAGTCGGCGGGCCAGAGCCTCCACTTCAGGCCGGCGGCCATCATCCAATACCCAGGTCAGATGCGGGTAGCGGATGCCCACGGCGCCAGTGATAGTGGCCTCTAGAACATCCAGGTCTTCATTGTAGGTAGGGATAAAGACGTCCACACTCAGTCCGGGCCGGGGGGGAAGGAAGGGTCGCGCTGGCGCCACTGTGCGCGTCATCCAGGCGAAGAGTAAATAATTGAGCACACCGAAGCCTTCGGCGATCAGCAGCGCCCAGGAAAAGAATGGCGCCTGCGGGTTGAGGCTGGCGGTTGCCCTCCACCAGAGGTAGTAGGCCAGAAAGACAACAGTAACAACATTAATGAGACCCAGAAGAGGTGGATTGTAGACCTTAGTGCGCGGGGTAGCTCGCCGATGCCAAACTAAGCGAGGGAAAGTAAGAGGAACCATAAAATCCCTTGGGTGGGTAAGATAACCAAATTTTACTGTTGTCTAACATCTCCCCAATCCCCCTTTGGCACTAACCAGGGATAGCCGTTTGTACTAGGAAGATAACCTATCTCCACCCTCTCTCGTTAACCAGGGTTTCCTCCCCTGCCGCGAGTTTTGCTGGCCGCAGGCTGTGCATTATGAAAGTGGCAAGAAGCAGGATGGCTATGGCCCATGGCCCCCGGTAAAAGGGACTGGATAACTGAAATCAATGAGAGAGGATTTGGGACAAAAAGAGTTTTGTACGATCCTCCTTGGGTTTACTAAATATCTGATCCGGCGTTCCTGATTCAACCACCTGTCCGCGATCGAAGAAAAACATGCGGTCGGCCACCGCACGGGCAAAGCCCATTTCGTGGGTCACTACCAGCATAGTCATCCCCGATTTGGCAAGCTGAATCATTACATCCAGCACTTCCTTGATCATTTCCGGATCCAGCGCGGAGGTCGGCTCATCAAACAGCATGACCTTCGGCTGCATCGCCAGCGCCCGAGCGATGGCTACGCGCTGCTGTTGCCCGCCGGAAAGCTGCCCGGGGAATTTATGCGCTTGTTCCGGGATGCCGACTCGTTCCAATATGCTTAGGGCTTCGGCTTCAGCCTTACGACGGGGCCATCTGCGCACCCAAATAGGCGCCAAGGCCACGTTTTGAAGCACGGTGAGATGTGGAAAGAGATTGAACTGTTGAAACACCATGCCGGTTTCCGCGCGGATCTTTTCGATGTTGCGCACATCGTGGCTCAGTTCGATCCCGTCCACTGTGATCACGCCCTTCTGATGCTCCTCCAGCCTGTTGAGCGTGCGGATGAAGGTAGATTTGCCTGACCCCGAAGGGCCAAATATGACCACCACTTCCTTTGGGTAGACATCCATATCGATGCCGCGCAGTGCGTGGAATTCGTCGAACCATTTGTGCACACCTCTGCAATGAATAATCGGCTTTTGTTTTCCGGTTGGCATGTCTCTTATCGCTTTCCGACGCCTAATGAGGTTTCAAGTCTACGGCTCGCTAGTGACATGAGGTAACTGAATATCCAATAAATAGCAGCGATGAATAAGTACACCTCTAACTGTGCCTGTAAATAGGCAGGATTAGAATTGACGATAGACCTGCCTATCCCCAGAAAATCGTTGACTCCAACGATGTACACCAGGGTTGTGTCTTTGAACAGAGTGATGAACTGCCCCACAATCGTAGGGATCACGATGCGCAACGCCTGGGGTAGGACGATCAGCGCCGTAATTTGCACACCATTCATCCCTAATGCTTTGGCTGCCTCCTCCTGTCCAGGCGGGATTGCCTGAAGGCCCCCGCGGACGTTTTCAGCCATGTAAGCCGCGCTAAAGATGGTCATAGCAATCAGCGCCCGCAACAATCGATCCAGCCGAGCATCGGGAGGTAAGAATAAAGCCAGGACCACAGAAAACAAGAACAAGAGGGTGATCAATGGCACCCCCCGGATCGTTTCTATGAAAAAAGTAGATATTGCGCTAACCACAGGCAGTTTGGAGCGACGTCCGAGCGCCAATGCTACGCCAATGGGAAAGCAAATCACGATGCCACCGATCGAGAGCACAAAGGTCACCAGCAGCCCACCCCACAAAGTCGTTGAAACCAACTCAAGAACCGCGCTGCCTGCCAACCCTCGAATCAGGAGTAGGCTGAAGAAGGGGTAAACGAGCCACAGCGCCATAACCATCCGCTTACTGACGAATCTCCACCTTCCAATCCAAAAAGCAAGCAAAATGGTAGCAGGCAGGGAAATAAGAAAGACGCGCATGCTTGGTGTGAGAGCCGGATGGGAAACGGGAAGCGCTCCAAGCACCAGAAACATGGCTCCCGCATACAGGCTTACTCCGCGAAGCAAGCCACCCCAGTGACTCCAGCTAAACCCAAGGAGCAAAGCCAAGGCGGACAATACCCCGCCTATTCGCCATAATTCCTCTCGTGGGTATTGGCCCACGCTGAACAAAATAGGGAAATTTATGATTGGAGTCCAATCCGCCTGCGCAAAAAACCATATCAATGAACGACTGATCGCAAAATAAAGACCAACGGCTGAGATCAGAGTGAGTAGGGTATTAAGCCAGCCTTTAAACAGGTTATCTCTGATCCATTTGATCGCCCCCGGAGGCGCCGGCGGCGGCAAATAACTATCTTGCTGCTGGGTCAAAGTTTCCGCCATTGCCTGATCACCTAGTCACAAATTGAATGCGGCGATTGTAGAGGTTCAAAACCAGCGCGGTAATTAAGCTGATCATTAAATAGACAGCCATCACCATAAGGAAAACCGGCACGGCCCTTCCAGCCTGATTGATCGCAATTTTGCCGACGCTGAACAGTTCCTGGTATCCAATAGCCAGTGCCAAGCTGGTGTTCTTGGTGAGATTAAGATACTGGCTGATCATAGGCGGAATGATAACGCGCAGAGCTTGAGGGAAGACCACAAAGGACATCATGTGGAAACCGGAAAGCCCCAAAGCGCGGGCTGCCTCCAACTGCCCGCGGTCAACAGCTTGGATGCCGGAGCGAACAACTTCGGCAATAAAAGCCGCCGTATATGTCACCAGGGCAACGAAAAGGCCCGCAAATTCCGGCGTAAGGCGCAACCCACCCCGTATGTTGAATCCCTGCAAGCTGGGAACGTCGAAGCGAAAAGGCTCGCCGCCAGAGAGTATCCAGCCAACCAAGGGGAACACAAATAATGCGGCAATGCTCACTTCTACAAAGTATGTTTTCTTGCCGGTTAACTCACGCCGCGCGCGCAGGATATTCCAAAGGGCTATGGACGCCAAGATCCCCAAAACCAAGCCGGCGGCAAAAACCCAGCCGGTTTCGATTAAGCGCGGCCAGGTGAAATACACGCCACGCTGGTTAAGGTATATCGGACCGGGCAACACGATGCTTTCACCCACAGCGGGCAGTTCGCGAAATACGGTGAAATACCAAATGAACAGCAAAACCAGCAGTGGTATATTGCGATGGAATTCGATAAAGGCCAATGCGATCTTGCTCAATAGCCAGTTCGAAGACAAACGGGCCAGGGCAACCATAGTCCCCAGGACAGTAGCCGCCACAACGCCGGCAACAGCCACACGCAAAGTGTTCAATACGCCAACCAGGAACGCGTAGCCAAAACTATCATTTGTGGTGTAGGGAATAGCTGGATCGCTGATCGGAAAGCCGGCTGGCCTATCCAAAAAGCCAAAGCTCAGGGAAAGGTTTCGGGCTTCCGCCGCCCGTACGAAATTCACACCCAACCACCACAATAATGCCACGACCAACAGCCCGGAGACGACTTGCGCCGCAGCGCTCAGATAGCGCTCGTCGCGATAGAAAGGAATCTGCTTGACCTTGCTCATGAATATTTCAAAAAGGGATGCGACCCTAGGGCCGCATCCCTACAACCAACATAAATTGATCGGCTTACCTTACCGGTGGCGCATAGATCAGGCCGCCGTTGGACCACAGTTCATTCAGCGCGCGGGGTAGCGTGAAGGACAAACCATCGGGGCCCATATAGCGATTGTAGATCTCGCCATAGTTGCCTACTGCCGCAATCGCGCGTGCCAACGCATCGGCGTCTAAGCCAAGCTGTGTGTAACCCCAATCATCACCGGCACCCAACAGCGTGCGGATGGCGCCATTCTCGCTGCTCTTCATTTCCTCCACATTGGCCTGGGTGACGCCCAGTTCTTCAGCATTGATCAGAGCATACATCACGATCTTGACCGTATCGAACCAGGTGTCGTCGCCGTGCGGCACTGCCGGGGTGAGAGGTTCCTTGGAAATCGTGACATCCAGGATCACATGATCATCCGGGTTGGCGAGGCCGGTTCGCACAGCCGCCAACTGGGATTTATCGCTGGTAGCCACATCGCAGCGGCCTTCGTCGTAGGTACTGTACACCACGCCCGTCTCTTCAAAGATAACCGCTTCATATTCCAATCCGGCATCGGCAAAGACATTGGCCAGGTTACTCTCAGTGGTGGTTCCGCTTGTCACGCAGATAGCAGCGCCATTCATGTCCTCGAGGGACTGGATGCCGCTGTCGGCCCGCACCATGAAACCTTGCCCATCGTAGAACATTACGATAGTGAAGTTGCCCCATTCCGCGTCCCGCTTGGCGGTCCAGGTCATATTGCGGGGAACTAGGTCGACCTCGGCCGTTTGCAGGACAGGTCCACGATCCGCAGCCGTAATGGGCACAAATTCAGTAGCCGTTGGGTCGCCCAATACCGCAGCTGCCACGGCACGGCACAGGTCAATATCGAAACCCAGGTTGTTCCCAGCTTCATCCAGGTAACCGAAACCGGGCAGCTCGGTGTGAACTCCGCAAACCAACGTACCGCGATCCAGAACACGTTGCAAGATCTCACCCTGGGCAGCAACTTGCGGGGCCACTTCGCCTGTATCCGCGCCAGTGTCAGCGCTGGTCGCCGCAGGCGGTTCTGCCCCGGTATCGGCGGGCGCCTCAGTGGCACCCCCGGCTGGGGCGCAGGCAGCCAGGATCAGCGAAAACAGAACGAGTGTGGCAAAGGAAAAATAGTGTTTTTTGGACATGATCTTCTCCTTCTTTTGAAATCAAAAGGGGATATTGGGCGAATCCAGACCGATTGACGGCATCACCTCCTCACACCTATACGAATATCAATGACAAGCAAGAGACGGAGAACCTATCATCCTTAGATCGATCAAAAGCTGATTTCATTATATTACAGTTGTGCCGTCGTTTAGACAGCTGCCGATTTGGAAAGCTAATTGATTCGAATGAAGGGCCCCCCATGAAACGGAATAGTTCGCACGCCAGCCAGCAACGGCCCTGTAGTGATGATCTCAACGTGATCTATGTGATTGCGGAAGATCGTTTCGATCCAATTCTCCGACGTTTGCGGACGCCCGTAGTAATGATGCCCATAACGGACTTCGCTGGCTCGCGAAATCTGCAGCCTGCTCCATTCATCCAGCTGGATATCTCGCGGGTCCGAAACCGTAAGGCGTTCGGTGCCATCGAAGCGAATCACCAAAATAGGTCCCAGGAGTTGAAAGGCAACCGGCCGCTGCATGGCTTCGCCGTGGCGGCCACCAATGGTCTCGCCAGCGATGATGATGTCATGATGAGTTTGGCGGGCTGTTTCGAGCCAGCGAGAAAGAATGGCGGTGTCTTGAGAGGCGACGGACATGGACGAGAGGTGGTGCTCCGATTATAGTGGAAGGCCTGGCGCGTCTTGTCGCTAGCCCTGTGATTTTCAAATCAGCACTTGAAATTTTTCCCCATTTTCTCCCTCTTAGGCATCGCCCAGAGCAGGCCATCCCATGGACGGAAATAATTAAGGGAATCGCTTTTATAATGCGCAACAATATCCGGGAGGTTCGCTATGAAGCCCAACTTTCGCCAGCGTTTGCGCTACCAGTTCGACAACTTGATGGCCCGCGGGACGCCGGCGCTGATCGGCTTGCTCTTCGTATTATCACTTGCCCTCATTCTTATTGCGGCGGCAGTAATCTCCTTGGCGAGGTTTGTGCCTGATGACACGAAACCGCTGTCTTTCGTGGAAGCTGCCTGCGAAAGCCTGTTGCGTGCACTGGATCCCGGCACCGTTTGCGGGGACTCGGGGATGGGCTTCCGCTCAGTGATGTTCTTGGTCACGCTGGGTGGAATCTTTGTGGTCAGCGCATTGATCGGCGTGATCAACAACGGATTGGCAGCCGCCATGGAACGTCTGCGCAAAGGTCGCTCACAGGTGCTAGAGCGCGGCCACACCTTGATATTGGGCTGGTCCCCGCAGGTATTCACCATCCTTAACGAACTAGTGATCGCTAACAGAAACCAAGCCAGCGCGCGCCTTGTGGTGCTGGCCGACAAAGACAAGGTGGAAATGGAAGACGAGATCCGCGAACGGGTGGCGCTGCGCGGTAAGACGCGCATAGTTTGCCGCAGCGGATCGCCCATAGACCCCAACGATATCGAGATCTGCAGCCCGCATTCCGCCAAGTCGATCATCGTGCTGCCCTCGGAGAAGATTGATGCGGATACCGACGTGATCAAGACCGTGCTGGCGATTACAAACAATCCCAAACGAAGAGCCGAGCCTTATCACATCGTCACGCAGATCCATGAGCCGAAGAATATGCCAGTGCTCAAAATGGTGGGCAAGCAAGATAACGTTCAAGCTTTGCTCATTGGCGGCCTGATCGCCCGCATCGTTGCACAAACAACACGGCAATCCGGACAATCGGTGGTATACACCGAGTTGATGGATTTTGAGGGAGATGAGATCTATTTCAAACACGAGCCTGCCCTGGAGGGCAAGACTTTCGGCGAGGCTCTGCTGATGTACGAGCACTCCTGTCTGATGGGTATTCGTAAAGCCACGGGCGCCAGTTTGCTAAACCCACCTATGGACATGCGCATCGAGGCGGGTGACCAGATCTTTGCGCTGGCCGAAGACGATGACATGGTGAAACTCTCCGGGCTGGTTAATGCTCCCGTCGACGAAGGAGCATTACAAGTCAGCCATCCGGCCGCCAAACCTAAGGAGGCGCGCTGCTTGATACTGGGGTGGAATGAGAAAGGCGCTACGATTGTGCACGAGCTGGATAATTACGTCGCACAAGGCTCTGAAGTCGCAGTGGTCGCAGATATCCCGAACATCGCCGCGCAGCTCAAATCCGTCGGCGAGAAACTTAAGAATCAAAAGCTCACTGTGAGCGAGGGCGACACTACAGACCGTGAGCTGCTCGATCAGATCAAGGTGCAGGATCACGATCACATTATTGTGCTGGCCTATTCGGAACTGGGCGTGCAGGACGCCGACGCCAAGACGTTGGTCACGCTGCTGCACTTGCGCGATATGGAAGAGCGGGACGAGACGCCTTTCTCCATTGTCAGTGAGATGCGAGACCTGCGCAACCGCGAGCTAGCCAAGGCCGCGAAGGTGGACGATTTCATTGTGAGCGAGCAGCTGGTTAGCCTGATGATGTCGCAGTTCTCCGAGAACGCGGACCTCTTCGATGTATTCGCCAACATTTTCAATCCCGAGGGTTCGGAGATCTACCTGAAACCGGCCGGCGATTACGTGGCGACCAATCAGCCTGTGAATCTCTATACCGTCACCGAAGCTGCAAGGCGCAGGGGCGAAACCGCTATCGGTTACCGTCTCACGTCGCAAGCTGGCGATTCCACCCAATCCTATGGGGTGCATACCAATCCGCGCAAGTCGGAGATGGTCACGCTAGCTGCGGAAGATAAAGTGATTGTGATCGCG
>DATDRZ010000060.1:0-32480 GCA_035291465.1 Anaerolineales bacterium
AGTTCGATGCCATCCACGTGATGGAATTCCCCATGGAAGGTAACTGTTTCCATGTTGAGCAGGCGGCGCATCACCTCTATAGTCTCGCGCATTGCCTGAAGCGGCTTGCGGCGTTCAATGCCGACGTTTTTTGCAAGCGGGTCCCACCAGGCGCCGAGACCGCAGATGATACGACCGGGTGCAAGGTCATCCAGGGTGAGGAAAGTGGCAGCGAGAAGACCGATGTTGCGCGTCCAGTTATTGATGACGCCCGAGCCAACCTTGATGCGCTCCGTGACCGCGGCGTACGCGGCCATAGGCACGATGGCGTCACGGACCAAACGCGACTCCGCCTGCCAGACAGCTTCAAAGCCGCGTTGTTCGGCATAGCGAACGTATTCCAAACCATCACGGAGGTTGTGGGCATCTTGAAGATAAAGTGCAACGCGCTTGGGCATGGAACTCCTTGAGGATAGTTATTTGTTATTGCTTACCAGCATTCAGTTATCAGCGATCAGTTTTAGCTATTTTGCAGTTAGCTTTTAGCTTCAAGAGTTAAGAAACCAAGGTCTTCTGGAACGTCGACGTCACGGGCCAGGGTATGCAATTCAAGGATCTTCAATACCACGCCGGCTTTGTGGGCTCGGTCGCAATGGCGCTTAAAGGAGCCGCGGCCGAAATCGTAATCTATGACGCCGGCTGGATTCATGAAGAGCGCGTTGGTGCCTTCGTGGTGATGGTCGGGCGCGATGACCACGACTGGCGGTTCGCGGCCGGCTTCCAGCATGGCGGCGATGTCTTCGGCGCTGAGTTGTGGAAGGTCGGCAGGAAGGACCAGCACCGAGTCGGCCTTATAGCTGCGCGCCACAATGGTGGCGCGCTTTAGCGCGTCGTTCAGGAGCGGTTTGCCGTCCTCTTGCAGGGTACGGGCGCCATGATCGCGTGCCAGCGATAGCGCCTGGGAATCACGGCTGACCACGAGAACATCGATGACTTCGGGTATCTGTTTAAGCAGATCGACGGTGCGCAACAACAAACGCTGGTTAAGCTCGGCGCGATCCTCTTCGGAGAGAACAGGGGCGAGGCGCGACTTGCCACGCCGCAACGGTTTCACCGGTACGATAGCCCAAAGGGCCATATTTAATTGCTCCTTGGTCGGGAAAGAACGACAGAGTTCATTTGTCCAACAGGCGCCGTCCGAAGTCGATCACTTGGCCAGCTAACCTGGCGCGGTCTGCCCGGTCTTGCATGATGGTGGCGGCCGCGAAGGGCATTATACCGAGTTCGTGGATTGCGGTCGAATGCGCCGAATCGACTTCATCGAACACAAAACCGCGCAACAGGTCTTTGTAATACTGTGCGACAGCCAAGGCACTGGGCTCGATACCGAGTTCGCTGAACATCTTGGCGGCGGGACCTTTGACTGCTTTACCGCCAATGATTGGTGAAACCGCTAGAACCACTTTTTCCGCGATCGCTTCGCGGATTCCTGGAACGGCCAAAATCGGCGCAACACTTACCCAGGGATTCGATGGGCAAATCACGGCAAGATCCGCCGTGGCAATCTCGTCCAGCACCCCGGGCGCCGGCTTTGCCTGCTCGACACCGGCGAAGCGAAAACCGCGCACGCGCGGTTCGCAGGCGTGGGCAACGAAATATTCCTGGAAAGGCAATTCGCCTTGGTCGGTATCCACTATTGTTCGCGCAGGCTGATCGCTCATTGGCAAAACACGGGCTTCGATGCCCCAGGCGCGGCAAAAATCGGCGGTGATGGCGCTGAGCGAGTCGCCTGCGTTCAGGCGGCGAGTACGCTCAAGGTGGGTGCCGAGGTCGCGGTCGCCCAGCGAAAACCAGGTGGGCCCGCCGAGGAGTGCAGCTTCGCGCAGCGCGTTTTGGGATTCGTCCGCGCGTCCCCAGCCAGTCTCGAGGTTGGCGAGACCGGCGAGCGTGTAGCAGACCGTGTCGAGATCGGGGCAGATAGTCAAGCCAAAATGCTCGAAGTCATCTCCGGTGTTCACGACGACGGTGAGGTCAATGGCTGGCAGGACGTGGGCTAGGCCTTCCGCCATTTTGGCGCCACCCACCCCGCCTGCAAGCGCGACGATTTTCATGCTATTTTCGTCACATGAGAAACCGAATTACGTGGACGTTCATCAGGAACCTTAATTGGGTACCCTACCAAAATCAACCCCTGAGCCTGCCAGGATTCAGGCAACCCAAGGGCTTGCGAAACCTCTATTGGTGTGAATAACGGTGAACAAATCCAAACTCCGGCCAGGCCTTCGGCGTGAGCGGCAAGCAGCAGTTGTCCACCAGCCAAGGCAACACTTTGCACGCCCATCAGGTATTCACCTTGTGTGCGGGCGGGATCATCATATTTATCGAGAACGTCAATATCTAGGCAAAGCAGAATGGCTTCGGGGGCTTCCAGGATGCGGGCGCGGGAACGCTCCAGTTGCGCAGAAATCTCTTCGGCGCTTAAACCCTCGGCTTGCAGTGTCTTGCGGAATTCTGCGCCCATGGCGCCGGCTAGCACCTCTCGGCTTTCGCGGGAGGAAAGCTGAACAAAGCGCCAGGGTTGGCGATTGTGCGCGTTGGGCGCCCAGGTGGCGGTTTCCAGGATTCGGGTGACGGTTTCTGCGGGGACAGGATCCTCGCGAAAGCGGCGGACGGAGCGGCGTGAGCGCAGCCAGCCATGCAGGTCTTCAGGAGCCAGCATCGGAGGGGGCACTAGTCCTCGGTAGTAACCTGCTTCGGAAGAACCTTATAGATGACACGCACTTGCCCCTTGGGAATATCAAAGTCATGGCCTCGATATTTTCGGGATAAGAAGCTGATGTGTTCGGCGGCCCCTTCTTCGGTGGACGCGACCACTTCGCCGCGAATCTGCAGATAACGATATGGGCGCTTGGGGTCCAGAATGGACAAAGCCACTTGTGGGCGGGCCTGCATATTACGATCCTTTTGACGACCTCGTGCGGTGTTGATCAGGATTTGCTCGCCTTCAGTGCTAAACCAAACCGGAGTCACCTGGGGAGAACCGTCCGGCATGACAGTGCCCAGAAACGCGAAAGCTTTCGTTTCGTCTTTTAAAAGGTCTTGGAATTCCTCGGGGATAGCGTTCATTCGCTCCTTCAAAGGGCTTGGGGATTGCTTCGTCGGGCAGCGCCGCTAAAAAGCGGCGCAAGACGCCCTCCTCGCAAAGACGGATATGGGTTACCGGAAAGTGTCTAACTCCTTCGGCCTAAGTAATTCGGCCAGTTTGCCTTCTCGTAGCGGATAGGGGAAACCGCGCACGTGGACGGCCGGGCAACCTTCCCCAGCCTGACCCATCACAATGGAGGCGGCTGCAGCCAACTCATCAGCGGCGCCGACAGTGGTGGCGCGCAGCTCGCGGCCGAAGAGATCCGGGCGGCCGCGCAGATCCACGACGCCCGGCAGCCCAGAAACACCGATAGCAACGCCCACAATCCCTTCGCGCCACGCGCGGCCATGAGAGTCGATAATCAGAACGCCGATGTGTGCGCCGCCGGCCTCTTCAAAGCGCGTGCGCATGGCGTCGGCAGAGGCATCGGGATCCTTAGGAAGCAGCAGCACCCAGCCCTCGCGTTCATCGACGTTGGAATGATCGATCCCGGCGTTTGCGCTCACGAAGCCGAGGCGGTGTTCGACCACGATCAGACCCGGGCGGGCGCGCAGGACTTCGGCGCTCTCGTCCAAAATAAGCTGCACCAAGCGAGGATCTTTTTCTATCTTGGCAGCCAGCTCCTTCGCTGCTTTACTCGGATTGACCGACTCGAGGAAAACTCGCCGGCCCTCTGCTTTCGAAACAATTTTCTGCGCCAGCACCAGAATATCCCCCTCAAGCAAATCGAGATTTTTACGCTTCAATGATTCCTGGATAAGACTAACCAGGTTGTCACCTTCCTGGATTAGAGGAAGTCCCTCAAGTGGGGTAATGACGAGAGGCTTCAAGATTTCTTGGCGGGAATACCGGCGACCTTTAAGGTGCCGTGGCGGCTTTTGTAGTATTTATTCATAGAAACGAGGATAGAGGTAAGCCCTTCGACCACGATAGCCTTATCCAGAGTGCCAGAGTAGTAAGCCTGCAGACCTGCATCTCGAGCCAAGCCTGTTACTTGTTCGGCATCCGCCGAGTCATCGGCGCAAACTAACACATCGGAATCCAGCGGTTGCGTGAAACTCTTCCGCAGCGAGGCTGCTGGCACCGTTTGGAAAGCCGCAACCACGCGTACCTCATTTCCTAGCAGGTCCTGGGCGATCTTAGCAGCTGCGGGTGGAGCCGGAGGCGTCCAATCTGGGGGTCCAACTCTGGCCGTGGTGTCCACCAGGATCTTGCCCTGCAACTCTTTCTTTAGCGATTCAATTGCCGGCAGATGTGCACTTTGTTCAACAGTCAACACGCAGATGTCGGCACCTTGAGCAGCATCCGCATTCGTTTTGCCCTCGATTAGATCTTTACCAAGCTCCGCGTTTAGTTCGGCGGCAACGCTCTGAGCCTTCTCAGCTTGCCGAGAACCAATGATGACGTGATGGCCGGCGTGTGCCCAGCGCAAGGCCAGGCCAGGACCCAACTGCCCAGTGCCACCTAGAATTGCAATTGTTTTCTTCTCAGCCAATTTTCTCCTCATTCAATGGGGCTTGGGCGAACTCCGCGTAGCGCGCCCACACTTCGGGTGCCAATTCGAGCGCCTTCGCGGCAATCTCACCTTCGTCGAGATGCAGTAATTTGCGCTCGCGCATGAGAAACTTACCGTTGACCATGGTCATAGTCACCATGCGCTCCTGGAAACCGAAGATGATGTGCCAGGGGAAGTTGCCTGCGGTCAATGGAGTGAACGGATGATAGTCGACCAAGATCAGGTCGGCGCGGGCACCTACAGAAATTTCACCAATTGGCGCGCTGGGAAAGGATTGCGCAGCGAGTGCTGCGTTGTTGCCTGAGGCAATGGCGGCGAGGTCGGCTCCATTCGTCTTGCGCGGATCGCGATGCCAGACTTTGTGCAGCAGGTAGGCGGCTTTCCACTCAGCCCACATATCTTGCGTGAAGCCATCATTGCCCAGAACTACTTTGACCCTTGCCGCCATCAGCGCTTCGATATCAGCTGCCCCCACCCCATTGTTCATGTTGGAACGCGGCTGGTGGCTAACCCAGGCACCAGATTCAGCCAGCATGGCAATCTCAGCTGCGTCTACATGCACTGCGTGGGCAGCAATGCTCCCTGGCGTCAGGATGCCATGTTTAAGCAAACGGGGCACTACGCGCAAGCGGCTTTTGGCGAGGCTATCTTCCTGGTCGGCTTCGTGCTCGGCAACATGGATATGGAAACCCGAGTCGTTGGGCAATGCAGCACGACAGGCGTCGAGGGTTTCGTCGGAAAGAGTCAGGCTGGCATGCAAACCAAAGAGCGCGGCCAGGCGGCCGCCGGCTATTTCTCTTTTGCCGGTGCGCTCGATGAAGCGGATATTTTCGCGGATGCCAGCTTTGGCCTTGGCATCGCCATCGCGATCGGTGACTTCATAGCAGAGTACGGCGCGCAGACCAGTTTCGGTAACTGCTTCGGCGATGACGTCGAGCGAACCATCGATGAAATTGGGCGAGGCGTGATGGTCGAAAAGAGTTGTGGTGCCGCACTTGATAGCATCCACCAGATGGACCAGGGCAGAAGCGCGCACGGATTTTTCGTCGAGCGCCTTGTCCAGCGGCCACCAGAGTCGCTTGAGGATCTCAGGGAAGTCTTTGGGCGCGGGTCCCGGGATGGCCAAACCACGGGCATAGGCACCGTAGAAGTGAGTGTGCGCGCAAATGTTGCCAGGCATCAGGATCTGACCGTCAGCATCCAGTTTTTCTGTATCCGGATATTCTTTCAGGAGATCCGCATCGGGTCCTATCGCAACGATAAGGTTTTTCTCAATGTAGACGGCGTGATTGGGTAAGACGGCGTTTTCTTTTCCCCAGGTGACGACGGCAGCGTTGTGGATGAGCATGGTTAAGTAAGTAGACAAGTAAATAAATACACAAGCAGACAAGGCATTTTAGCATGAAGGTAAATAGCCCCTTCTCTCCTTTCCCAGCTCGGATATAAAAGGAAATCAACCCGGGAACCAAATGTACGGGGTGAAAGCAACCTGGTGTTCTTTGTGGCTTTGTGGTTGTTCATTGATGGCCGACTATAATGCGCCCGATGAGCAAATCGCAGGTGATCGTCGAAGAATTTCATAGCCAAGCACTGGAAGGTAATCCTTTGGGCGACCCGGCTACCAGGCGAGTGCCGGTCTACCTGCCGCCGGGTTACGACGAAAAGCTGCGCTATCCAAGCTTGTATTTGCTGGCTGCCTTTGGCAACCGAGGACTGAAATTCCTTAACGACGAACTGTGGGAAGAAAACATTCAACAGCGATTAGATAGATTAATTGCCACAAGTAAGGTGCGACCGCTGATCGTGGTAATGCCGGATGCCAGTACTCGCTATGGCGGCTCGCAGTATCTGAATTCAGCCGCCACGGGTAACTATGAGGATCACATCCTGGAGCTGGTCGAATACACTGATGGCAAATATCCGACGATTGCGAAGGCGAGCCATCGGGCCGTGGCGGGGCACTCTTCTGGCGGCTTTGGGGCCCTGAGATTTGGGATGCGCCATGCAGATGTCTTTGGCCTGGTGGCAGATCACAGCGGCGATAAATGTTTTGAGCTGACTTACAGGCCGTATGCCGGTGAATTCCTCAGATATTTCGAGCAAGTCGGAGAAGAGGGATTGCGGCAACTGCTCACAGACCCCGGAGAAGCGCTACGCTTGGGCGCGCCGCACGAAGCCTTAAATCAGGTCGCCATGGCCGCAGCCTATTCTCCAAACCCAAAGTCAATGCTCGGATTCGACCTGCCGTTTGACCTGCGGAACGGCGCCTTGCTACCCGATATCTGGGCACGCTGGCTGGCTTTCGATCCCATTGAAATCGCTGAGCAGCACGCGGACGCGCTCAAGTCGCTGCACTGGCTCTACCTCGATTGCGGGCGCTTCGACGAGTATAATTTGCTCTACGGGGCGCGGATGTTGACGGAAAAATTGCGCGCACTGGGAATCCCGTTCCAATACGAAGAATACGACGGCGGCCATCGTTATATGAAGCATCGCTATGACGTCTCATTTACGGCCATTTCCGCGGCCATGCCCAATTAAGCAAACAAGTACACGAGAAAAACAAGGAGCAAATAAACATGGCAGACTCGCGCAGCAAAGCATTGGAATTTGCTAAGCAAAACAGGGGTCGTTTCCTGGATGAGCTCAAGGAACTTGTAGCCATCCCATCGATCTCGGCTGATTCTGCGCATAAATCGGATATCAAACGCGCCTCCGAATGGCTGGAGGCCAAGCTGAAAGCGCTGGGGTTCGAAAACGTGAAGAGCATGGATACCGGCGGGCACCCCATTGTGTACGGTGATTGGATGAAGGCAGGAGCCAAGGCGCCCACCATGTTGGTCTATGGTCATTACGATGTGCAGCCTCCTGACCCCCTGGAACTTTGGGAGAGTAAACCATTTGAAGCCGTGAAGAAAGGTGATTATCTGGTGGGCCGCGGCACCTCTGATATGAAGGGCCAGGTCATCGCCAGCCTTGCGGCCGTCGAGTCCGCCCTAACGGCCGGCGAGGTGCCCGTCAACATCAAATGGATGATCGAAGGCGAAGAGGAGATGGGCTCGGGGAGCATGGCCGATTTCATCAGGGCCAATTCCAAAACATTTGCTAGTGACTTCGCGCTCAATCCCGATGCCGGCATGCTGGCCGCAGACCAGCCAACACTGACCTATGGATTGCGCGGCCTGGCTTACTTCGAAATCCATCTGACTGGACCAGATAAGGATCTGCACTCAGGATATTACGGCGGCACGGTACGCAACCCGGGAAACGAGCTAGCCCGCTTGATCAGCGGCATGCACGATGAACATAACCGTGTGACGCTGCCGGGTTTTTACGACAGCGTTCGAAATTTGGACGACGAAGAGCGCGCCGAGTTTAAACGGGTCCCGCATGCTTCTGACTCCGATTACATCCGCGCCGCAGGAGTCACCGAGCTGTGGGGCGAGGAGGGTTACACCGCCTTTGAGCGAGCTACCGCCCGCCCAACCCTGGAAGTGAACGGTATCCTTTGCGGGTACACCGGCGAAGGTCCGAAGACAGTACTGCCATCCAAGGCGATGGCCAAGGTATCCTGCCGGTTGGTAGCAGATCAATCTCCCAAGCAAGTCGAGCAGCAAATGATGGCTTACGTGAAGGAACATTGCCATCCGGCGGTGAAATGCGAAGTGAAAATGATCTCGGATGGCGACCCGGCCATTTCAGAACGAGATTCGCGTCCAATGAAAGCCATGGATAAAGCCTTGGAAGCTATTTGGGGCAAAAAGGCTATCTACCGCCGCGAGGGAGGTACCATTTCAGCAGTTGCTTACATGCAAAAAATCTTGGGCGCGGAATGCGTGAATACCGGTTTCGGGTTGCCCGATGACCTGATTCACTCTCCCAACGAACACATGCATCTGCCGACCTGGGAAAAAGGCGTCGACGCCCTGATCCACTTCATCTATAACCTTGGCGAAACTTAAATCCAAGCGGCGCGTGAGCAAGAACGCCAAAAACCGCGAATCGAAACGGCGTCTGCGCAGGGCCGCCACAAAGCCGGAGCAAAAAATTCCGCTATACGGTGGGCAGGCGGTTCTAGAGGGCGTGATGATGCGCGGGCGGCGTTACATGGCTCTTGCCATGCGCGCGCCCAATGGCAAGATCGTGCTACACAGCGAAAAGCTCGGCCCTATCTACCAAAGCCAGGTAGCGCGCATCCCATTTTTGCGCGGCCTAGTGCTGCTTTGGGATGCACTCGCGCTGGGCACCAGAGCACTCACGATCTCTGCGAACATCCAATCCGGCGAAGATCAAAAGATAGAAGGGGCGCCACTGGCCATCACTCTGGTTTTCTCTCTCGTCTTCGCCATCGGATTGTTTTTTCTGGCGCCGGCGGGTATCAGCCATTTCATCGAGGGCTGGCTGGGATTACCTTCGATTTGGGGATCCATCCTTGAAGGCTTTATACGGCTGGGCGTACTGATCGGCTATTTGATCCTCGTCGGTCGTGTGGAAGAGATCCGGCGCGTTTTTGGATATCACGGAGCCGAGCACAAGACCATCCACGCATTCGAGTCGGCCGCCAAACTGACATCGAGGGAGGTGGATAAGTTCCCACGCCAACACCCGCGCTGCGGTACCGCGTTTCTGCTGACTGTCGTTGTCTTTTCCATCTTACTCTTTGCCCTGATCGGTCCAATGCCGTTGTTGCCGCGGCTTGTGCTGCGCATATTGTTGATCCCCATTTTGGCCAGCCTGGCTTATGAGTATCTGCGCTGGTCGGCTGCGCACTTCAATAACCCCATTGTACGGATTCTTGTATCGCCAAATCTGGCTCTGCAAGATTTAACTACTCGTCCCCCGGATAAAGGCATGCTGGAAGTGGGCATCGCGGCATTTAAACAAATGAAACGATTGGAAGAAAAAGCGGAGAATTGAACAAGTCGTTTTCTTTTATCAAAAGATAAAATCTTGGCTCCATGTTCAACAGAAAATTTGCCAAAACAAAGCCGGTAACACGGTTTTGGGCGCTGATTATTGCGGTGCTGCTGGCCAGCATTGCGTGTGACTTAAGTCGTTTCAACCCAACCGGCATTCAGCTGGGTCAGCCTGATCCGGAAAAGCGTGAGATCTTTCGGGGCATCATCTACGAACGTATCGTGCGCCAGGAACCTCGGTTATTGGTGATCCATATTGTGACCATCGATCTCAAGGCGAATGGAATCAAGACTCTGGTGACTCCGGGAGATCCAAATCAGGAGCGGCCGCTTGCTGCCAAAACGACATCGCAATTCCTGTCGGATAATGACCTGCAACTTGCGATCAATGGAGATGCGTTTATTCCATGGCAGGATTTAGGTCCGCTAGGTTATTTCCCCAGGCCCGGGGAACGCGTAACCCCTCAAGGGTTTGCCGCTTCCAAGGGAACTATTTATGCCCAGGACACCAATGAGCAACCGACCCTGTACATCTATCGGAACAACAAAGCCAGCATGAACGCCCTTATCGGTAAGATATACAATGCAGTCTCGGGCTTTGAATTGCTTCTGTGGAATGGAAATATCCGCCAAGGGTTGAACGATTCAGATATCGACCCGCGCACTGCCGTGGGGCTCAATCGCGCTGGAAATAAGCTGATCATCATCATCGTCGACGGGCGCCAGCCAGGATACAGCGAGGGAATCACCCTTGCAGAGTTGGCGCAGATATTTGCAGAACGCAAGGTCTATTCCGTCATGAACATGGATGGCGGTGGATCCTCAACGCTCGTCATCGAAGGGGAAAACGGAGAAGCTGAGATACTGAATTCCCCGGTACATCAGGGTATCCCCGGCAACCAGCGTCCCGTAGGGAATCATCTCGGCTTTTACGCCAGATAGCCATGATGCCGGATCTTTCGCTGCGCCCAGGGCAGGCATGGCCCACCGCTAAATGGCGCCTGCTGCGCCACCCTGCCAGGCCCGGAGCCTGGAACATGGCAATGGATGCCGCTATCCTGGAAAACGTCATCGCCGGTCAATCACCCCCTACCCTGCGACTCTACGATTGGGACCCCGCTTGCCTTTCGCTGGGCTTTGCCCAGCTCTTCGCGGACGTGGATGAGGCGGCGCTAACCGCTCACGGCTGGCAGGTGGTACGCCGGCCTACGGGCGGCCGCGCCATCCTGCATACAGATGAGCTGACCTATTCTGTCATCGGTCCCTCCAATGAGCCACGGCTGGTGGGCGGAGTTCTTGAATCCTACAAGCGCCTTTCAGAAGGGCTGATGAAAGCTTTGTTGCTTTTAGAGTTACCGGTCACGAGACAGCCAATGCGCGAAAGCAACGGCTTTGGAGCGTTGGACAACCCGGTTTGCTTTGAAGTACCTTCAGATTACGAGATCACCTTGAAGGGCAAAAAGATCATTGGTAGCGCACAGGCGCGCAAAAAAGGCGGCGTGCTGCAGCATGGCAGCCTGCCATTGTTCGGCGACATCGCCCGCATAACCGAAATCTTGCGCTACCCCAACGAAGAAAGCCGCCAAGAAGCTGCCGATCGCGTGCGGGCCCGCGCAGCCACAGTGGAAGAGGGGCTGGGTCGTCGGGTGAGTTGGGAGGAAGCTGGCGATGCGTTCGTGCGCGGCTTTAGCGAAACCCTGAACATTGAATTTGTTGAGGGCGACCTGACCCAAGCAGAAATGCTGGCTTCCGAGCGCTGGATGACAGAGCGCTACGCAGGCGAAGCCTGGACGCAGCGCGCCTAGATTATTCGAATACGACGTCCGGGAACCCTAAGTTAAGCAACAATCGCAACAAATAGCTTTCCGCGTTTACTTGCGCCTGCTCCAAAATCCCGTCCTGAAGGGCTGACTGCAAGATCTCCTCTTCCGCGGCCTGGCGCGCAGCGGTTTCCAAATTCTGATCGCCTCGCGCTAAAAAACCCAATTGCCGATCATAGATGTAGGATTGATCATTATCGAGAGCGGTCACGAAAATCTCAGCCTGGGGAAGATTCACATATAAAATCCCGTTCTCAATTCGCAGATCGTCTGGCTGTAATTTTTCGAGGTCCACTCCGGCAATCACAGTGCCATGGGCAACAAAAAGGAGGCGGTCGCCCACAAGAAATCCAAATAATCCCTGGCGGCTCTCTGCAGTAATTACTTTTTCAACCGTATACTGGATAGTCTCCAGCCTGGCCAGGCTGCGAACCTCATGGATTATGGTAACTGGGTCTGGAATGATAGTTGGAGTCGGGTGCAGGACATTGGCGACTTGCGTGCCGACGGAATCAGCCATCTCGTTTACCCGGTTGATCCCGCCAGTGGTGAAATCGCGCATCGTGTCGAAAATTCGGTAAGCCAAGAAACTGGGGATGGCTATTACGATTAAGATCGCCAAGCCGATCAACCAGGGAAGCCAGGGACGCGTTCTTTCCATGGAAAGATTATACTAAACGGAACCCTGCGAAGGTTGGACTTGGATATCGCCGCTTCAGCAAGGTTTTCCGATGAAAGTCGCCCTATTACGCATGCATATTCAGTTCCCTGGCAGCAATTCGCTCAAGGCTAAGCGCCGCCGATTGAAACCTTTGCTGGCACGCTTGCATCGAGAGTTCAATGTCTCAGTCGCCGAAGTCGATTTCCGGGACCGCTGGCGCGATTCATTGCTGTGCTGCGCCACTGTTAATACGGAAAACGGCCACGTGGTCAGTTCGTTGCAGGCGGTAGCACGCTGGGTTGAATCCAACTGGCCGGACGCAACTCTGGTCGAGGAGAAGATCGAGGTGCTGCAATGAGCCGTGGACGTTTCGTCCGCAGAGATTGCTGCTCGCAATGTGAAGGCATCGAGCAAATGTTTGACGACGAGCACGTCGGTGAAGACCTGCGCCTTTATCGCACAGAAGGCCCCGATGAGACCACCGGTTGGCTCTTGGACGAGCTCGAGGCTCGGGGCGTGGATGGGCTCAGCCTTCTTGACATAGGCGGCGGCGTGGGGGCCATCCAGCATGACTTGCTTGCCAAGGGCGTAAAGTCCGCTGTGCATGTCGACGCGTCCAGCGCCTACATCGAGGCTGCAAAGCGCGAAGCCAAGCGGCGCAAGGTAGCCGATAAGATCGAATGGCACTTCGGCAACTTCGTGGACTTGGCGCCGGATCTAAAGCCCGCCGACATCGTCACCCTGGACAAAGTGATCTGCTGTTACGACGACATGCCTCCGCTGGTTCGTAAGTCCGCTCGGTTGGCCAAACGGTTCTATGGCATTGTGGTCCCGCGCGACACCTGGTGGCTGCGGATCGCATTCCGGGTCATGGATACATTCCAGAATCTCTTTGGGAATCCATACCGAGCCTTTGTCCACCCCATGGAAAAAATCGAGAGCATTATTAATCGCGCGGGGCTAAAACGGGTTTTCGAACGGCGCAACTGGATGTGGCAAGTGGTGCTGTATTCGCGATGAATTGGCATTTACCCAAAAAGACCCGTTCTAATGAACGGGTCTTTTTGGGTAAATGCCCCCACGGGGATTCGAACCCCGGTTTTAGCCTTGAAAGGGCCACGTCCTGGGCCTCTAGACGATGGGGGCGAGCGAAAGACGCAACACGCTATAGTTTAACTATGCCGCCTTGCGCTTTTCGCTTCAGGAGTTTCTAGCTTGCTTCGCACGCTACGAAACTCCAGGTTGATTTCTGAGCGGCGAAAGCCGCCCTTCTCGTAAGCGGATGCAATCCAACCGCGGGCAAGCGGTGGATTTTACCATGCGGAAGAGTTGAAGTAACTAGGGGATCGCGAGACTAAGATCTGGGTGTTCGACAAGACCCAGCGTGGAAAAGGGCCAGTAGCGGAACACGGCTTTGCCAATAATGTCTTCGATCCTCAAAGGGCCCCACGAACGTGAATCGGAAGATTCGTTGCGGTTGTCTCCCATCACGAAAACGTATCCCTCAGGGACTGTCTGCTCAGCCAAATCGGCTATCGGCGGTTCCACGATATACGATTCATTCAAGGGTTGGTCATTCACAAAGACGACGCCCAAATTAATCCTAACTCGATCGCCTGGCAGGCCAATTACTCGTTTGATGTAATCATCCTCAGGATTCTCAGGGAAAGGAAACACAATTACATCACCGCGTTGGATATCTCCATATGTGTAGGCCAGACGATTGACAATTACGTAATCGCCGTCATGGAAATTGGGCTCCATGCTGCTGCCATCCACGCGGATGCGCGCGGTGAGGAAGTTGATGGCCATGAACAGCACCAGGGCCAGGACAATGGTTTCGATGACTTCCAACAAAACGCGTCGCAGGCGCGATCGAGGCATTTCCACTTTGACGACATTTTGGCGGTCGAGCGGACTTATCGGATTCGATGGAAAATTCGTCATTGCAATGGGAAAACGGGCGTCATTATACAAGCCCGCTGGGTCCGCGGCAAGATAATAAGGATAGTTAAGGCTGACCTAATCGAAGGCTGGAATGGTTAACGAATCGACAATGCCCACAATCACGGAGATCACACACGCATCCGGGTTGCCGAGCGCCTGGCGAGCTCCATTGCCTTCGCGATTCACCAGGACTGTGTCCCCCACCCCGGCATGCGTATTATCCAGGGCGATGAAGTCGCCAGTGGGCTGATCGCCCGGCAGCAGCAGAGGTTGAACGACCAAGAGACGCCGATTCTTATAATCGGCGTGACTGATTGTGGTGACAATGGTGCCGGTGACTTTGCCGAGAATCATAGGTAAATAAGCACACAAGTAAACAAGTAAACAAGGCCACGTGTAAGTGTGTACTTGTTAACTTGTATCCGTTCTATCACGAATACCTCGTCGTTCCGGTTTTCAGCGAGAAATCGAACTCCCCATCAGGCCGCACCTTTAGCTCATCAACTAAACCAACCAACGCTAGATCCACTGGAACGAACTTATTGTCTGGCATGGCCAGCGCGGCCTCGCGGGAACGCACCATAACGCACAAATCGCCCTGGTTGGCTTCCACCACATCTACGGCAACCTGCAGCGGTCCTGCGGGTTCCAGCTTTTTATTCAGCGGCTCGACCACCAGCAGGCGGTATCCCTTGATCTCGGGATACTTCAGCGTGCTGATCGCCTGACCGCGCACGCGCCCAAATAGCATCAGCCGCGCCCCAGGTTCTTCAGCACGCGCTTGACGATGGTTCGCAGCAGTGTTTCGTCAACCTGGTCACCGAGTTTGCCTTTGACGGCAGAGAACACGCGCCCTTCCAAGTCTCTGTCGCCACCGTCGTGCGTGGCTGCCGGAACGGACGCCGCCGGCGAGGGGATCTCTGAGATGTAAGGCCGCGCCGGCGCGCTGGCCGGACGACTGTCTCGCTCGCTCAACAGGTCGACGCCCAAGCGGCGCGCCTTCTCGCGGGCCAGGTCAGTGACGACCACATCTTCACCGACCTCCAGCGATTTCACTCCCTGTCGTGCCAGATCTTCGATATCGCGTTCAGTGTAAAAGACTTTTGCCATACCTACTCCATTTGGGGATTGCCATCCCTTGTCGCCGCCCGTTCGCTTTGCTCAGGGCAGGCTCCGCGGCTTGTTCGGGACAGGCTGCGCTCGCAATGGCTTAATCACCCATCAATACCATCGATCGCATTAAGCGCCTGCGTGGCGGCTTCGTTGGCGGTGACGATCTCGGATTCGGTGCCGCTCAACCACATACGGCCAAAGCGCCCGACGGAAGACACATGCATGACCTTGATGCTGGCCTTCTTTTCGGCCTCATTGCAGGCAAGGTTGATGTATGCGGCAGGCGCTACTTCGAGCACCAGCATGGTTTCCCCGGGCACCAGCATGCTGCCCCGGCGGAAACGGTTGAGCAGTTGCGCCTGATAGGGATCGACATTAGTGATGATCTGCATCGAAGCGATCTTGGGGCGAATACGATCTTGGACTTTAAGTCCCAAACGATCGAGCACTGCCTTGCCGGCTTCCTTCACATCTGCCTGACTATGCGAATGCACTTCGAACATGCCGAATTCACGCTCTACCAGTTGGGCGCCGGGTTTGGCTTCGGTAGCTTTCACGGCGATGTCAACCATGCGGAAAGCTTCGTTGCCAGGCGCCATCTCCACATATAAGGAGGCCATGCCCTCAGTAGGCAGATCGCCCTGCGTGATGGTGCCGACAAAAGCCGCGTATTGCGGCTGCATGCGGTCAAGGTAGCAATAACAACGTAACGAGAATTTCTCTTCTGCCATAACGGTTTACTCCAAACTTACTGCTTGGCAATCATGCAATGCAATTCCAACAGGCGTGACAAACATCGGCCGCTCGGGAACGTGAGTCTTGATGCCAGTGTATTCCTGCACTACTTCAGCCATCGCGGGGAAAGACGAGGTGCCGCCAACCATGGTTAGCTGTTGGACGGCTTTGCCACTCTGGGATTCGTACTCGGCGATGTGGCGGGCCGTGATGCTGGAAACCTTTTCGATCACTGGGCGCACGATAGGCATCAGTCGGTGCTGCTGAGTGGGATCCAGTTTCATGGCTTCGGCCCGTTCGAACGAGATGTCGTGTGCCCCCGCAATCACCAGAGTGAAGTGCGTGCCTCCGGTGGCTTCGTCGGCGGTGTAGACCACTTCACCAGCTTCGATGATGGCGATGCCTGTCGTCCCGCCGCCTACGTCCACCACCGCGCCCTGGCGCAGACCCAGCAGCGCGTTGGCTGCGCTGGGTTCGTCGACCAGGTCCAGGCAACGCATGCCGGCGGCTTCCACCACATTTGCGGTCGCCCGTACTTCGGCACGCGGCACGCCAGGCGGAAAGGCGCTGGCAGCGTGCGATAGTTCGCGGCCCAAACGTTTTTCCACGCGCTTCTTCATCGCGGTCAACAGGTCAACAGCTCCAACATAGTCAACCACCAAGCCATCGCGCACGACCTGTGCGAACTGGTATTCGCCGGCAAGCGGATTACCCTGTTCGTCCAACACCACGAGCACCAGATATGCGGTACCCAGATCCACGCCGACTCGCAGCAGGCCTTGCGGTGCAGAAGTGAGCGGAGGCGGTTCCGGATCGCCTACCCGGCGCAGCACCTGTTCAGCGCGAGCCAGGATGGCGGCGGAATCCAAGCCAGCGGGGCGGGTCATAACCCGCGCAGTGATTGGCCTAGCGGCCTGAATGCGCGAGGCTATTGCTTAGCCCCACCGCTGCGGCCGCCGATAGCACCGCGGCTGCTCTGCGGCAGGATCATCTCTACGTTTTCGTGCGGGCGCGGGATCACGTGCACGGAAACGAGCTCGCCGATGCGCTTGGCAGCGGCGGCCCCGGCATCGGTGGCGGCTTTCACCGCGCCGACGTCGCCTCGCACCATTACGGTGACGTAGCCGCCGCCGACATACTCCGAGCCGATGAGCACCACGTTGGCAGCTTTGACCATTGCGTCAGCCGCCTCCACGGCGCCCACCAGGCCACGGGTTTCCACCATGCCCAGGGCGATCAATGTTAGATCTTGTGCCATGTTTCTCTCCTATCTTGCTACTAAATTGGTAGTTCGCATTTTGGTGCAATACGCATTTGCGTATTAACTCCTGAGGACCTGCTGAACGACATCTTGAACGATCTTCTCAAGCTGTTGCGGATCGGGGCCAAATAGCGGACCCGCGGCAACGGAGCCTGGCCGCAACGCAGCTTCGGGTGGCGGCACGGTTTCATAAGCCAATCGCTTCACGTTGAAGAGGTGATAGACGGTGATGTTATCGCCGGTGATCGAACCGCCGATGCCGCCGGAGCCGAGTGTCATTGAGGGCATCACTTTTGTGGTGAGCCCAATGGTCCCCAGGGTGCCCATAGTGTTCACCGCGATGCGGAAAACGGGCTTCTCCAGACCGAAGGCCATGATCACCTTTTCGTCGGTGGCATGAATCACGAGGCTGTGGCCGCGGCCGCCAAACTGGATTAATTCAATACAACGTTCGCAACCGGCTTCCCAGCCATCGGCTTCGTACCAGCCCAATACAGTAGTTAGCTTCTCTCGAGAAAGCGGCTCTTCGCGGCCCACCCTGCGCAGACGAACCACAAGGATGCGCGCCGAAGTCGGCACGCTGATTCCGGCCATGCCAGCCAGCACCTGGGGCGACTTGCCAACCGTTGCCGTGTTGATGCTTCCATCAGGATGGAAAAGAGTTTGGCGCATTGCCTGGGTTTGTCCCTCATCCAAGAAATAGGCGCCTTCGTTCTTCATTAATTCCGCCAGCCGCGCGGCAATCGGGCGGTCGACAACTACCGCCTGCTCGGTGGCGCAGATCACTGAATGGTCAAAGGCTTTGCTGGCGACGATATAGCGGGCTGCCTTTTCAAGATCGGCGCTGCCGTCTACGTAAACAGGCACGTTCCCGGGGCCCACACCATAGGCAGGCTTCCCCTGCGAGTGCGCGGCGCGCACCATGGGACTGCCACCGGTTGCCAGGATGACCGCGGTATGGCGGTGGCTCATCAATTCGTTGGTTCCCGGTAAGCTGACCTCGGACAGGCAATGGATCAAGCCTTCGGGTGCGCCAGCTTGAACGGCTGCCGCCGCCATCAGCTTGGCAGTTTCCACGCAGCAGTTCACTGCCGCCGGGTGAGGGGCTACCACTATCCCGTTACGCGCCTTGACCGAAATGAGGATCTTATTAATCACCGTTGAGGTGGGATTGGTGCTCGGAGTGAGCGCAGCCACCACTCCCATGGGCCAAGCGATTTCGAAGACGCGGGTATTAGCTTCGTGACGCAGCAGGCCAACGGTCTTAACATTCTTGATGCTTTCCCAAACATACCTTGAAGCAAATTCGTTCTTGAGTTTTTTGTGCTCAGGGACGCCATAGCCCGTCTCTTCGCTGGCCATGCGGCCCAGGCGTTCAGAGGCCTGATAGGCAGCATTAACCATGGCTTCACACACGCGATCCACTTGCTCTTGGGTTGCTTTGGCCCAGATTTTCTGGGCGCTGTAAGCCGCCTCCACCATGGTGCGGGCTTGCTGGATAGATCGTAAGTCCTTGTCGAATTCAGCCATAGCGCCTCGCTAACTCTTGCGGAACACGACCTCACCATCGACCTGCAACGAATCGATGACAGCCATGATCACCGCGTCGACTGGGGCGTCCTTGGTGAAGAAGGTCTGCCGCCCACTGGAGCCATGCGCCGTAAGCACCAGGTCACCCACACCCGCATCTACCGTGTCGACAGCAACATAGGGTTTGCCGAAAGCCTTGCCGGTCTCATCGGCTTCGCGGCAGATAAGCAGCTTGCGGCCTTCGAGCTTCTGATCTTTGATCGTGGATACGGTTGTCCCGATCACTTTAGCAATTAGCATATCGCTCCTAATAGGCTCTGACGGGTTCAAGGATCTGCACACGCGTATTGGCCCGCTCGCGTTCACCGGCGACGATCTTCACGCCGGCGCTGGCCCCGATGCGTGTGGCGCCAGCTTCTACCATGCTCCTGGCATCGGCGTAATCTTTGACACCACCGGAAGCCTTCACTCCCATCTCGGGTCCGACCACGCGGCGCATCAAAGCCACGTCTGCCACGGTAGCGCCGCCACCGGAGAAACCGGTGGAGGTCTTGACATAATCAGCGCCGGCTTCCTTAGCCAACAAGCAGGCGGTAACCTTTTCTTCATCAGTTAACAACGCGGTTTCAATAATCACTTTTACTAAGGCACCAGCCGCGTGAGCCAACTTAACGACGCCGGCGATGTCGCCCGCCGCCAGTGTGTAATCGCGTCCCTTCAGCGCCCCGATATTGATCACCATGTCGATCTCGGTAGCTCCATCGCGCAAGGCAGTTTCAGTTTCGAAAGCTTTCACGTCCGGCGCCGAGGCTCCCAGAGGGAAACCGATCACCGTGCAAACCTTGACATCAGTGCCTTTTAATAAATCGGAGCAGAGCTTCACATGCGTCGGGTTGACGCAGACCGACGCAAAGCCGTAAGTGCGTGCTTCGTAACAAAGTTGAGCAATTTGGTCTGGCGTTGCATCGGGTTTGAGCAGGGTGTGATCGATGAACTTGGCCACACTGGGGTCGGCAGGAATGCCACCCAGCGTCGAGGTCAAGCGCTCAGCCCCGGCGCTGATCACATGGCCTACTTTATCGAAACACGTTTGCACACAGATGCCGTCCGCGCATTCGTGCTTGCAATGCTCGCCATGCTCATGCTGCTGGCGATGCTCATCCTCAGCGAGAGCTAACAGCACCTCGCGGGTGACGATCTCGACGATCTGCCGTACTTGTTGACTATTTTGCATATTCACGACTCTCAATAGCCATAATCTTGTCCACGCGCTTCGCGTGGCGCCCGCCGCCGAATTGGGTGTGCAACCAGGCTTCCACTATTTGCTTGGCCAGCGCCAAACCGATCAAGCCTGCGCCCAATGTGAGCACGTTGGCATCGTTGTGCTCGCGGCTGTTGACCGCAGTAGCATGGTCGTAGCACAGCGCGGCGCGCACCCCCGGCACCTTGTTCGCTGCCATACAGGACCCAATGCCAGCGCCATCGACCACAATGCCGCGCCAGGCCTCACCGCTAGCAACCTTGCGGGCAACCGCTTCGGCGACATCGGGGTAATCCACTGCTTCGTTACTGTTCGTGCCACAATCGAAGAGTTCGTACCCTTTTTCTCGCAGATAGGATTTCAACTCATTCTTCATCGCAAATCCTCCGTGGTCTGCACCGATGACAATTTGGTGTGAGGAGGAACTGGAGTTCACTGGCGCGAGCGAAGTAGAACCCTGTTTGCCCAGGTGGGTAACTACCCGCTGGACGATTTGCTGGATTTCGGAATCAGAAAACGTAGTCATGTTAACTCGCCGCCGACGTCTTGAGAGGGAGACGGCGGAAGCCTATTTCCTGAACGGGCGCATGTAATTTGAGATTAGTGTAGAAGCGGAACTGATCGGCGCGCACTTCGGAATCTACATATTCGATAACGCGACCATCCGCCAGGCGGGTCTCGCGGTGGAAAACAAAAACAACGGCAGGCAGTTTCAGCCCCAGCAGCCCGGCGACTTGCGGGGTCGCCAAGCTGGCTTCGATTTCCTGCTCGGCGTGATCGGGGCGGCACCCATATTCGTCTGCCAGCACCTGGTACAAGGAAGTGACAGAGAAATCGTGGTCAAGAATCCCTGGGCAAAATTCATGCGGAAGGTGAGCGCGCTCAAGGGCGGTCGCTTCGCCGTCCATCAGGCGCACGCGGGAGAGGTAAACGACTTCACCGCCTAATTGGATTTGCAACCGCCTGGCTAGGAAGGGATCTGCAGGGATCAGTCGGGCGTCCAAAACCTTGCTGGAAACCCTTTTCCCCTGCATCTGCATCTCCTGAGTGAAACCCAGCAAGTATTCTGCCGTCTTGCTGACGCGTTCTCCAACCACAAAGCTGCCAACACCCTGGATAGTCTTCAAGATTCCTCGAGCGGTCAGGTCCGCAATGGCATGGCGAACGGTGTTACGGCCTACTTCATAATGGACGCTCAACCTGCTTTCAGACGGGATGAGCTGATTGGCTTCCCATTCGCCGCCGCGAATGCGCTCCAGGATGGAATCAGAAACAGCCTGATACAAGGGCTTGCCAGCCGAGATTTTCTCGAGATTAGCCATCATTGTGAAATGTCGAACATATACCTACATATACCAACATGTTCCATTGACAATAGAATATCACACCACGGGGTGTGAGTCAAGCCAATAACGCCTAAACTCCATCCCCGTTGTCCAGGTTGAATACTAAATTCAGGAGGAACCGGTGAAAACCAGGGTAAAACGCAGGCCAGCCAAAGCTGAGGAGATGGAAACTCTTACCGATCGCCCGATTCATAGCAAGGACGGAAAGGTACTGGGTTCGATCAAAAAAGTGGTGTACAACTCCGACCGTTCAAGGATCAAGTATGCCGTCATCGATTTCGGTGAGCCCTTTACCAGCGAAAAGCAGCTCTTTGCCGTTTTCTGGGATGCCATTGAATTCGACGAATCTGGTTTCGGCGTGCTGAATTTCAATGTGGGTCCAGATATCCTGGCTAAAGCCCTGCCCCTGGATGAGCAAAACGCGGAAGAAGTGGAGATGCAAAAACGTCTCAAAGACGTTTCACTGCTCTTCCTCCAACGCACGAAACCCCTCTAGTGAAAGGAGCTACTCATGCTTAGCTGGGCGCTTACCTTTTTGATCATTGCGATGATCGCATGGCTGTTGGGATTTAGTATGGTGGCGGGTTTGGCCTCAGAAATCGCCAAGGTGCTATTTGTATTGTTTCTGATCCTTTTCCTGCTGTCACCCCTTATCGGGCGTCCTCGAGTTTCCTAGCATCAAGTAGGCCAAATCAAAGAGCCCGACGTCGGGCTCTTTGCACTTAATTTATACTGAAAACAAATTCACTAAACGGAGAGAGCAATCGCGGATGTAAAGCAAGGGTTGCAGAGAAGTAACGTTTCCAAGTTTCGGGGATGTACCAAAGAGCTGCAAGCGGTGACAAAGACATTGACCTCGCTGCCCCCCGCTGGCAAATGATGTTTATTCTCTGGATTTGAACACCAAGCGAATCGGCGTGCCCAGAAAACTGCGCGCCTGGCGAATTTGATTCTCCAAGAAACGCCGGTAAGTAAAGTGCACCAGCTTGTAATCGTTCACGTAGATCAAGAACGTTGGTGGATCGCTGCGCACCTGCGTGCCGTAAAAGATCTTAAGCGCGCGCCCTGAGCGCGTAGGCGGCGGCTGCCGGTCCTGCGCTTCGGCCAGCACTCGGTTCAGCTGTGAGGTGCTCAATTGCACAATGCGCTCCTCGCCTACTCGGGCGGCCATCGGCAGCACCTCGGAGATCTTGTAGCCGGTCTTGGCTGAAATGAATAACAGGGGCGCATAAGCGATGAAGTTCAACTCTTGGCGCACCTGAGCGGTGAATGCCTCCGTTGCCGTCCTCTCCTTGCTCATCAGGTCCCACTTGTTCACAATAATCACGGCACTCTTCCACGCCTCCTGAACATACCCGGCGATATGGGCGTCCTGCGCTGACAAACCGGCGAGCGCGTCGATGATCAAAAGGGCGACATCGGCGCGCTCGATCGCTTTCAAAGTGCGGATGCTGCTGTACTTTTCGACGCCGGGCTCGATTTTTCCTCGCCGCCTTAAACCAGCAGTGTCAATGAGTCGTACCTTCAGCCCTTGCCAATCCATCATTGTGTCAATCGCATCACGTGTGGTACCAGGAATGTCGCTGACAATAACCCTTTCTTCACCAATTAATGCGTTGAATAAAGTGGATTTACCAACATTGGGTTTTCCAAGGATTGCGATAGATAAATCTTGTTCCTCTTCGGGTTCAGTTTCAATCGGGAGAGTCTTAAGTTCCCTAACCAGTTGATCCAGCAGATCGCCAGTACCTGTACCGTGGACCGCGGAAACGGGATATGGCTCGCCCATCCCCAATTCATAGAATGAAAAAACCTGGTTGCGGCGCGCGTTCGAATCCACTTTGTTTACCACCAGCAAAATTGGCGGATGCAAATGACTATTCACTTTGCGCTGTTCGCGGCGCAAGATATCGGCCACCTCTGCATCGGATGGAGTAACCCCGTCTTCGACGTCGACTACAAACAGCACCGCGTCCGCATCGCGAACCGCCTGGCGCGCCTGGTCGCGGATCTGGTCAATGAATTCTGCAGAGCCGATAGAAAGCGGCTCACGTCCTCGTCCGTGGGCCACTTTGCTGGGGTCGATGCCGCCGGTGTCTACCACTACAAAATGCACCCCGTTCCATTCCGTTTCGGCGTGTAATCGATCGCGCGTCGTGCCGGGAATTTCGTCCACCACAGCCAACCGCTCGCCTGCCAGTCGATTAAACAGCGAGCTTTTGCCAACATTGGGGCGGCCAACGATGGCGACGATGGGTTTTGCCATGGTTAAGGAGTCGTGCTGCGAGTAATGGTGACTTCGATGGAGCTCGGCGTTATAGCCAACAACTGCACATTATCGGGCAGGATCTCAGCCTGAGGTTCCAGCAAGTGCGTTCCACTTACCAAACCGCTCAAATCCACGAAGAAACGAACGTCGCCTGCGCGCAAACTTTGCAAGGTTGATAACGGCCCTGAAAGGATCACGCTGACCGTTTGTGGGGACAATTTGGCTTCATAGTCATTGGCCAGGCCGATCGTTTCCACGGGCAAGTTGAGCAGGATGCTAGTCTCAATGGGAGCAATACCGATCACCACTTCGACATTCTGCTCCTCACCGATCACGATCACCCCCTGGGGTAAAGCCAGCGCCAGACGGGTTTCCAGGTCTTCCTCGATATTAGTCAGATCAAGCGGCACGGTGCTAACGAATCCGGGCAGCCGTGCGATGATTTCCGGTTCAGTGGAAAATAGGGTAACTATAGGGGGGTTCACAGATATACTCGTTACCCGAAATCCGGTTGCTGGCTGGCCTATGGTTTCAACCTTCACTGCCACTTCACGATAACCCCCAGCCTGGCGGATCGCCTGATCCACGATGGCTCGTTCCGGGTCAATGCTCACGCCGCTGAGCACGGCCCCCTCCTCGTCTATAGCCCGCAAAGAGGCTGAAGTGCTGACCGATTCGCGCGCATCGGTGATGTCTAAGACCGCCTCAACGGAGGCAACCTCATTGACAAGATCGGAGGGGCCCGAAACGGTCGCTACTTGAGGTTCGACGGTGACTTCTTCCACCTGAAAGCCTAGCGCGGGGGTTCCTTCCACACGGGCGACAATGGGAAAATCACGAATTGCTAGCGGCGCCAATTCAAAGGTGACGTCACCAGGGGTTACCTGTATCACCCGGAACGGACGCAGTTCCGATTCGATTTCGATTGGCAGGGTGTATTCACCTGGACTTAGGTCGCTTAAGTCGATAAAAGCTGTAACTATTTCCACGCTGCTGTTGAACCGGTCCCACAGGGAACGGGGTGCGCTGAGGCGCACCACGACTTCCGTTGGGATATCGCCAACCAAAATCAAGCCTTCGGATTGGTTACGCACCTCCAGTGGAACGGGCGATGGAAAATCGCGTTCTTCGCTGGGATCTGCAGCCACAACCGCGGAGACCCAAACTGCGAAAGCCAGGGCGAAAGAGAGCAAAAGAGTGCCAAGACTGGACCAGAGACGTGCAAGCTGATTCCTCAACATTTAGACCTCGGTGGAATCCTTTTGCTCCGGGAGTAGGAACGGGAAATAACGCGTGACGAATAGTTCGATGGGGTTTTGCGGTTGAATTGGTTTGTAGAACGCGCGCAACACTCCATCCAGGCGTTCGCGACCTAGGCGGTGAATGATGCGGCCTCCAAAAGCCACGGAAATAGCGCCGGTCTCTTCGGAAACAACCAGCGCCACCGAATCGCTGACTTCGGAGGTACCCAGCGCCGCGCGGTGTCGCAGCCCCATCTGGCGCTCGGCGCCCGGGGCCAAAACGCCGCTGGAAGAAAGAGGCATTACACAGGCGGCGCCAACGATCTTGGTATCCGCGATGATCACTGCACCGTCATGCAGGGGAGTGTTGGGATAAAAAATCTGCAGGAGCAACTCCGGTGTTACATCGGCGCCCAGGGGAACCCCGGTTTGGACGTACTCTTCCAGACTATCCAGGCGTTGCAGGACAATGAGGGCGCCATGGTGCCGCTCCGAAAGGCGAGTGGCTGCATGGCTGATGGCCGCGATCACATCCATTTCGGCGGGATTACGGCGTGTGTTGATCAGAAATTGACTCGCGCGCCCCACACGTTCGAGTGCCCGGCGGATCTCCGGAGCAAAGATGACAGGGATGGCCACTAAAATGGCCGGCAGTGAATTCCTCACCAGCCAAGAAAAGGCGGGCAGATTAAAAAGGACAACGAACAAACTGATGCCGATGTAGAGCAAGAGAATGCCGCGCACCAGAACCATGGCGCGGGTGTTCCGAAGGAAGGACAACCCGGCATAGATAATGAGCGTTACAAGGATCAAATCAACGACGCCCGAAAAACTCAAGCGCTGCAGGATGAATAGGAGCTCGTCTAAAAGTTGACGCATATTTCAAATAGGGCGCAAAATTCTGTCAGTGCGCAGTTGTTTAAACAGCATAACCGTATCAGGCCGGTGCGATTCCAGCGCGGCCTCCTGCCAGGCGGCCACACTCAACTCGGAGGGCAGCCGTTCCTCATATCCAAGTCGTTGCCATAGATCGCGATGAGCCGCCAGTTCAGGTTGAACGAAAACCAACGCCACTTCGCACTGCAATTCCTTGGAAGCCTCTTCGACCTCGGTGACTAAAAAGGGGATATAGGTAGAGAGGGGCAAGCCTTTGGTGAAATGAACATCGTCGACACGAGCCACCAGGTTTTCCACTTTCCATCCCAGCAGGCCCATTAACCCGTCTTTGCCTTGCAGCAGCAAAAAGGCTTTTTCGCCAAAGGAATTCACCACAATTTGAGGTTCCATTTGATCTTCACCGTCCACTGCATTCATAAATCTTGCGATCTCTTCCGCCTGTCGCGGTCGAGCGCGCAAAATCTGCAGCGTAGTCGCCAAACCATCTGCAGAAGCATGTAACTTAAACGGACTCTCTTCACCGATAGCCTCAGGGATTATTTTCTCCCAGGCCTGCTTAACTTGTTCCCAGGTATCAGTTATGGAGCCGCTGTTCTCAATAACCGTGTCAGCGACTGCGGCTTTTTCTTCTTGAGAGGATTGGGCAGCCATGCGCTGCCTGCCCTCAGCGGCCTCCATGCCGCCCCGCTTGAGTCGTTGCAGCTGTATCGACTCATCGGCCCTCACAACCCAGATCACGTCGCAAGCTTGGCGCAGGGGACTCTCGAGCAACTTAATCGCCTCGATCACAATGACACGATGCTTGCTCCTGTTCAGCAGGTGATCCACAGCCTGGCGCACCAATGGATGCACTATGGATTCTAAAATGGTTAACGCTTTGGGGTCGGAAAATACGATCTGCCCCAGCTTTTCCCTATCGATTTCGCCGTTCTCCTTGACCAGGTATTGGCCGAACGCCTCGATCACAGACCGATATCCAGGCGCATCAGAGGCAATAGCGCGATGGGATAGGGCATCCGCGTCTATGCCAAAGGCACCTGCATGCTCCAGCATGCGTCGCACCACGCTTTTACCTGTAGCGATATTACCGGTTAAACCGATGACGAATTTATCTGGCCAGCCGCTCATACTAGTGAATCGCTCCAAATTTCTTGCCAACCCGCTCGAAGGCGTGCAAACCTTGTTCCAGGTCGTCTGTGGAATGCGCCGCCGAGATCATCACTCGGATGCGGGCTTTGTCTCGCGCCACCGTGGGGAACGCGATGGCCATGGCGAAAACGCCGGATTCGAATAACGCTCGGCTGAAATCTTGAGCCAGTTTTGCTTCTCCCAACATAACCGGTGTAATTGGCGTAACACTTTGACCGGTGTCGAAACCCAACTTTTTCATCTCGCCCTTGAAAAATTCCGTATTTGCCCACAAACGCTCAACCAGCTGAGTGGATTCTTCAAGCAGGTCAACCGCTGCCAGACATGCCGCTACATCCGGGACGGTCATCGCCGAAGAGAAAAGGAACGGTCGGCCACGCTGGCGCAGCCACTCGACGATCCTAGAGTTGCCAGCAGCGACGCCGCCAACCACACCGAAGGCCTTGGAGAACGTGCCAACTTCGACATCGACCTTGCCGTGCAAGCCAAAGTGATCCACAATTCCGCGGCCGCCTTTACCCAGCACGCCTTCGCCGTGCGCATCGTCAACCATCAAGAGCGCTTCGCCTTTACGGGCCTGCTCATAGGTTTCGGGCAGCGGCGCGATGTCCCCATCCATGCTGAAGACACCATCGCTAACCACCAGCGCGCGGCGATATTTTCCCCGTTCCGCTGCGATCACCTTGCCGAGGGCGGCCGGGTCGCAGTGCGCATAACGCAGGATGGTTGCCCCCGAAAGTCGGCTGCCATCGATAATGCTGGCGTGGTTAAGCTCATCGGAGAAAACGACATCTTCTTTTCCAACCAGAGCTGGGATCACGCCCAAATTGGCAGTGAACCCAGATTGGAAGGTGACAGCAGCCTCAACTCCTTTGAAGGTCGCCATGCGTTTATCTAGTTCAACGTGCAAATCCATGGTGCCGGCGATGCTGCGCACAGCGGCTGGTCCAACGCCGTGAGTGTTCATAGCCTCACGCGCGGCCGCCACTAATCGGGGATGGTTAGCCAGTCCCAGGTAATTATTTGAGCAGAAATTGAGCACACGCCGCCCGTCAACTTGCAGCCAGGCGCCCTGCGGCGAGCCAATGGTGCGGATATCGTTGTAGAGACCTGCTTCTTTCAGGCTGTTAAGTTCTTCGCTCACCCAGGAAAGTACATCCGACATGCTAACTCCTTTGTTGACGCGCTAATCGCAATTATACGCTTGAGGTCTTTCTACCCGCTTCAGCTTACGGTGGTCGCTTTACTACCGCTTTGTTGGGATCGATATGGATCCTCCGGGTGAGCTCAACCAGTCTTAGGCCTCCAAACAGTTTTCTGTTGTTTTATGATCTCGCTAATTGCCGACGCCCTGCCCGACTTCCTCTGCCTGGTTCAACCCCATGTTCACCTTGATTAAAAACTGAATTACTGTGAGTCTATTTATAAAAATTGCGAGATTCGCTACACTGCTCGGCATGCGAAGGTTTCCCCAAAAATCCTTTGCCTTCGCAAAAGGAGTTCCATGTTGCAACGGTTCAAATCTCTTAGCCTGCTATTGATCGCAGGAATCCTTTTGGCGGCTTGCGCAGCTGCAACTGCCACCCCTGTACTCGTGCCTGAACCCGACCCGGAAGCCGACCCCGAACCCGGCGGCGAAGAAAACATCTCTGGCGGTGAAGCTGCTGAAGGCGACTTGGTTATCTACTCCGGACGCAGCGAAAATTTGGTGGCACCCATCATCCAACAGTTCGCTGAGGCCACAGGCATCGACGTCCAGGTGCGCTATGGCGGCACCGCCGAGATCGCCGCGGCGCTACTCGAAGAAGGTGAGAATTCTCCCGCGGACATTTTTTACGCGCAGGACCCAGGCGGCCTTGGCGCTATCGAGGACGCCGGCTTGCTGGTTGAGCTGTCCGAGGAAATCCTGGGCAATGTTGATCCGAACTTCGCTTCCCCGGCTGGCAAATGGGTCGGCATTACTGCGCGGGTGCGTGTGGTGGTGTACAACATTGAAGCCCTCAGCCCGGAGGACCTGCCTGTAGACCTGAGCGGCTTCGCCGACCAGGTCTGGGACGGCCGCCTGGGAATTCCACCTACTAATGCATCTTTTCTTACTATGATTACCGCCATGCGCAATTTATGGGGCGAGAATGAAACCCGCGCCTGGCTTGAAGGGATCCTGGCGAATCATCCTGTGTACTATGAAAACAACACCGCCATTGTGGCGGCGGTTGGCGCCGGTGAAGTGGATGCAGGTTTGGTAAATCACTACTACCTGTATCGCTTCCTCGCCGAAGAAGGAGAGAGTTTCCCTGCTCGCAATTACTACATGACCAAAGGTGGCCCTGGTTCCCTTGTGATGGTTTCTGGGGCTGGCATTCTGGCCAACGGGCGGAACCAGGAAAACGCTCAGCGCTTCCTGGAATTCATGTTGTCCAAGGTTGCGCAGCAATATTTCGCCAGCCAGACTTTCGAATACCCGCTGGTTGAAGGCGTCGTCACCTCCAATCTGCTCACGCCACTCTCGCAGCTCAATCCCCCCGATGTCTCCATGAGTGATCTTGCAGATTTGGAAGGCACCGCGGCTTTGCTGCAAGAGGTGGGAATGATCCCGTAGGTGGTGACGGCCTGGGCCGATGGAAGTTGATGCCAGATCGCTGATCCGCAGCAGCGGTGAAGGCGTCCGGCGGGCTTGGGCATCCAGGCCCAGCCTACGCGCCTTCGCCTTGCTGTGGATTCCCGCAGCCATTGCCGCGGTGGCGATTCTGCTGCCCATCGCGTATCTCCTCTTGCGCGTCTTCAGCGGAAAGGAATCCGTGTGGGCGCTGCTACTGCGACCGGCCCACCTGGAGATTCTGGCACGCACCGCCTGGCTCGCTTTTTGGGTCACGCTACTTTCACTGGCCATCGCGCTGCCCATCGCCTGGCTGACGGTGCGCACCGATCTGCCGCTGCGCAGGTTGTGGATGCTGCTCACTCCGCTGCCCCTGGTCATCCCCAGCTATGTCGGCGCGTATCTGCTCGCTTCTGCGCTCGGGCCGCGCGGCCTGCTGCAAGGCTGGCTTGAAGGAGTGGCGGGCATCACGCGTTTACCTAGCATCTACGGGTTCCCTGGTGCGCTGTTGGCGCTTACTTTGCTCAACTATCCGTTGATGCAACTCAGTTTGCAAGCCGCGCTGCAGCGCCTGGACCCCTCGCTGGAAGAAGCCTCGCGCAGTTTGGGGCACGGGGCCTGGCAGACCTTTTGGAAAGTGATCGTGCCGCAATTACGCCCATCCATAGGCGCGGGCAGCATTTTGATCCTGCTTTATGTGCTACGCGATTTTGGCGCGGTGTCGGTGATGCGTTACACCACTTTCACCCGCGCCATCTATCTCCAATACCAGAGTTTTTTCGATCGCTCTTCGGCGGCTGCCTTGGCTACCATCGTCGTGCTGCTCTCACTAATTCTGGTTGCTGCGGAGAATCGAGCACGAGGCCGTTTACGCTATTATGGCGGTAACAAAAGCGCCAAGCCAGCCATCCGCCAACAACTGGGTCTTTGGCGCTTGCCTGCCTTGATCTTCATCGCTGCCGTGGTGCTGGCAGCATTGATCATTCCCGCCAGCGTGCTGCTTTTCTGGTTGCTGCGCGGTCTGTCCGCGGGAGAATCGCTCAGCACTATTTGGGGAGCAGCGTTTAATTCCATTCTGTCGTCCGCGCTCGCAGCCACGGGCGCTTTGATCTTAGCGTTGGCCGTGGCCGTACTCGATGTGCGTAAACCAGGTTTTCTCAGCCGTCTCATCGAACGCAGTACTTATCTTGCTTACGCTCTGCCGGGCATTGTCATCGCTCTGGCGTTGGTGTTCTTCGGTGCCAATTACCTCCCTTGGATTTATCAAACCTTGCCCATGCTGGTCTTCGCTTACGTGATCCTGTTCCTCCCCCAGGCCGTAGGCGCCATCCGCGGTTCGCTGCTGCAAGTGCATCCACACATGGAAGAAGCGGCGCGCGGTTTGGGGGTGAACCCTTTAACGGTGTTCCGGCGCATCACGCTGCCGCTGATGCGACCCGGCGTCATCGCGGCCTTCTCACTGGTGTTCCTCACCTCCATGAAGGAATTGCCCGCCACGCTGTTTCTGGCTCCCCTCGGTTTCCGTACATTGGCCACCTCGGTGTGGTCGGCGGTTTCCGAAGCGTTCTTCGCCCGCGCCGCCGCACCCGCACTGCTGCTGATCCTGGCTTCCTCGCTCTCGCTGGGTTTGGTGTTCGGCCGCAGCGAAGAGCAAAGATAGAATAAGGACTTATGCATTCCGTCGCCGTCAGTCTGGAAAAAGTCAGCAAGAAATTTGGACCTACACCCGCAGTGTATTCATTGGATCTGGGCGTGCATAAGGGCGAGATCCTGTCCCTGCTCGGTCCCAGCGGCTGCGGCAAGACCACGGTGCTTCGCCTGATCGCTGGCTTCGAGCGGCCTGATTCCGGCAACATTTATCTCGGCGGGCGCCTGGTGGCAGGCGCCTATGTTTACACCCCTCCAGAATCGCGCGGCGTGGGCATGGTTTTCCAGGACTACGCGCTGTTCCCCCACCTCAGTGTGCAAGAAAACGTGGCCTTCGGCCTGAAAGCCGCGCAAAACGGCTCACGGGACCGAACGCTGGCTTCGATGTTAAGCCTCGTCGGTTTATCTGCCCGCGCCAACGATTTCCCTCACGAGCTGTCCGGCGGAGAGCGGCAGCGCGTGGCTGTGGCCCGCGCTCTGGCACCGCAGCCCATCCTGGTGCTGCTTGACGAGCCACTTAGCAACCTGGATGCCGACCTGCGATTGCGAATGCGCGAGGAGTTGCGCGTGATCCTGCGCGCTAGCAATGCCACCGCGGTTTTCGTCACCCATGACCAGGAGGAGGCGCTTTACATCGGCGATCGGCTTGCCGTGATGAACAACGGGCGTATCCAGCAGGTGGGCACGCCCGAAGAGGTGTTTCACCGTCCGACCACGCGCTTTGTGGCCCAGTTCATGGGCAACAGCGATTTCCTGCCCGGCGTGGTGGCCGCCGACGGCGTGCAAACCGAGATCGGGCTCGTGCCGCAAAAAGTGGATGCGCCCGCCGGCATCTCAATCGAATTCGTACTGCGCGCTGACGACGTGCGTTTTTCTCCGGAACCAGGCGGGGGCTCGATGATCTTGGCGCGCCAATTCCGCGGGGCCACGAATCTATATCGGCTGCGGCTGCCGTCCGGCAGGTTGCTGCACGCCTTTGCGCCGCATGCCTTCCGTTCCACCCCCGGTACCCCGGTACGCGTTTGGTTGGAACCAGGGCACGACCTGGCCTGGTTTAAGCGCGAGCCTTAACGGTGGCGATTTTGCAACCGTTCCAGCCGGTTATGAATTGTTTGCACCAGTGGGGATCAAAATCACGGATAAGCAATCGGAAATCTAAAACTATTTTCTCACGGCCTCCAAGCAAGATTTCCGATCCCCTCGCCTTCGAGCAATAGTTGTATGGGGCTGCCATCGGTCTCAACCAGCAAGACGCGACTACTCTCTTCGCCGGGTTCCACGACCAACGCGAACGAGCCATCTGGTGCCCACAGGGCTTCGCGGATAGAGAATATTTCTGAACGCAGCTGAGTGCGGCCGCCGCCATCTGCGGCGCTGCGCGCCATGGATAAGTGAATGCCTTCATCGGGGGAAAATCGTTCAACGTTTTCGTGGAAGTAATACAGAGAACC
>DATDRZ010000061.1:0-3312 GCA_035291465.1 Anaerolineales bacterium
TCCCATCAGAGTCTTTTCATCCAACGGGTCGCCGATATTCACTTGCTTATAAGCGTTCACCAGCCGTTCGGTTAGCTTAGCACTGATGTCTTTGTGAACAATAATTCGCCGCGTGCTAGTGCAACGTTGTCCCGCAGTGCCCACCGCGCCGAACAAAATGGCGCGGGTCGCCAGATCCAGGTCGGCATCCTCGGCAATGATGATTGCGTTGTTGCCACCCAGTTCCAGAATGGTATGACCGAAACGGCTGGCAACCGTCTCGGCTACGGTGCGCCCGATCTGTGTGGAGCCGGTGAAAGAAATCAGCGGAACGCGCTTGTCTTCCAGCATCAGTTGGCCGACATCGCGGCCGCTGCCGATCACCAGGTTGAAGATGCCGTTGAGGTGGTGATCCGCCATCACCTGGTTGCAAACATGCTGCACTGCTATGGCGGCCAACGGCACCAGGCTGGAAGGCTTCCACAGCACCGGGTCGCCGCAAACCGCGGCGATGGCCGCGTTCCAGGACCAGACCGCCACCGGGAAATTGAATGCCGACACCACGCCCACGATTCCCAGTGGGTGCCACTGCTCGTACATGCGGTGCTGTGGTCGCTCCGAATGCATGCTGAGGCCGTAAAGCTGGCGGCTGAGCCCGGTAGCGAAATCGCAGATATCGATCATTTCCTGGACTTCGCCCAGGCCTTCGGCGCGGATCTTGCCCATTTCCAAGGACACCAATTCGCCCAGCGGCTCCTTAAGCTCACGCATGGCGTTCCCCAGATCGCGCACCACCGCGCCGCGTTTGGGCGCAGGAGTCATCGCCCAGCTGGAAAAAGCCGCCTGGGCGGAACTCACCACGCTCTCGTAAGCGGCAGGAGTTGCCTGGATGATCTTGGCGATGGCCGCGCCGCTGCTGGGGTTGTAGGAGACCAATTCCTTGCCTTTGGCATCTGTGATCCAGTTGTCTGGACCATAGCAGGCGCCAGGATTGACTTCTTGAATGTTGAGCTTTTGAAGCAGTGATTTCACGTGTACTCCTTGACGGGAAATTTGACGCGGATGAACGCGGATGGACACTGATATTTTAATCCATCGTTTTTGAACCGCCGGCCTCCGTTCATTCTAGGAAACCCTAGCAGCAAGCGCGACGCATGGTTTGGATGGTGGTAGGTATGGTGCATGTGGTAGGTTTGGCCGGTTTGGTGACTTATGGTAGGTGTTGTAGATGTGGTAGGAGGCTGAATACGTCCCACGTCCAACGTCCAATGTCCAAATGTACAAGGTCACTGTGCTAAACATGCACCCCTCCGTTACTAGCGCTTATTATTGAACAGAAATTAGGTTTTGTGTGGACATTGGGGCGGAAATCAAGGGTTTGGACAAGGCCTCACCCCAACCCCTCTCCATCGCGATGGAGAGGGGTGCCTTGCGAACAAGGGTCTGGCTGAATAAATGCCCAATGCCATTTTGGAAATAACGAGGGAAAATGTGGCGGGGATGAGGGATGACGGATGAGAAGTAGTGAATGACTTGCCTGTTGAAAAAGGAATTCAGGCTTGGTGGCTTACTAACCTGTAGTCGACGACCGGGCTAGTTTTTTCATCTCCACAGGACAGGTGAACCCGATTGCCCGTGTCTTGCTGCTCGACCAGCAATTCGTTAGACCTTTCATTTGCTTCGATATCCACCCTCCAGCGCTTAGGCTCCAGTTCCTGGGCGCGGGTCACGCGCACAGCATCGATTCCGGTCAAATTCAACTCCTTGCGAAGCAAGATCTCGGCGGCCTGGATGGGTTCGTTGTAAATCGTCCTCCCGCGGAAATGATTTAGTGCGATGTTTCCATCGAGGGCGGCCTGCAGTACGCCAGCGGCATTCTCCTTACGCAGTCGTCCGTAGGAAAGCCCGTCGGGAAGATACATGAAGTTAGCCGCAAAACGATGCCCGCCATGGTGTGTGCTCTCCCATACCTTGCCGGGGAAATGCTTTTCCAGCGCCCAATAAGTCGGGACACCGTGTAGCGCGCAGCATTGGTCACGCAGCCCATTGGTGCAGTTGACAAATACAGGCTCTTTAGCGATGTTGTCGTCGTACTCGGGTTTTTGCGCCACGATGCTTACCAGATCGTAGGAAAGCAGATCGTCATAGTCGTTGAGCTGGAAACGATACAGGGTGGGTGGGATCGCAGAAGCCACTGCGGCGAAGAAGGCGAAGCCGCGGATGTTCACTTCTCGCGGCTGTTTGATCAGCAGGACCCGAGATTCTGGGATCAACTCGAGCTGCTTATTCAGATGGTTCTTGACCTCGGTGGGGATGTCACTCTCAGCCAACGCTTTTTTACCCCAGCGGCCATGGTATTCGAGCAGGAACCACACATCGGCTCGAGGGGCGGTCCCAATCAAGGATTCGTTGTTCTCATTTGATTCTTGGGAGCAAAAGAGTGGCGGAGTTGCTGTCTGCGGTGTTCCTTGCATCACGCTGCGGATTATAATCATCCTGACCTTTCTTCCCTCACCGCTATGAAATCGATAATAAAGCACAACAAGGGCGTCGATGGCTGCGGCTGATCCCCTTGACGATCTTCGCGCGACGTCGATCGCGAGGAAAAAAGCCGCATTCGAAGCGGCTTATGGCGCCATCGCCGGCGTGACCTTTGCGCTGGTTTTGTGGGGCAGAGACGCGTACCTGCTGAGTACAGCTCATGCCTTCTTCCCCTGGTGGAAATTGGTCCTGGGGATGCTTTTGTGCGGTATGGTCGGAGGCATCGTCAGTTGGCTGTCCGCTCGCATCGAAGGATGCATAAGTATTCTCATCTGGCTTGGAGCGGCTCCGCTTTTCGCCTGGATCACAGTCGGTCTACCGCTGCAACTAATGCCTCTCCTGTCCGAGAGCCTCGAGCCGGGTATGAGAGGTTTGATCGACTATCAAGTGGGCGAAGGATACATGGTTCGGTTCTGGATCGCGCTGGGGTGGGTGGCCGTCTTCTTAGTGATCTCCGGGTTGCTGCAATCTACGGCGGTGGAATCGGCTTTCTTTTCGACATCCTTGTTTGGGCGAGTTGCACCGTTTTTTATTTGTATCAGCATGATGGCTGTAGCGGGGGTGATTTTGGACGATTTGACCAACGCCCCATTTCGAAAGGCCATTTTTGCTGTTGAGACACCTATCCATTTCATACTGGCTAATCCAGGTAAGGAAGTGGATCGGGAGCTTGCGCGTGAATTTCACGCCGCGGCATTGCGGGAGGTGAACGAAGAGGTCACGCGGTTTCATTATCTAATGGTGGGCGGCTTTGATGAAAGCTTCAGCCTGATCGATGTAATAGTGAAGTTC